>MFGX01000047.1:898-1197 GCA_001778455.1 Candidatus Fraserbacteria bacterium RBG_16_55_9 | reverse complement strand
AGATCGGCGAGTCGATGGATGAGCGCCTCTGCCCGTACGAGCCCGCCATTGCGAGCCTCGACTACAAGATTCAGTCCGTCGGGGAGTTCGGCCTCGGGAGAACGTAGCTCCACGATCACTACGGCTCGTAGGCCGGAGAGATCGATTCCATTTGTGCTCGCGTAGTCCACCCAGTCGGGGGCGAACATGAGCCCATAGAGCACGGAGTCCAGTCGCACACCCTCTGGCGGCTCGGGCTTTTCAAGGGGGACCATCGGCTCGAACTTCAGCGATTCCGCTTGCGCTGGCAGCACGCCAAA
>MFGX01000047.1:186-872 GCA_001778455.1 Candidatus Fraserbacteria bacterium RBG_16_55_9 | reverse complement strand
TGACGTCCTCGGAGCTAAGCACTGACTTGGGCACCTTGGGTGATACGATCAGCTCATAGGTGGACGGCACTTCATGCGACGGACGTAGATTGACTTGCCAATTGGGGTCATCAAGACGAATCCAGAAGTTGAATCCATCGACGTAGAGTTGAGGAGTCGTGAAGAACTGTGCTTCTTGAGTAGGGGAACAGGAGGAACAAGGCACCTGGCCCTTGAGATAGGTCACGTCTGTCCCAGTCTGGATACGAATCCAGTAATCTAGTTCTTGGGCGGTCTGGATGACGTTCAAGATGTCGATCGATTGAGGGGGTAGGAGCGCTCGGAAGTGGGACTGGGCACCCACAGCCGCTGCTGTAGCTGCACCGCTCGTCTCCATCCAGAAGCTGGCCAGTGAGCTAAAGACAAGGAGCGTGACTCCAAGCCACAATGCGAGATGGAATCTCATTTTCCCCTCCTTTTGGGGGTGTGGTAGGGGGAGTCCGTCTTGGGGCTCCCCCTTTTTGCGTGTTGAGTACGGTTAGAAATTGAAGCAGATGATGAACTGGAAGCCGGGCACGTCCACGAGCACGAGGCAGACCTTGACTTGTAAGAAGGGCATCAAGGTTCCGGCTGGGAAGTTGATGACGAAGGGGTTCGAGGGTGGGTTCTTAAATGGACTACCCAGGAAGACGAACTCCTTCTGCCTC
>MFGX01000047.1:0-147 GCA_001778455.1 Candidatus Fraserbacteria bacterium RBG_16_55_9 | reverse complement strand
AATCGGATCTTAGTTGTGTTCTGGGAGAAGCCGATGATGTAATCGATCCGGCCGCTCCTCACGGTGCCTTGGAGTGTGAGTTGACTGCCTACCGGAACGGGCATGATCCCCTGTGGGGCCACGTTACCAGAGATCTGCTGATCGATG
>MFGX01000046.1:2635-5370 GCA_001778455.1 Candidatus Fraserbacteria bacterium RBG_16_55_9 | reverse complement strand
AGGTCGTGATAGAGCAAGATGTGATCGAGCAGCTCCGCCCAGCGTCTACCTAAAGTGGATCGTATGCGGCTGGGGACTCTCCCTTCATAAGCATCTAGGAGGACTTTCAAGTCGATGAGCAGATCGTTGTAGATGGTGCTGATGGATTGAATGAGCGCAGAAAGCTCCTTAAGTCGGGGATCGCCTTCATAGCGAGCCTTGACGAGAATCAGGCCATCTTCAAGTTCTGCCTTCAAAGTCTTGAACTTTAGGTAAAGATTCGACACTTGCTCTTTTGTGGGTTCAAACTGCCTGACCCTAGTCGCAAGCTGCTGCGCGAATCCCTTTTGAGCCTTAGAGTTCTCAATGCTCCTTGCCGGGATTTGGGCATGGGAAGGAGAAGGTAACGTTTCTGCAATTTGCTGAGAGAATTCGCGGGCATTCTTCTCGATCTCTCTCACTGTTGTTGTCACACCTATCACCGGATGCAGTATACACCGATCTCTGTTCATCCCCCAAGTCAAGTTACGCCGTCCTCCACTTCTCTGCCTTCAGGACCTTGGCCCATTGGTCGCGCAGCGACACCGTCCGGTTAAATACCAGCTTTCCAGGAGAAGAATCCACAGAATCGACACAGAAGTAGCCCAGCCTCTCGAACTGGTAGCGACTTCCCGGTTCTGCACCCGCCAGGCTCGGTTCCACTTGGCAGGAGTTCAGCGTCACCAACGAGTTTGGGTTGATATTCGCTTTCCAGTCAACCCCTTCTGGCACGTCCGTAGGATCTTCTTTGAGGAAGAGACGATCATACAGCCGCACTTCTGCCTCTACCGCATGGTCTGCCGAAACCCAGTGAATCGTAGCGTTCACCTTACGACCGTCCGGAGCTTGACCACCCCGCGTCTCTGGATCGTAGGTGCAGCGTAGCTCAACGATCTCGCCAGTCTTCTTATCTTTTGTCACGCCGACACATTTGATGAAATACGCATATCGCAGTCGGACCTCACGACCGGGGGCCAGGCGGTAAAACTTTGGCGGCGGATCTTCCATGAAATCGTCGCGCTCAATGTAGAGCACACGCGAAAAGGGAACTTTACGAGTTCCTGCACTGGGATCCTCTGGGTTGTTGATGGCATCAATATACTCAACTTCGCTTTCTGGATAATTTTCAATCACCACACGCAAGGGATTCAGCACGGCCAGCACTCGTGGTGCTCGCTTATTCAAATCCTCGCGGACGCAGTCTTCGAGCATGGCCGCATCGATGACGCTATTGACTTTGGATACGCCAGTCTTCTCACATAAATTGCGAATGGCCTCCGGTGTATAGCCCCGTCGCCGCATCCCCGTTAGAGTCGGCATCCGAGGATCATTCCACCCACTGACATGCCCGCCTTCAACCAACTCAATGAGTTTTCGCTTGCTCATTACGGTGTAATTGAGATTGAAGCGAGCGAATTCAATCTGCTTGGAATGGTGGATCTTCAACGCATCAAGGAACCAGTCATAGAGCGGCCTATGATCTTCAAATTCCAGCGTGCAGATGGAGTGGGTTATGCCTTCGATGGAGTCGCTCTGACCGTGGGCGAAATCGTATGTCGGATAGATGCACCACCTGTTGCCTGTGCGGTAATGCTTCGCGTGGATGATGCGGTATAGAATGGGGTCCCTCAGATTCATGTTCGACGAGGTCATATCGATCTTGGCCCGCAGGGTCTGAGTCCCGTCCTTGAACTCTCCAGCCCTCATCCGCTCGAACAATTGAAGATTCTCCTCGACGGATCGATTGCGGTAGGGGCTCCCTTTGCCTGGCTCGTTCCAGGGGCCCCGGTGCTCTTTGATCTCCTCTGGGCTTAAGCTGTCCACATACGCCTTGCCCTCTTTGATGAGTTGCATGGCAAATTCATATAACTGATCGAAGTAATCCGAGGTGTAGAACTCCCGATCCTGCCAATCGAACCCGAGCCAACGGATGTCTTCTTTCATCGCTTTCACGTATTCCGCTTCCTCTGTCGTCGGATTCGTGTCATCAAACCGCAGATTGCATAGGCCGCCGTATCCTTGGGCTAGGCCAAAATTGAGGCAGATCGATTTGGCGTGTCCAATGTGCAGATAGCCGTTCGGCTCCGGTGGAAATCGGGTGTGAACTCGACCACCGAAGGTGCTTTTCGCTATGTCTTCATCAATGATCTTTTTGATAAAGTTAGACGGAGTAGAGATTTCATTCGTGCTCATCTTCCAGGCCCCCTTCTCGTTTCACGTATTGTAGCCAAGCGAACTCAGGTAGGCTACTCCCTTGGTTCTACAGTGCGATAGAGCTTGATTCGATTATCTCCGTACACGCGCTCATCGAAAAGCTCTAAGGCACCGTAGCGATCCTGAGCGACCTCTTTCTTGAAGATCTCTGTGATTACGATCGCCTCGGGTTTGAGCACACTTAGCTTGGCTAGACGACTCAGTGCTTTATCTGCTAGGCCCTTGCCGTAAGGAGGGCCGATGAAAACAAGATCAAAACACTGCCCTCTTTTATTCAAGTTTTCTAGAGCGACGAACGCATCCTCACGATAGACGGTTGTTTGTTTGCTTAGTTCAAGTCGCTGCAGATTTTTCTGAAGGATCTGCACCGCTTCTTGGGAACTATCTACGAAGACGGCATGCTCTGCTCCTCGGCTGAGCGCTTCGATTCCCACACTGCCCGTGCCTGCAAATAGATCCAAAAACAAACTGCCATCTACGACATTCTCAAGGATGTTGAAGAG
>MFGX01000046.1:1960-2606 GCA_001778455.1 Candidatus Fraserbacteria bacterium RBG_16_55_9 | reverse complement strand
GAGTCTCAGCGCTCTTCGGTCCGAAAAGCTCGCGCCCCTTGAGCCTTCCGCCCGTGACCCTCATTGAGCTGGGGATCCGGCTCCTTGGAACTGTGTGATGGCCCGCTCCAGGCGCTCGATAACTCGTGCCTTGCCCAAAAACTCCATCGTCTCAAAGAGGCCCGGGCCTGCTGTCACGCCTGTGAGCGCGACCCGGCAAGACTGGGCTGCGTCTTTGAGAGCGAAGCCCTTCGATTCCAGGTGCACTCGGACGGCTCCTTCCAAGTTGGAAACGTTGAACTTCTCTGTGGGCAGTGCTCGAAGAGCCTCGGCAATTCCCCGGAGAAGCGGCATTTTCTCAGGAGTGAGAAATTTTCCGACGGCCTTGGGATCGAAGTTCAGTTGATCCGTAAGAAAGGGCAGCGCTCCTTCTGCGAGTTCAACCAGTGTGCGCTTGCGCTCCTTAAGAAAATCCACCACGGCAGTCCAGCGCTCTTCGGGGATGCTCTTTGCTTCCTCTTCAGTGATCAAGCCGCGCTTGATAGCAAACTCATGCACCAACTTACCGAGCCGCCTAAGATCACCGGACTTGATGTAGTGATGATTGAGCCACAGAAGTTTTTCATCATCGAAGATCGCTGCACCAGGATTTACAGCTTCCAGCGAG
>MFGX01000046.1:0-1865 GCA_001778455.1 Candidatus Fraserbacteria bacterium RBG_16_55_9 | reverse complement strand
GCCCCGTTCTCGGAATTCGAACACGGCGGTGGCCCCGTGGCGCTTGGAGAGCTTCGTGCGGTCTTTGGCTAAGACCATGGGCACATGGGCGAACTGGGGTAACGCATGCCCCAGGGCTTGATAGATAAACATCTGTTTTGGGGTATTGTTCAGATGCTCATCCGCGCGAATCACGTGAGTCATCTCCATGGTCACATCATCGATCACGACTGCGAAATTGTATGTCGGCCGGCCATCGGAGCGGAAGATGATGAAGTCATCCAACTCCGTATTGTCAAATTCTACGCGGCCTCGGATGAGGTCCTCCACGACCGTGGCGCCCGTCTCGGGAGCCTTGATCCGTAGAGCGGGCTTTCGGCCTTCGGTCTCGTAACGTTTCTGCTCATCCGGAGATAAATTGCGGCAGTGTCCGTCGTATCGGGGTTTGCGCTTGGTCGCCAACGCTTGCTTGCGTTTCTCTTCCAATTCTTCGGGTGTGCAATAGCATCGATAGGCTTTCCCCTCTTGCAGCAATCTCTCAGCATATTCTCGGTAGAGTGCGAAACGTTGACTCTGAAAATACGGCCCTTCATCCCAGAGGATACCCAGCCACCGAAAACTCTCCAGAATGGGCTCAACCAGCTCCGGGCGGTTGCGGTCGATGTCCGTGTCCTCGAAGCGCATGATGAACGTGCCTTGGTGTCTTCGGGCGAAGAGCCAGTTGAAGAGCGCCGTTCGAGCACCTCCCACGTGCAGTTCCCCGGTGGGACTGGGAGCGAATCGGACTCGAGGCTTCATTTAACTTTTTGCAGGCTGTAGATGGGAGTGCCGGTTTCAGGAATGCCTGTGATGTCTTTATATCGCTTGCGAAGCTCCATCGTGATGTGTCCAGGGCGACTCGCTCCGATCGTTCGTCCATCGATCTCTATGATGGGAACGACCTCCGCAGCCGTGCCCGTGAGAAAGACCTCGTCGGCCATGTAGAGTTGTGCAATCCCGAAGTGCTCCTCTCGGACTTCGTAGTCTGCATCGTGAGCCAATTCGATGATCGTGGCTCGCGTGATCCCCGGCAGGTTCGCGATCACCGGGGGAGTATGCAAGACGCCGTGCTTCACGATGAAAAGGTTGTCGGCCGTCCCTTCTGCGATATTCCCATGCACGTCGAGCATGATGGCCTCGTCCGCTCCCCAGACATTCGCTTCGATCTTGGCCATGATGTTGGTCAGATAATTTAAAGTCTTGATGCTGGGCGAGAGGCTTTCCGGGGGCCTGGCGCGGCTTGCCGCTACGATAGCGCGTAGCCCCTTCTGATAGAGTTCTTCGGGATAGAGTGACTTCCACTCGCGCACGATGACGATCACAGTGGGCCTTCCCTTGCACTTCCTGGGATCGATTCCCAGATCTCCCACACCACGCGTCACGATGGGCCGGACGTACGAAGTCTTGAGCTGGTTGACGCGAAGCGTCTCCAAGATGGCTTCCTTCATCTCCTCGCGCGGAAGAGGGATTTCTAGGCGAATGCCCTTGGCACTGTCATAGAGCCGATCTAGGTGTTCCTCGAGTTTGAAGACATAGCCGTTGTAGGCTCGGATGCCTTCAAAGATGCCATCGCCGTATAGTAGACCGTGGTCAAAGACGCTGACCTTTGCCTCCTCCTCGGGCACGAACTTACCATCGAGGTAGATCTTCATGGATGGCCCCTTTCTTCGCGTTCACGCGCCCATAGATAGAAATTCGATCGTTGATTTCCGCTTAGAATACCGCAATAAACGTTACTATAAAGGGCTTGGGAAAGTCAACCGTCGTGTGCTATGCTGGCCCATAAGAGGAGGATATTCTTCATGGACCAGAAGCACTTCATTTCGCTTGCTGATTTCAGCCCTCAT
>MFGX01000045.1:11665-17060 GCA_001778455.1 Candidatus Fraserbacteria bacterium RBG_16_55_9 | reverse complement strand
TCTGGAGAGAGGGCGAAGAAGTCCAGTATTGTCCCAATGGGAAACTCTTTAATGGTCTGGCTTGAACCTGTAGCCAGATTCATCTTTACCAGTTTCGGGCTCTCTTCCCCGTGACCTTGCTGAGCGAACAGAATGCTTTGTCCATCGGGAGTGAAGACAGGATTGTACACCCGCGCCCCATGCGTCAGTCGGTCTGTTCTTTGCGTTGCGAGATCGTAGAGATAGAGATCGTTGAAGTTGAAGTATGGACCATACTGATCGTAGCCGGAGTAGATCAACTTCTGCCCGTCCGGTGACCAACCGAAGGCTCCTTCGAAGACGAACGTGGCGGGAGGCAGGGCATGATCTTCCGAACCATCGGGCTTAATAATCCGTATCCCATCCAAGCGGAAAGGGCTCAGGTGCTCATAGGCGACCCACTTCCCATCGGGTGACCACTTGGGCTGTAACGTCCAGTAACCGAATGATGTGAGATTGGACGTGGACGTCATGCCATCGGATTCGACTCGCGTCAGATGGTCTTGGGCTTGTTTCTTGAGCCATTGCTGAAAACCCTCATAGAGTTCTTGGGTGGGCACTCCGGTGGCCTCACTCATGATCTGACCAAAGTCGGGACCGACGTAAATGGAGATTCCATAGCGATCGGCGATCAGATCAGCAAGAAGATCCGAGAGTGTGGCAAGCCAGTTCTGGGCGTTGATTTCATCAAGCTTGGCCATCACGCCTCGTCCGTGTTCCGCCTCGATATAGCGCATGAACCAGGAACCGAGCAGGTACCACATCGTGCCCAGTGAGGGCCAACCCGTGTTGATATAGCTGGTGGCTGCTCTGTCCAGCGAGGGGAACTGATTATCTAATGCCATCTGGCGTAGGTACATACCCGAGAGAGCCCAGCTAGCTCTGGAGTATCCGTACTTCATATATTCCGCGTAGGTCGCTGAGCCCTCCACGTTGAACTGTGGCTTGATGTCACCGGGCAGAATGATGCGTCCGAAGATCCCGCGTAGCAGCGCAGAGGGTCCACTCACTTTATCAATATCGACAATGTGCCAGTATTCGTGATGGGCCAGACTCCCGATTTGAGAAGGTCCTCGCCCGCCGAGGACCGTGTCAAATTGAACTTGGGTGGCGTACCACCAGCTGATAAGTCGAGAGGTATCCGCAAAGCCATTGAAGTCATCCGTGAAATCGATCACCACAACATTGGTCTTCGAGGGAGGAGTGGTCTGGAGCTCTTTGCCCCAGGATTGATATGCGTCTTCCGCTTCTACCGCCGCCTCCCGAGCCAACCCTTCTACCTCGGGGTGGAAGATGATCCGAAAGTGCTCCGTCTCCATCACTTTCCATTCGTAGGGTGGAGTGAGTTGAGCGACGGTGGTTACAGCGAGCAGCGCCAGCAGGAATAATCCCAAACCGATACTTCGTCGAAACACAGGCATGCGAGGCGACCTCCTCCTTAAAATTGATGCTGCCAAACCATACATTTTGTGTGAGTCCGCAGTCAAGAAGAGATCTGGCGAGGGAGGATGCTTGGCCTGCTTAGGTCTTTCGCGTTGACGATTTCTGGCGGCGGAGCGCTTGCCAACGCTCCAAGCGCCGTTTGATCTCTGCTTCGAAGCCCCGATCTGCGGGATGATAGTAGACGCGATCTTTCAGGTTGTCTGGCAGACAGTTCATGTCCGTCACACCCTCCTCGTAGTTGTGGGCATACTGGTAGCCTCTGCTGTAATCGAGTTCTTTCATGAGTTGGGTAACGGCGTTGCGAATGTGCAAGGGCACAGGTTCATTGCGCGTCTTTTCTACATCCTCGCGTGCCTGACCGAACGCTTTGTAGATGGCATTGCTCTTGGGAGCTGTGGCGAGATAGACGGCAACTTCTGCCAGGGCCAGTTCGCCTTCAGGGGAACCTAAAAAGTCGTAGGTGTCTTTTGCGGCTACAGCCAGAGCGAGCGCTTGGGGATCGGCCAGGCCGATATCTTCGATGGCCATGCGGATCAAGCGTCGCGCGATGTAGAGCGGATCATCGCCTCCCGCGAGCATGCGTGCGAGCCAATAGAGCGTGGCATCGGGTTCAGAATTTCTTACGGCCTTGTGGAGCGCGGAGATCGTGTTGTAGTGTTCTTCGCCGGCTTTGTCGTATTGCGGCGTCTTGCGCTGAAAAGCCTCTTGAACGATCTCCAGAGTGATCCTCTGAGACGAAGAGAGATCGGCAGACAGCTCGAGTAGATTGAGCGCTCGGCGCGCATCGCCATCGCAGACTTCGGCAATGAAGTTTTCAGCTTCGGGGGTCAGATTCATCCCGCGGTCACCCAATCCTCGTTCTTTGTCTATGAGTGCTCGTTGCGTGATCGTTTTGATCTCTTGGGGTGCGAGAGGCTTGAGCACGAAGACCTGCGAGCGCGAGAGGAGCGGATTGATGATCTCGAACGATGGGTTTTCAGTGGTAGCACCGATCAAGATCACAGAGCCTTCTTCGACATAAGGCAGAAATGCGGCTTGTTGGGCTTTGTTAAACCGATGGAGCTCATCTACGAAGACGAGATCTCGCGTTCCGTAGGAGTTGAATCTCTTGCGGGAGCTTTCCATCACGGCTTGGATTTCTTTGATGGAGGAGCGGGTAGCGCTGAAGTGGTGGAAGTCTGCTTTGAATGCCTGGGCAATGACATGGCCCAGAGTTGTCTTGCCTGTGCCCGGCGGACCCCAAAGCACAAGGGAGCGCACTTGATCGCTCTCGATCATTTTCCGCAGAGGTTTTCCGGTGCCGACGATGTGTTCTTGGCCCACGAATTCATCGAGATGGCGGGGACGCAGCCGTTCGGCCAGTGGGGCTTTCTTCTTGTCTTGGTCAAAGAGTTGACCCATGCTCCCGATTGCATTGTAGGAGAGTTTAGTTCTTCGATCAACCCCCCACTGTCATAAGCAAGACAATTCGTTGACTTTCAAAGCTTAGCAGGTATTATTGAAGAGATCTGAGATAACCTTGGAGGTAGGCAATGAAGTTTACACGAATTACCGTCAACCCTCAGCAGATGGGGGGGGTGCCTTGTATTCGCGGCTTGCGAATACCGGTGGCGACGGTCGTGGATATGGTCGCTGATGGTATGACTGAAGGAGAGATTCACAAGGCATTTCCAGATCTAAAGGGTGAAGATATCCGCGAGGCTTTGCAATATGCTGCGGAAGCAGTTCGGGAGCGCGAGTTGCCCTTGGTATCTGCACCGTGAAGTTCTTGGTGGACAACGCCCTATCACCCCTCATAGCGGAGAGCCTACAGCAATCTGGCCATGATGCAGTGCATGTTCGCGATTATCAGATGCAGGCGGAGGACGATGAAGGAATCTTCGCTAGAGCTAAGGTAGAACATCGCATTCTCGTCTCCGCGGACACAGACTTTGGCACACTGCTCGCTCTAAGGAAGGCAAGCCGACCCTCTGTGATTCTGTTTCGACGAGGTACGGAGCGACGCCCAGAGAGACAGGTTGCTCTTTTGCTGACAAATTTGACAGCTGTTCAAGAAGCTCTTTGGAAATGGCTAAGGCAACCGCTCCACTCGCAGACTATGCGCGAGATGTGAACAAAGGGCCTGTTGTGTTGACAGTAGATCGAAAACCTGTCGCGGCGTTGGTATCCATTGAAAACGCGGATTTGGAAACGGTGACTTTGAGCACCCACCCTCGGTTTCTTGCTCTGATCGAGCGATCACGGTCACGACAAAAGCCAGACGGGGGAACCTCCAGCAAGGAGATGCGCCGTCGGCTAGGGCTGAAGCGAACGGCGCGCGGCGGCTAACAAAGCAAGAACTTCTTCATCTCTTTCCCCTTTCGCAACTTTCCTTTCTTTGGTAATCGGTTACATCTCTTTGTCCATTTCTTCATAGATTACTCCCCCCTGGCACTGCCATAATCTGGGAGACAAGAAAGGAGATGACGGGCGCTCTATGGAGATCGCGATGAAGAACTGCATGTCGTGTGAGCGCTCTGCATCTTGCATCCTTGGTCGTTTACCGGAGACCGAGCTTAGAGAGATCTCCAAGAGGGTGAAGTCTCTGTACTACGTGCGTGGACAGGTCATCTGGCAAGAAGGGGTCTACCGCCCCGGTTGCTTCATCCTCTGCCAAGGGCGTGCCCTGCTGACCGTGAGGAAGAGTGGAGAAGCCAAGCGTCGGATCCTGAAGTTTCTCCAAACGGGTGATCTGATTCCGTGTGTGAATGCTTCGCACAACGGTGAGCGGATCTATAATGATTTCGTCGTTCAAGTGGAAGCCGAGACGCCTGCTTTGGTCTACTATCTGCCTGCTTCGTCCTTTAGATCCTTTGTGATGCGTCACCCCTCCGTGGCCACAAAGGTGATAGAACGCCTTTCGGTGGTAGCAAGGGAACTCCTCCATGAGATCTGGATCTCTTCCTATTGTGATGTAAGGGCCAGGGTGGCCAGAGTTCTGATGGAGCTGCAAGGGGCAGCGCAATTTGAACGGCAGCCCCTTTTGCGGCAAGTGATAGCGGACCTGGTCGGAGTGAACCGGAAGGTGACCAACAAGGCACTTTACAACTTGATGGAGGAGAAGATCATTGCCATTCAAGACCATAAGATCGAAGTCTTGGACGAACGGCGGCTGCGGGAACTCCAAGTGTAAATCCTTCACACCTTTTTAGTTTAATACCTCACATCTTTCCTGCCATCTTCTTCATAGACGACGGGAAGAGCGAGTGCTAGCCTAGTAAGTAAAAGGGAGGTGGTTACTTCAGATGGTGGATACGAAGGAGTCGCTCAGAGTAGCGGCTTGTCAAGGAGTCAACCCTAGCAAAGGAGGGAATTCAACAATGGCACAAGAGATCGTACAGAAACACCGTGTGTCCAGAAGGGGTTTCCTGAAAGGTGCAGGTGTGGTTGCGGGAGCGGCCGTGATCGGCCTTCCTCAGATGCAGAAGGCCCTAGCGCAGGCTTTCCCGTCTTCCGTCACCTTGCCGAAGGAGACATTGCTCAAGATGTACCGCGGGATGCAGCGCATCCGGCAGCTCGAAAACAAGATCGCCGAGATACAGACGGCGGATCTGCAAATTCCTGTTGGGACGCTAGCCCAGGGCTTTCAAGCAGGGCGCAAGCTGCAGCCAGGTTCCTCATTCCCTTGGCAGCATACCTCGGACGGCGAAGAGGCGGTCAATGTGGGAGTGGCCACAGCCATGCAGCCAGGTGACATGCTCATTGGCACGTACCGAGCCCACGGGTACTCTGCCGCCTTAGGGATGGATTTGAAGGCCCTCGTTGCCGAGCTCTATGGCAAAGTGACCGGCATCAACAGGGGTCACGGGGGTTCCATGACCCTGAACGATCCATCGGTAGGGCTGCTTGCCGTGACGGGTATCGTTGGCGCAGGTGTGCCACACGCGGTTGGAGT
>MFGX01000045.1:11247-11502 GCA_001778455.1 Candidatus Fraserbacteria bacterium RBG_16_55_9 | reverse complement strand
GACTCACTCGCACGGGCGGGCAAGGATCTCGCGGTGAGGGCAGTCGGCTATGACATGCCGGGAGTCACCGTAGATGGCATGGATATCTTTGCCGTATACAAGGCCGCCTCCGAGCTGATCGAGCAGGCTCGCGCGAAGAACATGCCGGCGCTGCTCGAGTGCGTAACGTATCGGTTCCGAGGTCACAGCCATGCACTCTCCACCCATGAAGTGCTCCGGTGGCCCTACGAGAACCCGGCTGAGTTAGATTACTGG
>MFGX01000045.1:9113-11207 GCA_001778455.1 Candidatus Fraserbacteria bacterium RBG_16_55_9 | reverse complement strand
GGGCTGCTTACCCAAGCGGAACTGGATACCGTAAAGCAAGAGGTAGCAGCCGACATCGTAGCGGCAGTGGACTTCGCGGATCAGAGTGCCCTCCCGGATCCAGTGGTGGAGTACCAGCACTTCCGTGACGTCATGAAGGCTTAAGGCTCAGAAAAGGAGAGGTGATTCCTAATGGCAGAATTGACGTTTTCGCAGGCTATAACCAACACCATTATAGCGGAGATGCGGCGTGACCCAACGATATTCACATACAGTTGGAGCCATCCTTCCAAAGCAATGGTAGACGAATTCGGCATGGACCGGGTACAGTACTCCGCCATCTGCGAGACGCAGGAGGCCGGTGCCGGGATAGGGGCTGCGCTAGCGGGAATGCGGCCTATTGTCAACCTTTCGATGAGCGACTTCGCTGTGGACGCCTGGGGACAGATTGTAGTTCAGGCGGCCAAGGTAGCCTTCGAGGGCGGGTATAAGACGAAATGCCCAGTTGTCTTCCGAACGTCGTATGGCGCCTGGGGAGGCCAGAGCGTGATGCACAGCAACTGCTACCATAACTGGGCGGCCAACGCTCCGGGCCTATTGGTAGCTGTTCCTTCCAACGCCTACGATGTGGTAGGGCTCTACAGAACTGCTCTCCGCACAACGACAGATCCGGTGATCTTCTTCGAGAATACCCCAGCAGGTGGTCTGAAGAAGGAAGTGCCGGATGCGGACTACACCATCCCCTTCGGACAAGGTGCTGTTCAGCGCGAAGGTAAAGACGTGACAATCGCTGGCGTAGGGTACTGGGTGCAGGCAGCGCTGGACGCCGCAGCGGATCTGGAGAAAGAGGGCATCTTAGCCGAGGTCTGGGACCCCCGAACCCTGATCCCGTTTGACAGGGCTGGGCTTCTCGCCTCGGTCCAGAAGACGGGAGCGCTAGTCGTCACGGATCAGGCACCCAAGACCTTTGGGACAACGGCAGAGTTCCTCGCGACTGTGGCTGAGGCAATGAATCCTATCCCGCCGATGGCTCGGGTAGCGAGCATGGACGTTCCCGTCGGCTTCGCCCCAACCCTGGAGTCGTACATGCTGCCCAGCAAGGACAAGATCATCGCGGCAGTGAAGGCCGTGCTGGCACGCAAGAGCGGCGCAACGCTAGGGGGCGGGAAGTAAGAGAGCGAATAGAGCAGCAAACTGAGAATCACTGGCAACTGCTAAGGAACCCTGCCCTCTGGGATGACCAGGGGGCAGCGTTCCTCTCCACGCGGTATAGTGGCAAGACAGCAGGAGGTGTGCATGGATCACAACACAGAGAGAGAAGGCCAAGTCACGACTACCCCGCCCGCACGCAAAGCCATATGCAAAGATTGCATCTATCTCGTCCAGACCCGCCATCACCTCTCGCAGCAGATCATTGGCTATCACTGCTTCTCCATCGGACGACAGCAGGCTCGTCCGCAGCACTATGACTTTACTGGCGCCGAGATTCAGAAAGAGCATGACTGCCCGTGGTTTCAATCGTACGAGGAGTTCGCCGCAGAGCATGCCGAGGATGCTGATTATTCACCGAAGATTCAGAGATACGTCACCATCCGGGTCAAGTGGGGCTACGACTGGCAGAAGGCGGAATCCCCCGAGGAGAAAGAAGCTCGATAGAAGGCAGCTATGAGCAGTAGATACGCGTGCAAGCTCTTACGCTGTGTGGCGATGGCCTTTATGATTGCCGCTTCTCTGTTTGCCTTCTCTTTGGGGTCTACCTCCAACGAAGGGGATGTAATCTTGACTTGGTACGGCCAGGCCATGTTCGCCCTGAAAGTGGCTCACGGACCGACCATCCTGATGGACCCCTTCGATCCCCACTATTACGGCATAAGATACCACGTTGAGCCTCTCTCGGGCATCCATGTAGTCACCGTAAGCCATGAACACGAGGATCACAACTACGTCGCCCTGGCCACCGGAAATCCCCGAGTGCTGCGCGGCCTGACGGAGGAACTGGCCTGTGCCAGAGTGGATGAGATGATCCAGGGCGTGCGCTTCTATACGGTGTGCACGTGCCATGTTATGGAGGACCCGTGCCCTGCGAATAGAAACAACGCGATCTTTGTTATGGAG
>MFGX01000045.1:8222-9078 GCA_001778455.1 Candidatus Fraserbacteria bacterium RBG_16_55_9 | reverse complement strand
GCGTCCTCACGCCGGAGCAAGTGGCGGCCATCGGTCCCGTAGATGTGCTTCTCATTCCAGTCGGCGGGGGTACAACCATCGACGCCGTCATGGCGACAGAGGTCGTGGAACTCCTCGACCCCAAGGTTATCATTCCGATGCACTATAGGACTCTGGGGCTCTACTGGGGCATCGCTACGGCGGATCCGTTCCTAAGCGGCAAGACAGTGGTGCATCCTCACACGCGAAGCCTCGTCCTCAATGCCTCCAGACTCCCAGATGTGCCGACCGTCATTGTCCTCAGATACGAGTAATACTTTCTCACCCGCTCCTAATCTTAATCAGGTCCGTGAAAGTCAAAGTGCAACTGATGTGAGGACAGCAGGCACTCTCTGTGACGCGCCTCTGAGGTATATATGAGGCATGAGAAGGGAGGAGGATGTGTTCGTGGATGAGTATCGAAGGGTGATCTGGCACATTGCAGGTCAACAGAAGGAGATTCTCGCCAAATACACGGAAGGACATGCAACGGAAATCATCATGTACAATGGGACGATCATCAACCCCGAATCTGTTGAGCCCAACAAGCTTGCTGCCATCTATCGACTGGAGCGTTTTATCTCGGGTCAAGGCTACACATACGCACCGGAACAATGCACAGCTCAGGCGTACGAGCAGAGGAAGACCAGCTTATTGAAATGCTGAATGCCAAGTTCCCTTGATTCTTCGCTCTGTGCCGCTATAATAAACTTACCCCGGGTCGGTAGCTCAACTGGCAGAGCAGGCGGCTCTTAACCGTCAGGTTGGAGGTTCGAGTCCTCCCCGGCCCACCAAGCTCTGGACACTCGTCTCACCCTAGAGTGCCTGCGGTATTCCC
>MFGX01000045.1:4304-8170 GCA_001778455.1 Candidatus Fraserbacteria bacterium RBG_16_55_9 | reverse complement strand
CCTCTCATACGATCAAACTATCAATGCGAGAAGTCCGTGCCATGCTCTACGGATTGAGGAGGGATACCACATGAGACGCATCTTTTGGCTAAGAATCGCGGGAATTGTACCGCTCACGTTGCTTCTGGGAGGCTGTGGTTGGGAATCCTTGACTCCACCAGGTCCCGATCCAGGCCATGGACAACCTCCCCCAGCGTCCGAAGTGAAAGCCCAGATCGTCTATGAGTGCACCGACTGTGTTCAACCGGAAGGAGCCTTCACCTTCAACTTCCGGGCCGAAGTGACCGTTGCTGATCCAGATCATGAGAAAGTCCTGATCTACAGCTGGAACTTTGGAGACGGTATCAGTGACGATGGACAGATGGTCACACACACGTTTCCGAGGCCCGGAGCCTTTCAGGTCAGACTACGGGTGATCACGTCCGCGGGTACAGAAGCTCGCGATAAGGTCGAACTCGTAATACAAGAGGCTCCGAAGCCTGAAGTGAAAGTGCAGCGTGACAGCGAAGAGGGCGACCTCTGTGCTTTCGAGCGGGTGCTGCCGGAGAAGATCCACGTGGGCGACAAGTTCACGGTGCAAGTCACCCTGAAGGCCAAGCAGGACGTCCAGGTCGTCACCTGGGAAGACAATGTCTGGTTCCCGCAGTTTAGGCTCATGCATGAACCTCTGGGCCTCTGGCTTGGCATGAAAGCCGGGGAGAGCAAAGTTCTTCTCTATGATGTTCAACTTCTGCAGACTCCCACTCTGGGGGGCCTGTGGATGAGCGGCCTTCTTAGCTGCAATCCCGGGGGAAGCTACGAATCTGAGCATCTCACATTGAAGTCTCAGCTCAACGTCGTCCAGGACGAAAGCAAGTAGCAGAGTTTGCCCTCAGCATCCCTCCCGCTCTATACTTCCCAGCAAATACAGGGAGGGATGCTGTGGCCCGCAACCATATACGCAAACATATTGACGATCATGCTGAGCAGGCCGTGCTCCGCCTGCAGAAGCTCTGTCGGCAGCCGAGCGTCTCCGCGCAAGGAGTAGGGCTTCGCGAGTGCGCGGAGTTGGTGCGTGGTCTCATGGTAGAGCTTGGGCTCCATGCCGAGCTCGTTTCGCTTAAAGAGGGCCCACCGGTTGTCTATGGAGAGCTCCGGAGCCAGTCGTCCAAGAGAACGCTCGTTTTTTACAATCATTACGATGTTCAGCCGCCGGATCCCCTGGAACTCTGGGAGAGCGATCCCTGGGCTGCTGAGATCCGCGAAGGCAGAGTCTACGCTCGAGGCGCCGCCGATAACAAAGCGAATATTGTCTCCCGATTGGCAGCGATTGAAGCGTTCCTCAAGACGCGCGGCGATCTTCCCTGCAATATAAAATTCGTCGTTGAGGGCGAGGAAGAGACCGGGAGCCCTCACTTTGCCGAGTACATTCACCAAGAACGCTCTCGACTGAAGGGGGAGGGAGCGATCTGGGAGTTCGGTGGACTCGATTACGGTGATATCCCTGCTGTGACGCTCGGGCTCAAAGGCATGCTCTATGTGGAATTCTGTGTGAAGACGTTGGCCAAGGACTCTCACTCGGCGCGGGCGGCGATTGTCGAGAACCCGGCGTGGCGCTTGCTCCGAGCGCTTGGCACCCTCCGCGATGAAAGGGGAAGAGTTGCCATCGAAGGCTGGTACGACGATGTGCGCGGCTTCACTCCGGAGGAGTTGAAAGCTCTTGAGAAAGAGCCGTTGCAAGAAGAGCAGCTCAAGAGCGATCTCGGGATCTCTCAGTTCCTTGCTGGCATGTCCGGGTTGGAACTTAAAAAAGCTCTAGCTGGAAATCCCACGGCAAACATTGCCGGCTTTTATTCAGGCTACATCGGCGAGGGCCACAAGACGGTTCTCCCCGCGTATGCCAAAGCCAAGATGGACTTTCGCTTGGTGCCCGATCAAGATCCGGAAGCACTGGCAAGCTTGTTGAGGAATCATCTAAAACAACGGGGCTTTGGCGATATTCAGCTCGCGATTCAATCGGAGAACCCAGCGGCCAGGACGCCGCTCAACTCAGAAATCGCTCGCATTGCCTGCGACACAGCCCACGAGGTCTTTGGTGCCGAGCCTATCGTGCACGTGAGCTCCGCAGGCTCTGGTCCGATGCACCTCTTCACTCATACGCTGAAACTTCCTACGGTAGCCATCGGCTGCAACCACCCGTACAGTAACACTCACGCGCCCAACGAGAATCAACGCATCGATGCACTGATTTCGGGCACGAAGTGGATCGCAGCTGTGATGGAGCGCTTTGGCGGCAAAGCGTGAGCGGGGGCTTTCTCTCTCGAGTGCCCCCGCTCTCATTTCGCGCTAAATGTCTAGCAAGCTCTCCCAGGGTAGCGCGTTGACTGCCAAAGGGGGAGGAAGCGGACCCCCAGTGAATGGCGGATCCGGCCATTTTCATGGAGACTTGTTTCGGGTTGTCACAGGACCTAAGTCCCCCAGCAGAGTCGAATTGACCTGGCGATGAGAAACGTGCTAGGACTGTTCTGGTGAACAAATATGCATACACTTCTTATCTTGTTTCAAGCAGAAGAGGCGCCAGAGAGCCGTTTGAGCGAGCTTTTCGACCAAGTGCTGACGTTTCTTTACACGTTGGCTCATTGGGCGGGGCAACTCATCGCAAAGCTCATAGAGTACATCATCGGCTCCCAAATGCCAGTAGATCTTATCGACCCTTTGGGATTCTTGGTTCTTCTGACGCTCTTTCTCATTGTCGTGGAGGTGGCGAAGAAGATCGCGTGGCTGGTGGTGATCGTCGGCTGGGTGCTGATTCTCGTGCGCATCGTGATGGAAGTCCTGGGGAAGTAGGGAGCGTGTATAAAGACCTCCAGCTGAAGATCATCGAGCGACTTAGGCACGATGGAAGAGCGAGCCTGCGCGAGATCGCCCAGGAACTCGATACCTCCGCGACCACCGTCAGCAAGCACGTAGAGCGCCTGGAAGAGCAAGGCATCCTCCGTGGCTTTAAACCCATACTTGATTATTCCAAATTGGGGTTTCCCATCACGATCGTCACGCAGATCAAAGCGAAGGGGAATCTCATTCCCAAGATCGTCGAGACGCTCAAGCAGGACGACTGCCTCACCCATGTCTACGAGATCACCGGTGAGTTCGACATTTTGGCCATCGGCAAATTCCGGGATCAAGAGAGCATGAACCGCGAGATTAAGAGACTATTGGGCCATCCAGCCATCGAGGAGACGAATACATCCGTGGTGCTCTCGATTGTCAAAGAAGATGCGGAAATCCGCTTGCAATGAGGCGTTGATTCTCCTTACCCTGTGAAAAGGCTATTGACAGGAGGCGGGCGGTTGAGGCATAATACAGCCAGTAGATATCCATCTTAAATCCAGGCGGGTGGTGAGAGGGATGGTAGGACTCCAGGATTTTAAGATCTTTTCAGATCTGAGTCCGAAGGACTTGGTTGCGCTGGAGAGCTTGGTCCGCCGGATCAAGTACGGGCAAGGGGAGATCATCTTTCAAGAGGGCGCGCCGGCCTTCGGCTTCTATCTTCTTTGCGAGGGTCGTGTCAAGCTCGTCAAGCGCACCTTGGGAGGCAAGAAGCAGATCCTCAAGCTCGTCGGTCCGGGAGAGATCATTGGCGAGACAACTCTCTTCGACAAGGGCGTCCACATTGCCTATGCCAAGACGCTCGTGCGGTCCGAGGTGGGCTTCTTGGAGCGCGGGGACTTCTTTGCATTTGTCGAACGTCATCCTCCTGTGGTCTTCCGGATGTTCGAAAAGCTATCGGAGGAACTGAAAGCCTTCCAATGCAAGCTGGCCGAACGTTCCTACAACGGGAGCAAGGAGAGGCTGGCCCGGATCATCCTCAAGTTGGGTGAAAGCGG
>MFGX01000045.1:0-4207 GCA_001778455.1 Candidatus Fraserbacteria bacterium RBG_16_55_9 | reverse complement strand
TTTCGGTGAACGACCGGGCGATCTCCGTGATCGATTCGGAGAGCCTGTCGAAGATGGCCGAGCCCTTCCCCTTCGTGCTCAGCGACAACCTGATCATCTAGCGGCCCAAGACAAACGAGCCGCTCCTCTGGGACAGGTGTCCTTTCCCGAGAGCACGGCGGCCCCTACACTCATTGAAGCGGCTCCAGAAGGAGCCGTATGCGCTTCAATGAGGAAGGATTGGCCGCATGAACAGGCTAAGTAGAGCTTGGAAACTCCTGGCTACGTTTGCCGTCTATGCCCTTGTCCTAGGGATTCTTATGGGGCTTAGCGTACGCTCTCCCAAGTTCATTCTCACTCTACTTGGAATTGGATTCTTGATCTCTGCGCTCTTTTGGGATGTGCTGGGTGGGTTGATCTTGGGAGGGCTGACGGCGTTGCTCGCGTTGCCCTTCCTGCCCGCAGAGAGTTCGTCGCTCACTTGGGCTGCCGGTTTTGGCTTGTCTGCTCTGGTCGTGGGTGGCGGGATCGGCTGGATCAATCGAGCGGAGCGCAAGCATCCACAACAGAAACGCGCACGTCTCTATCCAGCAGAGATCTTCCAAAGGGCGCTCAATCCCATGCTGATCGTCGATCCCAGTGGCCGAGTGATGGAGCGCAACGATCGAGCTGTTGAGCTTTTGGGATCGGTCAAGCACCTCTCTGAATTCATTCACATCGATGACCTCGATCGGGCCCGCGCGGAGTTGGAACATGCTGTGAGCGTGGGGGAAGCCAACGGGCTGGAATTGCGGGCGGTTTCTTGGGATAAAGAGACCCTCCCTGCGGAGATCCGCATGAGGAAGCTCTCTGCGGAGCAGGTCTGGGTTGAAGTTCGAGATCTCTCGGATCGATTCGAGCTAGAGCGCAGGCTCTGGGAGACCGAGGCTCGCTACCGCTACTTGATCGAAGATGCCATCGATACGCTCGATACCGGGATCGTACTCCTGGATCGAGACAAGCAGGTGATCTGGGCCAACCAGACGATTGGGTATCTCTTCAACCTGGATCGAGATGAACTGATTGGGGTCAATCTTAGACGGGTTCTAACTCAAATGCAGCCGCAGATGCCTGACGCCGGAGCCTTCGATCGGGTGCTCGCGGCGGGTGAGGAGAGCTTTGTGTTTACGCTCCGCCAAGGCTGTGAGGAGCGCATTCTCGAGTTTCGTTCCCTTCCCATCGAGACGGAGCGCTATCAAGGTGGACGCATTGATCACTACATCGATCTCACAGAACTGAAAAAACTGGAGAGAGAGCTCGTAGAGAAGACCAAGCGTATGGAAGAGAGCAATAAGAAACTCGAAGAATTCTCTCACGTCGTCTCGCATGACCTCAAGCAGCCTCTGCGGACCATTCAGGCCTTCAGCCAGTTCCTCATTGAAGACTATCGGGAGAAGCTGGATGAACAAGGGATGAGCTATCTCCTGTCGCTCCAGCGGTCCTCGATGCGCATGAAGAATCTGATCGATGATCTCTTGAAACTTGCAAGCATTGGGACCAAGCGTGAGCCCCTGGAGTCCGTCGGTGTGAAAGATGTGCTGACCGAAGTGCATGAGGACCTGGGCGCTCTTCTGGATGGAGTAGATCTCACGTGCCCACCGGACTTTCCGGTGGTCGTGGCCAATCGGACGCGCATGGCTGAACTCTTCGCCAATCTCGTCTCCAATGCGGTCAAGTACAACGACAAGCCGAACAAGCACGTGGCCATCGGTTGGGAAGAGCAGCCCGATGAGTACCTCTTCTACGTGCGGGATAACGGTATGGGGATCGAGGAGCGATACCAGGACCGGGTATTTGAGCTCTTTGAGAGGCTCAATCCGCGCGATGACCCAGAGAGCACGGGAGCGGGATTGGCCATCTGTAAGCGGATCGTGAACGAGATTGGTGGTCGAATCTGGGTCGAATCGGAATTGGGGCGGGGTAGTACCTTCTATTTCAGTGTGCCCAAGAGGTCCCGCGTGCTGGCTCATCAGAGTACTTGAAGGGAGAGGAGGCCTTTCTATGAAAGCCAAAAAGCTACGGATTCTCTTAGTGGAGGATAATCCGGAAGACGTCTTGATCGCCGAGCGCTCACTCATGAAAGCCAACATGAGGGAAAAGAGCGAGCTCTTTGTGGTGCGAGATGGGCAAGAGGCGCTGGACTTCCTCCGCCACAAGGGAAAGTTTCCGGATGCGGCGCGCCCGGACTTGATCTTGTTGGACTTAAAACTTCCCAAGGTGAACGGGCATGAAGTCCTAGCCGAGATCAAGGCCGACGATCGGCTGCGCCGGATCCCCGTCATTGTGCTCACGGTCAGTGAGCGCGAAGAGGACATGGTCAAGGCGTACAACTCCGGTGCATCCGGGTATATTACGAAGCCGCCCAGCTCAGCGGAGTTTGCCAAAGTGATTGAGACCGTACTCGATTACTGGAGGATCTCCGAGCTGCCGTCTCAGAGTGGGAATGGCGTGGAGAGTCGTTAAGAGCTTTCCACTCAATTTTCACCTTCTGGTCATTGCTTTTCCACCGAGCGCTTTTTATGATTTGACGTAGTCAGAAGGGAGCGCTCTTTCAAGCGATCTTCAACTTCTGAGGGACACCGAGCACCTCAGAGCCCGACCAACTGGCATTCAGCAGCGAACGGAAGTTCTTCATCTTCCACTGCGGAACGCGGTAGGGTGAGGGGATGATCGCTCATAGGAGGGAGTGCATAGTCCATGACATGGTGTCAGCCGAATCTGCATGACCAGGGTTTTGCCGCGCTGTTCCTGCCAACCTCCTTCAGCGCGGATTTTCCCCCAGTCCAGAATCGGCCGGGGTTCGAATCCCCAGGGCGAGGGAAACCGTATACCCCTTCTGTGGTTGCTAACCTCATTCCCGGGAAGGCGGGGTGCCCTCCCCGCCTTCCCACCTGCCTTCTTCTGTAAAGCCACTCCCTTTGGCTTGCTGCTGGAAAGACGTTACTTCCCAACGTGAAGTTTGTCTGTAGTGTGAAATACTTTGCGGGTGGGGACAGGCAAGGCCTGTTACGCAGTAAACGCCCGGATTTTTCGGCTCAAGTAACCGTGACGGTGACCTTCACGCTGACTTTCTCACCCTCATAGCGTTCTGTTTCTTGAGGAACAACTTTACCCGTCTTTACGAAGGTCTCGACCTGATCCTGAATCAAATCTTTGGCCATGGATCGAGCTTCTTCGAGGGATCCGCCTTGGGTATTGACCCCCAAGGCAGGCACGTAAGCCGAAGTTCCGCCTTCCTCGGTGAGCTGGTAGATCACAGTGTAGGTATATTCCATAATCCCCTCTTTAAGAGAGACAACCTTAAGCGTAGCACTCTGGTCTCTCGGGGTCAAGATGTTTTCAGTGTTTGAATTCCCGCGTTCGCGTAAACACCATCGCGACGCCATGCTCTTCGGCGGTGAGGATCACTTCTTCATCTCTGAGCGACCCTCCAGGCTGAATGACGGCAACCACTCCGGCTTGAGCGGCAATCAGAACGTTATCTTTGAAGGGGAAGAAAGCATCGGAAGCGAGCACAGCCCCTCGCGCTAGGCCCCCGGCCTTGCGTACAGCCATCTCGGTGGCATCGACTCGACTCACTTGCCCGCCGCCAATGCCCACGGTGCACTCATCCTTGGCCAGCACAATCGCATTGGATTTGACGTGCTTGGCGACTTTCCAGGCGAAGAGCAAGTCTTGCATTTGCTCAGGCGTTGGACGCTTCTGAGTGACTACAGCTAGATCGCCTGCGGTAAGAGAGGCGCGACTCGGAGTCTGCACGAGAGCCCCAAAGGCCGTCGTGCGCAACTCTCTTGTAAAATCAAAGAATTGGGTCGGTGCGCGTAATAGGCGCAAGTTTTGTTTCTCACGGAGCACTTCGAGAGCGTCTTCTGAGAAATCCGGTGCCACCACCACTTCAAAGAAACGTTGCGCGATCAACTCTGCAGTAGATCCATCGACAGCGCGGTTGAGCCCGATGATCCCTCCAAACGCCGACTTGGGATCCGCCGCGTATGCCTTCCGAAACGCTTCTTTGAGTTCATTCGTTGAGGCAACCCCACAAGGGCTAGTGTGTTTGATGATGACTACTGTGGTGCGCTCGAATTCCATCGCACACTTGAGTGCTGCATCGGCATCCAGAATATTGACGAACGAGAGCTCTTTGCCCTGGAGCTGCTCGGGCGCGGCGCTTCCATAGAGGACGCCCGCT
>MFGX01000044.1:6560-6746 GCA_001778455.1 Candidatus Fraserbacteria bacterium RBG_16_55_9 | reverse complement strand
GATTTGCTTCTGAATTTCAGGGACAAATTGCGCCAACTCCCTACGCCATAGCGAGGGTAGAGATGTGAGGCCCGAGTCCGAGAGTTTCTTGAAGCCCTCTCGCACAGCCATAAGCAGCGGCTGATACGGAAGATTGCTTCCCAGCGGATGCGTGGCCCCCTCCAAGATCGTAGCCTGTCGTTGAAT
>MFGX01000044.1:1040-6497 GCA_001778455.1 Candidatus Fraserbacteria bacterium RBG_16_55_9 | reverse complement strand
CGCGATCAAGACGAGCGCCCCCCGGCCTCGACAAGAGTTTTCCCACAGCGCCTTGAGCCGTTCACACTCACGGGCACGTCCGACAAAGGGCATTTCTAGCTGTGTTGTCACCCGTTGCACCGGAGCTGTCGGCAGGGGTGCACCCTGTAAGAGCCTTTCATAGAGAGCGCGTGTTTCAGCGAGAGGCGGAGCGTTCAATTCTCTCTGAAGAATTGTTGTATAGTCGTTGTATTGACGGAGAGCTGACGCTCGATCTCCCACCATCGCGTAGAGCGTCATGAGCTCACGGTGGGCCCGCTCATGCCAGGGGATGACCTCCAGGGCTTTTCGCCAAGCATCGATAGCTTTTTTGTAGTCCAGCCTTGTTTGATAGGCTGTGGCCAGCTGATCGAGAGCATCCACGTAGAGCGTCTGTAGGCGTTCTGCTTCTGCCAGCACCCAGTCTTCATAGATGCCTGGCGAGAACGGGCCACGGTAGAGAGCCACTGCCTGTTCTAGACGTTCGAGTGATTTGCCTGCGGCGCTCTCGATGAGCAGGCGCTCAAACTCTTCGATATCCAGCCAATAGTCATCCGTTGCAGTGTGGAAGCGGACCGTACCGCCTTTAGCCTCGAGCCCTGGTGTGAAGTGCGTACTTCGCTTGCTTTCCAGCACCCTTCGCAATCGCGAAAGCACCTGGCGGAGATTGGCTCGTGCTTTCTGCTCATCGGATGCGGGAAAGAGCAGGCCCGACAACATGCTGCGCGGATGGGCGCGATCTCTGAAGGTCACCAGATAGACGAAAAGTTCTTTAGTTTTCTGCGTCGGGAACTGCAATATCTGCCGATCGCGACGGACTTCAATCTCTCCTAGCAGGCGAATCTCGAGAAGCGGCATCTACACACTCCTTAGAGTCCGATGAGCCGCTTGAAGAAGAGCTTATACCCTTTGCTCCACTCATGCAATAGATCCATCTGTCTGTGTTGCAGGTAGCCTCAAAATTCGCTATAGTCGTTGCGTTCATTGGGAGGAGACCATGCAGAAGACGATTTTAGCGAAGAAAGAAGAGATGGGCAAGACATGGAATCGCAATTGGTATGTGATCGATGCGCAGGGTAAGACGCTTGGTCGGCTGGCCGCTCGCATCGCGCACGTGCTCATGGGCAAGCACAAGCCCCTTTATACAAAGCATGTGGACGTGGGGGATTACTTGGTCGTCATTAACGCGGAGAAGATTGGTGTAACAGGCAAGAAGCGCGCAGAGAAGATGTATTACAATTATTCAGGGTACCCCGGAGGCATGAGAGAGCGCACATTTGAAAACCTGCTCCAAAAGCATCCAACTCAGCCTCTCTATCAAGCCGTGCAGCGGATGATACCCCGGACAACTATGGGCCGTCGTATGCTCAAGAAACTCAAAGTCTACGCGGGTCCAGAGCATCCCCACGACACGCAGAACCCACAAAAGCTAGAACTGTAGATTTCCACCCAAATACTACCAAAGCCCCCTTGCCCCCTTGGGCCATTCGTGCTATCGTTGAGATAGCAAAACGCTCGGTGTCCTATGAGAACAGGACGGAAGTGGTCTACGTCACAGTACGATAGACAAGCCCGATGGTATAGTACACTACTTACTCCATTGGGAGACCGAATGAGAACACTCGCCCGATACGCAAAGCAAAGGAGGCCTGTGATGAGAGGTCGGACTGGCTTGGCTCCTCTACTTGGCTTGCTGCTATTATTGTCTTTGGTTGGTGACATGCCGACGCTGGCACAAGCGCCCACATCCAGCGTCTTCTTCACCCTAGAGCAAGGGGCGTTCACCGCTACCTTGCTGCCGGTGCGGAAAGCCCAAGACGTCGTGAGCTTTTACAATTACACGAACTTCCAATCCAACATAGCCGAAGGGCTGGAAGTGAGTGGACGGAGCCTTCTTTTCGTTTACGAAGATACGGTAACCGGCTCGCTGAGCCTCGTCGTGATTCACAGCCGGGCTGGCGGCGACGCGGGTAGCGCCATATTCAGTTTCTCTGGCTTGCCGCAAGGGGTTGGTTTTCAGGTCCAAGACGACCCGGACGACGCATACTCCCTGACGCCACCCACGGCCCAAGTCACATCGAACTGGCAGACCGGATTCGACGATGGTTACGCCATGGGACCCCTGTCCCAACCCTTCGAAATCACCATAACACCGCAATTCAACTCCGGGATCACGGAATGGGCTGCTCTCAGTGGTGGAGTGCCCAATCCGGAAACCGTTCTCTTGCCCAGCTTGGCACAACCCGTCGTGCTCAAAGCCCAAGTGGGGACACCGCCCACGGCTGATTTCAGTTTTAGCCCGGAGGCTCCTGGCGTAGGCGTCCCGATCACATTCGATGCGCGAGCCTCACGGCCCGCACCCGGTCGCCAGCTTGTGCGCTACGAGTGGGATTTCAACGCGGATGGTATCTTTGAGGTGACCGGTGCCTCTGCCACCATTCAGCATACATTCAGCGAGGTGGGTGAGATCCGTGTGACTCTGAAGGTCGTCGACGACCAGGGAGTCAGCGCATCGGTAAGCAAGACCGTGCGGGTCGTTGAGGTCAGCGCTCGATCTGCCCGGAGCATCTCCACCCCCGAAGCGGCCGTCGGGTTCACATTCCGGGTTACTGTGGAAGTTCAGGTAGGCATCTCGGTCAACGGCTTGGGGCTGGATGAGGATCTGCCGCCGGGCTTTGAGGTCATTCCCGTCGACAGCGCAGGGGCGACCTTCAAGCGGGCAGAGACTCAGTGGGTATGGGCGGAGACGATTCAGGCCAACGAGATCCGTCGCGTTGTCTACGACGTGACGGTTCGGCCAGAGGCGGTCATCGGACCCCTGCCTCGTCGCTTCGAGCTTAAGGGAACCCTCGAGAGCGCCTCGCCGGCCTTCCTCACTCCCGTCACGGGAGAGTCGCAGATCGACCTGATGGATTGTCTTTCGGTTCCTGTGGCCATATCGCATCTCACGCCTCAAGACGTAGTGAATCTGCGCCTGGATGAATTCATCACCGCGGATCAGCTCCAGAGAGCCGTCGCGTACTGGCTGGAAGAGGCGGGAGTCCCCGCTACCTGCAATGCTCTCATTACCTGGGAGATGCTCAAAGGCGTTGTGGCTCGCCAATTGGCTGGCATCCCTGTAGATCAAACTATTCCAGAGAATTTGAGTCAGGGAGCAGCCATCACGAGAACCATCTTGACCCCGCTGCCCTTTGCGCAAGTCTATCTCCCCGGGGATCACGCGGGACGAATCTTCCGCGTCCGGATGGATATCGATGTTCTTACAGATCTAATGGGATTTGGCATCAAGGAGATCTTCCCTGTCCGCTGGGAGATTCGACCGGTTGAGAACTCAGGAGCTGTCTTCAAGAAAGCCACGCGGGAGTGGATCTTCACAGATCGGCTCATCCCCAACTTTGACAAGACGATCACGTATGAGGTTGTTGTGCCTGAGGGCGAGAGCACCGGTGTGGTTCGCTTCCAAGGAAAAGGCCAGGGGATCATGCCTCGATTTGAGATTCCTGCGGGTGGAGACACCGAAGTGGAGTTGATCGAATGCCTGACAGTGCCCGTGGCTGTGGCGCATCTAGACACCCGTCAGAATACCGTCGATGTGACGCTCTCGAACTTGATCAAGTTCGATCAGATCCAGGCAGCCATTGCCTTCTGGTTGGAGGATGTAAACATTCCCGGGACCTGCGGGCTGACCATCGACTTCGAGGCGATGAAGGTCTTGATCGCTCACTGGCTGACGGATACACCTGTGGATCAACCTCTCCCCGGCGGAGTGGCTTTTCCAGGGAGATAACACCTTCAGGCAGGAGAATAGAAGCGGCAATTAAGGAGGGCGGGAAATGGGCACGGTTAGATTGTATGAGCGAGCAGCAGTTGCAATTCTGGCAGCGCTCATGCTGGTGGGAGCGACAGGGCTCATCGGCTATGAACAGGGGCTCTCGACGCTGAGCCTTAGCCAAACGATTGAACCTCAACGCATCTTCATCAAAGGTTCTGGAGTCAATCCGGAGACGGCTACAGTGATCTTGCAACTCATGGCGCCTCAGCAGCCGCAACGGCTGATGACGGACTTGATTCTGGTTGTAGACCGCTCTGCCAGCTTTGAGTTGGGGCAAGCCGTAACCGCAGCGCAGCGCATCCTCGGCCTCCTGGGGCCCAACGATCGAGTGGGTCTCGTCTCCTTCGCGACTGAGGGCACCCTGGATGCCCGACTCACCCCCATTGCGTCTGCACAGGTCGTACGGGATGCGCTCTCCAAGCTTGTCTCCGAAGGGAAGACCGCCTTGGGAGAAGGAATCGCAGTGGCCACGGATGAGCTGGTGGTATCCGGGCGTCGGGAAGCGGCCCTCATTGAAATCCTTCTTACGGATGGCCGGACCAACTTCGGACGCGATCCACTGGAAGAGGCACGGAAGGCAAACGAGCGAAACGTGACCCTCTATTCGGTAGGGATTGGACGCTTCGTCAACCGCGACGTGCTGACGCAGATTGTCGAGACGACGGGTGGCCAATTCTTCCCCGCCTATAACGATGCCATTGTCGATCAGATCCTTCGTATCACCGTGCCCGCCAATGATCCGGTCGCCACGGATATTGAGATTGTCGAGACGCTGTCTGAGGACATTCACTACGAAGAAACTCTAGAGAATGCGCCATCCAGTGTGACCCACAACTCCGATGGCACCACGACGCTCACCTGGCAGCGAGGTTCACTGCAAGCAGAGACAATATGGACCATTCGCTACAAGGTGAGTGGAAGCGAGGAAGGTTTCTTCCCGCTTCATCGATCGCCTTCGTTCGTTCGGTTCACTGATTTCCGTGATCGAGAGATTCAGTCAGACTTGCCGCTGGGACTGCTGGTAGAAGTTCGCCCTCGTCCCCCGGTTGTCACCCCTGCTTTCAGCTTCACTCCAGATACTCCGACCACGTACGATGAGCTCCAGTTCACGGATAAGTCCAAAGTGGAGCGGGGAAAGCTCGTCCGCTGGCTCTGGAACTTTGGCGATGGATCGACCTCTGTGGAGCAGAATCCCGTCCATCGCTACGCCGTGGATGGATCTTATCAGGTCATGTTTACCGTCACGAGCGATGAAGGCGTAGAGGCTTCGAGCAGTGCTGCGATCACCGTCTTCACGCCCAAAGTAGCGGTCCGTCGGACGATCGACACGTTTATTCCCACAGATGAGATTATTCCCGGCCAGACCTTCCGGGTCGCCCTGGAGATCATTGTGAATGTAAAGCTCAATGGCTTGGGCATCGACGAGAACCTGCCATCGAGCTGGCAGGTTACGCCTATAGAGAACTCTAGCGCTCAGGTACGCCTGGAAGACTCTCAATGGCTCTTCAGCGAGGTGCTGGAGCAGGGTGCCACGAAGACGATCCTCTATGAGGTTCTGGTGCCGTCGAACCAGAGGGCGGGGATGTTCGCAATCGATGGAACAGCGA
>MFGX01000044.1:0-886 GCA_001778455.1 Candidatus Fraserbacteria bacterium RBG_16_55_9 | reverse complement strand
TCAGATCCTGCAGGCCATCTCGTGGGGGCGTGAGGGAGTGGAAGTCCCCTCTACGGAAGATGCGACGGGAAAGAAGCAGAAGATCGATTTTAGTACGATGCAGGAGCTAGTGGCCTATTGGCTGACGGATACATCCGTCTTCGACTCGTTACCAAAGGAATAAGGAGCCGTCATGAAAAGACCTCTTCTGGTGATGATGATCGTAGGATTCTTCGGGCTCGTGGGTGGGGTTTACGCCCACGCGGAAGCTGCACCCATTGCGGACTTCACCTTTTCCCCTCAGGATTTTGACGTGAACACCGAAGTGACTCTCGACGCGAGCGCATCTCAATCCTCTCCGGGGCGCATTGTGCGCTACGAATGGGATTTCAATGGGGATGGGCAATTCGAAGAGAGCCTGGAGGGTTCGAGCCTTGTCCACCTCTTTGACCAGAGCGGATCGGTGACCGTGGCGCTTCGGGTTACAGATCAAGGAGGTCAACAGACTACCATTTCCAGAGCCATCTCCGTGCGCCCGGCTGTGGTGACGGTGCGTCGGGTGATCAGCGGTCCTCTTGCTCCCAATCGTGTTCCCGCCGGCAGTGCTTTCCAGGTGACGGTGACGATCCATGTCAACCATACGGTGAACGGCCTGGGCTTAGATGAGAACGTCCCGGAGGGATGGAGGGTGGGCTCGGCAGAAGCGAATGGGGCATTATTCAAGATCTCCCAGGAGGGTCATGCTCAATGGCTCTTCTGGTCTCAGCTCAGCTCCGGGGATACCCTCAAGGTGGTCTACAATGTGACGGTGCCTGGGGGCACTTCCGCAGGTCTCTTTAGGATCGAAGGAATTCTAAGTAGTTACTTGCCGCGCTTTGAGATCTCCATCCCTGGAGATCGAGAGGTC
>MFGX01000043.1:2529-7429 GCA_001778455.1 Candidatus Fraserbacteria bacterium RBG_16_55_9 | reverse complement strand
GTTGAAGAAGAATTTCCCATAATCGTCGCGGACCCGGGTGCCTCGGCCAATGACCTGCTTGAATTCAGTCATGGATTCGATCACGCGTGCTAGAACGATATTCTTGCATGTGGGCGCATCTACGCCCGTAGTGAGTAGCTTCGAGGTTGTGAGAATCACCGGCGTCTTTGTCTCCAGCTCTTGAAAGCGACTGAGATGGCCGCGGCCAATATCGCCCTCATCAGCCGTGACGCGGCAGACATAGTCCGAGTATTGCTTCACAAGGTCAGCGTTCAGGTTGTTCAGTGCCCGGCGCATCTCATCGGCATGTTCCTGATCCACGCAGAATACAATGGTCTTGGCGAAGCGATCCGTCTTTCTTAGAAAGTTCGTCAGGTGGCGGGCAATCGCTTCCGTGCGTGCGCGCAAGGCCACAATCCGCTCGAAGTCCTTGGTCTGATACTCTTCATCGGGGATCGGGCGTCCATAGCGGTCCAAATCGCCTCGACTGGGGCGCCAACCGGCAGCGTCCCAAGCGGTAATCACCCGGTGTACGCGGTACGGTGCAAGGAAGCCGTCCTCAATGCCTTGCTTGAGACTGTACTGATAGATCGGGTTTCCGAAGTAGTGATAGGTATCGCGGTTATCATCACGCAATGGTGTTGCCGTCATCCCCAGCTGATAGGCGGGCTCGAAGTATTCTAAAATCTCGCGCCAGTTGCTCTCGTCGCTGGCACTTCCGCGGTGGCACTCATCCACGATGATAAGATCGAAGAAATCGGGGGAATACTCCCGATAGAGACCGGGTCGACGCTCATCTTTCGCAATCGCTTGGTAGATAGCAAAATACATCTCACGACCCTTGTTGGCCTCCCCGTTCTCGATCTTCCAGCGAGCATCGCCGAAGGGTGCGAAGATCTTGTCCTTGGGATCATCGATCAGGATATTGCGGTCTGCCAGATAGAGAATTCTCGGGTGTCGCGGGGCTCCCGCTCGGTTCCAGCGGCTCTCCCAGAGCTTCCAACAGATCTGGAAGGCCACGAGGGTCTTTCCGGTTCCGGTGGCCATGGTGAGCAGTATTCGGTCCTTGCCTTGCAGGATGGCATGAATCGTTCGATGGATAGCGATCTCCTGATAATAGCGAAGACTCTTGTCAGGAATGTGACTGGAGGGAGTGAGAAAGCGCTGAACCATTGCTTGGTCTCTAAGTCCTTCCGCAGCGCATAACCGCGACCAGAGTTCACCGGGGGATGGAAACTCGCCCAGTTCGCTCTCCCTACCCGTAGTGTAGTCGAACTCGACAATGCCCTTGCCATTTGTTGCATAGGCAAACTTGAGACCCAGGATCTCTGCGTACTTTTTGGCCTGCTGAAGGCCATCGGAAGGTAATCTATAGGCGGATTTCGCTTCGACGACGGCAATCATGACATCGCGGGTATAGCGAAGGAGATAATCAGCACGCTTCTGTGGGCGGCGTTTGATCTTGTTACCCGCGACCACGATGCGGCCGTCCGTGAAGGTCTTCTGTTCTGTAAAAGAACGTGGGGGATTCTCCCAACCTGCTTGAATGAGTCTGGGGAGCACATACTTACGGCAGGTATCGGCCTCAGTAATCATCGCACGTTTGATTCTAGCCACCTAGGGCAGCCAAAATCAAGGCTGTTTGCTTCAATCCACCCCAGATACGTATCATATCTGAAATTGAACAAACAAGGGAGAATACATCGTGCGCGTCAATCACACAGGGCAGGCGATGATCGATGAGAGCTGGTACACGCGGACAGCCAATGCATCGCTCAGAATCTCATCGGGAGGGGTTGTCGCTCGAGTGGAGAATGGCGAAGTCCATGTGGCTTTGGTGAGAGAGGTTGGCGTCTCCAGCTATGTGCTGCCCAAAGGAGGAGTCAAACGAGGCGAAACCCTACTAGAGGCAGCACACCGTGAGATCGAGGAAGAAGCCGGCCTGAGGGAGCTAAAGTTGATCGAGAAACTGGGTATCGGAGAGCACCTCAACTTGGAGAAGACGACCTGGGTGAGGGCGCATTACTTCCTCTTCATCACGGAACAGGTGGATGGTATACCGACGGATATGGAACATCACTACGGTCTCGCATGGTTTCCGATCCATGATCTACCTGAGTTGTTCTGGCGAGATCAGAGGCGACTGATTGAGACGAATCGTGACAAGATCGTCGAACTCACGTTAAAGTACAAGTCATAGGAGACGAAAACCATGTTCATCTGTCGCCTCGATGCGGAGGCAGAGCTTCGATTGCTGGAGGATCGTCATGCAACAGAACTCTTCTTGCTCACGGATCAGAATCGAGATCATCTTCGACGCTGGCTTCCCTGGGTGGATGTAACCGCGTCGATTGAAATCACCCGAAAATTTATCCGGAATGCTCTGAAGCTGTTTGCGGCGAACCGAGGCTTTCAGGCGGGCATCTGGTACCAGGGCAGGCTCGCGGGCGTGATTGGATACCACCGAATCGACTGGTTCAACCGGAAGACGAGCATCGGCTACTGGCTCGGTGCTTCATTCCAAGGGAAAGGACTGATGACAAAAGCTTGTCGCGCCTTGGTAGATTATGCGTTTCATGATCTGAAACTCAACCGCGTGGAGATCCGCTGCGCTGCGCAAAACAAGAGAAGCAGAGCCATTCCTGAGAGACTCGGCTTTACCCAAGAGGGGGTCAGCCGGCAAGCGGAATGGCTCTATGACCATTACGTCGATCACGTAATCTATGCCATGCTTGCTAGCGAATGGCGAGGAGGTCGCTGAGCAGTGATGCTGCTGCTCGTGAATCGCCCCACGAGTTCCTTCACCACGTGAGGAGCCAGCCCTGCCAGAGGCTTGACTCCAGCGACATCTTCCACAGAGTAGCGCTGCTCTGTTCCGATTTCGATCTCTGCAAAGCCTGCGTTCTCCAGGTATGCTGCATATTGCCTTGAAGTGAGCGCGCCGGCGATGCAGCCTACCCAACTGAGCGCTAAGCGAATCTGGTCTTCGCTTACGGACAGCCCTTCCAGGTTTGGGTCGATCACAATATCTGAGACGGCCAGACGGCCACCCGGTCGAAGAACACGAAATGCCTCGCGTAACGCTCGGCCTTTGTCCGGCGCGAGATTGATCACGCAGTTGGAGATGATCACATCCACGCTGGCATCGGGCAGCGGGATGGATTCAATATCGCCCTTGAGGAAAGCAGCGTTGGTGATGCCTGCCTTCTCCATGTTGCGCCGGGCCAGCTCAAGCATCTCATCGGTCATGTCCAGCCCATAGACGAAGCCCGTTGGCCCAACGCGGCGAGCTGCCAGCAGCACGTCAATACCGCCACCCGAGCCCAGATCTAGAACCGTCTCACCCGGCCGTAGACTTGCCAATGCCACCGGATTACCACAGCCGCGCGAGCTGGAGGCCGCTTCGTTCGGCACCTTGGCCAGCTCTTCCTTGGTGTAGAGCGCGCTCTCTTCGCTACAGCAAGTGTCTGACGAGCTTGCACAACAACTGGTGCCTCGAGAGGCACTCTTGGCCACTTCACCGTAATGCACTCGTACGGCTTCTTTGATCGCTTCTGGCTTCGTTGCTTTGTCGCTCATCACTCCTCCTTAAATGCTCTGGCCTTACATCAGCGCCTTGAGACCCTGTGTGACACGAGTACCCAGTTCTCTCAGCACATCCCGCCTGATGAAGTAATAGGCCCAGAGACCCTGGCGCTCGCAGTCGATAAGTCCCGCATCGCGTAGCAACTTGAGGTGGTGCGAGATCGTAGGCTGCTTCACCGGCAGAGTCTCTTGCAGATCGCAGACACAGACAACGCCTTCATTGCTGGCGAGGATATCCAGAATCCGTAGCCTTACGGGGTGGGCCAGGGCCTGAAGATCCGTGCTGAGCTGCCGCGCTTCCTCTACATCGAATTGGAGCTTGAGGAGGCTCTCGCAGCATCGGGTACCCCTCTTGCGTTCCTCTACGTGTAGCTCGATGGTCTTCGCCATGATTACTTCACTATAGCATATGCATCGAAGATTGTCAATACGTTCTGATCTGTGGAGCTAAGGCTCGCGGCTACGCTGATAATGTCGGCGAGCCTTGGCCACATTGCCGCACCCCTTCATGCTGCACCACCTTCGGCTGCGGTTGCGGCTCGTGTCGAGAAATAGCCAGCCACAGCCGCGCTAATCGGCACACTCGCCCACTCGATCCAAGTCTTTCGAGGTGAGCAAGTCAGCGGCAGATCGCGCTACAGGCCAGAGCATTCGGTCCGGTGCCGCTTCTTCGCTTACCCACTGCCAGGCAAACCCTGCCTTCCGTTGAACGACTTGCAGGTGGTCCTGCGCCTCCGACAATTCGTGATTTAGCAGAGCAAGATCGCTTGCCTCTGGTACGCGTCGAGCCGCTACTGCGGAAAAGATCCGATAGATCGCTTCGCGCAGATGGATAGCTCGTTCGAGAACCGCCGCGGCCTTTCTAGGGTGGCGAGCAGCCTCCGTGAGCACTTGCTGCATTTCACGCTCGGACAGGACCCCAACCCGGTGAGCCCAGGAGACCAAGTCAGCGTAGCGGGTAAGCCGCTCAATAGGGTGGTCACTGGCGTGCCAGTCTGCCGTATTGGTGAAATCCAAGCAGAGGCGCTTCTCTGTGAGATGGAGCGTAGCTGAATGGGTTTTGACTTCGTTCATGCGGGCCTCCTCATCTGCGTGTTATACCACCATCATAGGCCACTTGACAGGTTAGACCCCTCATGCTATAATCTAACCGTCATGACAAGTATAATCGGTTATGTGGAGTTCGTCAAGGGAAAGGAGGTCCACAATGTTCAACCCGTACAGCTTGGAGATGTTCGCCAAGATTCGTCAAGAGGAGATGCAAGAGTGGGCAGACAAGGAGAGACTGGCTCAAGTGACTAGTGCCGGACAATAA
>MFGX01000043.1:1955-2497 GCA_001778455.1 Candidatus Fraserbacteria bacterium RBG_16_55_9 | reverse complement strand
TCTCGTAAGGTTCTGGGAGTTCAGTTATCTAGATGTACCGAACGCACTGCAAGGGGTACAGGAGGAACACGTCCACGTGAGGCCTGGGCCGAATGCCATCGCGATCAGCGAGATTATCTCGCATATTGCATATTGTGAAGCACTGGCGATTCTCGGGATCCTTCTGGGTCGGCCCAAAGGCGAATGGGGGCTTGAGAGTCCGCTCTTTGACGACCGCAACTGGTACCCACCGCAGATTCTGACCCAGCCCATTCGCTCTGCCCTGCTTACCTTGAGCGTGCCACAACTGATCGCTGAATGGGATCGGGTCCACCGCTTTGTCCTCGCGGCTGTACGAGACTATGATGTCTCTAGCGATACGAGATTAGAGAAAGCCTGGGGCATCGCCCCCACCGTGAGAAGCCATCTGAGCTATGTGGGGTATCACGTTGCTTACCATGTGGGCCAGATCTATCTCACGCGGCATGTGCTGGGTGAAGCCACTCCGGAGCAAGCGTGAGCACTTCACCCTTCTAGTTATCTTAGGATCGTGACTTTCTTCA
>MFGX01000043.1:0-1943 GCA_001778455.1 Candidatus Fraserbacteria bacterium RBG_16_55_9 | reverse complement strand
GCCTGCTCGCCCGTGGGCACTTGCCCGATCTTCATCACGACATCCAGACCTTCGATGACCCGGCCGAAGACGGCATAGCTCCCGTCCAAGCGAGGTTGAGGAGCCAGAGTGATGTAAAACTGACTGCCTGCAGAGTTCGGGTCACTGGATCGGGCCATGGCGACCACGCCGGCGGCATCGTGCTTGAGCTCTGGGATGAACTCGCCCTTGATCGTATAGCCTGGACCACCGCTGCCGTTGCCATCGGGGTCTCCGCCTTGGATGACAAAGCCGGGGACGATCCGGTGGAATGTCAGCCCATTGTAAAAGCCCTTATCGGCAAGATCGATGAAGTTCTGGGCTGTGATGGGAGCTTTGTCAAGGAAGAGCTCAAACTTGAACGTGCCCATGCTCGTCTCTACTACAGCAATTGGGTTTCCGCGGCCTGCAGTTGCTTTTCCCATAGAGTCCGTGTTCTGCCTTTCTGTGGGATGAGTTCCTCGTGGCTGTGTGAAGAAGAAATACACAGCCACGCCCAAGACAATCACTGCCAACGCAATCAGGATTCCACTCGGTTTCACGTTTCAGCTCACCTCGATCTGGCACTACTTCCCCGAGAACTGGGGCTTTCTCTTCTCGGTGAAAGCACTTAGACCCTCCTGCGCATCTTTCGTCACGAAGAGGCGATTCTGCAGCTCGCGCTCGAGAGCAAAGCCCGCATCCAACGGTATCTCAATGCCCTGTTGTACCGAACGCTTGATGAGCGAGATGGCCCGCGTCGCTCCCTTTGTCAGCTGCTCAGCATACTCCATCGTGCGCCCCATAAATTCTTTGGCATCGAAGACGCGATCGACCAGCCCCATCTGGAGTGCCTCATCCGGGGAGATCAAACGACCCGTAATCATTAGATCCAGTGCGCGAGATTTTCCGATCAACCGTGGCAAGCGTTGCGTACCACCCGTGCCGGGCAATACACCAAGAGTCACTTCAGGCAGTCCTAGTTTGACCTTCTCGCCTCGGGCTACGAACCTCAAATCTGTTGCCAGGGCAATCTCTAGTCCTCCGCCGACGCACGTTCCGTTCAGCGCGGCAATGAAGACTTTTGGTGTGCTCTCCATCTTGCTCAAGGTCTCTTGACAGTTGAGGCAGAACATGGCTTTATAGTCGGGATCACTCTGCTTGAGCATTCGGATATCCGCACCCGCAGAGAAGATCCCGTCGAGTGCGCTCGTGAGGATGGCGATGGCCGCACCATCGTCGAAGCGCACTTGATCAATCGCCTTGCCTAGCTCGAGCATGAGCGAGTGATCGTACGTATTCACCGGAGGTTTATTCAGCTTGATCGTCGCAATCGCGCCCTTCTTCTCGTACAGCACCAAATCTGACATGGATTGTTCCTCCTCAGAAGTTGTTATTTGCTCTGCCTTAATGGAACCAACGCGTGGGCATGCCGCTTAGGTCTATGTTGACGTTCTTGAGCTGAGTATAGTGATAGAGCGTATCAAACGCCAGCTCGCGTCCGACGCCACTTTGCTTGTAGCCTCCAAATGGGGCTCCATAGGGCATGGCGTTGTACTGATTGATCCAGATGCAACCCGCTTCCATCCGTTGGGCCGTCTTGTGCGCTGTGCGAAGGTCCTTCGTCCAGATGCCCGCGCATAACCCATATTCAACGCTGTTGGCTTGGGCGATCATCGTCTCGTAGTCGTTCCACGTGATCACAGAGAGCACCGGGCCGAAGATCTCCTCTTGAGCGATTCTCATGTCGTTCTCAACGTTACCGAAGATGGTTGGCTGAACGAAGCAGCCCTTCTTCAGCTCGGCATCTTGGGGGACCTTCCCGCCACACAGGAGCTTGGCTCCTTCTTTGATGCCTAGCTCAACATAATCGAGCACGCGCTTCTGTTGGTCTTTGGAGACGAGCGAGCCCATCTGAGTCTCCGGTTTCTGTGGATCGCCCACAC
>MFGX01000042.1:13047-13646 GCA_001778455.1 Candidatus Fraserbacteria bacterium RBG_16_55_9 | reverse complement strand
CCCGTAGGCGGAGTGGCAGCGCTCGACGCTGAGCACGGCGTCCTCTCACCTGGAAGTATTGGTTACGATATAAACTGCCTCACTGGAAACGCGCTTGTGATGCACAAAAACGGCTATTATCGCCCGATTGCCGAAATGGAGGCTGCTTGGCAAGAGTCTGAGCTTCTGTGCCAGGATTTCCATGCGCAACAGGACGCTACTACTCTGCCTGTGAGGTATCTCAAGCTCCGGCCACGGAATCGAGTTTACCGACTCGCCACTGAGGGCGGAGATGAGATCGAGGCCACAATCGACCACCCCTTCTGGACGCCAAAGGGTATGATCGAATTGGCTCAACTTCAACTTGGAGAGTGTGTAGCCCTCTACCCTTTCCGGGGTGTGCCCTACCAAACTCCCAGTGATGACGTGATCATAAGCGATGAGGAGATTCGCGCAGTCTGCCGCCGGCTAGGCAAGGGCACGGCTGGCAATGCTGAGGTCCAGATCTTGAATCAGCTTAGAACACGGGGGCTGCTGCCGCTTCGTTTTAGCTCTCCACATCTTCCGCTGTTGCTCAAGATCTTAGGATTTGTGATGGGAGATGGCTCGATCTCCTTTGC
>MFGX01000042.1:6960-13003 GCA_001778455.1 Candidatus Fraserbacteria bacterium RBG_16_55_9 | reverse complement strand
TTAGAAGAGATCCGTGTGGACCTAGTCTCTCTCGGCTATATGCCTAACCGGCTCTACATACGGGATCGTGTCCATCGCATTCGCACCACGTATGCTGAATACCGCTTCCAATATCGTGAGAACAGCTTTCTCGTGAACAGTACGAGCTTAGCTGTTTTACTTGTGGCTCTCGGCGCTCCCTACGGCAACAAAACCCTTCAAGATTACAGGCTCCCGACCTGGTTTTTCAAAGCGCCTCTTTGGCAGAAGCGGTTGTTTTTGGCTGCCTTCTTCGGTGCTGAGCTCTCCTCACCCAGCATCTATGCGGAGCGCAAGTATAATTTCTATACTCCTGTCCTTTCCATGAATAAGCGCGAGGGTTTTGTGAATAGTGGCCGAGAGTTCTTACAAGACATCGCGGAGTTGCTGGGTGAGTTCAGCGTGGAGACGAAGAAGATCAGTGTTCGCAAGGAGCAGGTGAACCGCGACGGCTCGATCTCTTATCGGCTAAGGCTCATCCTCTCCTCTAAGCCGGAGAGCCTACTCAACCTCTGGGGCAAGGTGAGCTTTGAGTACAACCGGGAACGCCGTACTCTAGCCAACGCTGCTGTTCAATATCTGAAACTAAAGCAGAAGGCCTTGGAAGCTAGGGAGCACACTGTGGAAGAAGCCTTCGCCTTGCAAGCCACGGGTGTATCTCCCTCCCGCATCTACTCAGAGCTCGAAGGTCCTTTCGTCAATCGCCGCTTCATCGAGCGCTCACTCTACGAAGACAGAGTGACGAGTGTTCGCATCGCGAGCGATTTCCCCACTTTCGATGAGTATCTAGAGAAGACCACTGTTGGTCTAGGCCAGAGCGGCATGGTCTGGGATCGTATCGCAAAGATCGAACCTTTGGAGGATTTCGACGATTATGTCTACGACTTCACTGTGGATCATCCAGATCACAACTTCATCGCCAACGGCTTTGTGGTTTCCAACTGCGGGGTGCGCCTTTGTAAAACCAATCTTCAATACGACGATTTGAAAGGCAAAGAGCAAGAGCTCGTGGACATGCTCTTCTCGCAGATCCCCACAGGCATCGGCAAAGGGAGTATTGTGGGATCGCTTTCTGTGAAAGAACTAGATGAGGTGGCCCGCATCGGAGTGAAATGGGCCCTCCAGAAGGGTCACGGTACAGAAGGTGACTTGGCGCACTGTGAAGACGAGGGCTTTCGACCGGGAGCTGATCCCTCGCGAGTCTCGGGCGACGCCAAATCTCGTGGGCGCGAGCAGTTAGGGTCTCTCGGTTCGGGGAATCACTTTCTTGAAGTACAACGGGTAGCAGAGATCTTTGATGAGGGAATCGCCCGCCAGTATGGGCTTTCCAAAGATCAGGTTGTCTTCATGATTCACTGTGGGTCCCGAGGCTATGGCCACCAGATCTGCACGGATTATCTAAGAAGAGTGGAACAGGAGCATCGTGATCTCCTTGCCAAGCTGCCGGATCGCGAGCTGGCCTGCGCACCTGTCGGAAGCCCTGCCGCTCAGGATTACTACAAAGCCATGAACTGCGCGATCAACTTTGCCTGGTGCAATCGCCAACTCATCATGCACCGCACCCGAGAATGCTTCCAGCAGATCTTCCGGACGGATTGGCGAGAGCTGGGAATGGAGCTTCTCTATGATGTGGCGCATAACATCGGGAAGAAGGAAATCCACCGGGTGAATGGAAGAGAGAAGGAGGTCTACGTCCACCGCAAGGGCGCCACAAGAGCTTTTCCGAAGGGGCGGCCGGAGTTGCCGCGAGCTTACCGAGATGTGGGCCAACCGGTCATCATCCCTGGCTCGATGGGCACCGGATCGTACGTCTTGTGCGGGACTCAGACGGCAATCGATCTCACGTTCGGCAGCACGGCTCACGGGGCCGGGCGAGTGATGTCCAGAACCCAGGCGAAAAGACAGTGGCGGGCCGAGGAGGTCACGCGACAACTCAAGGAACAAGGCATCTTCGTGCGCGGCCAGAGCAAAGCCACAATTGCTGAGGAAGCCCCCGGAGCCTATAAAGATCTTGATGAGGTCGTTCGGGTCTCTCACGAGGTGGGCATCGGCACCAAGGTGGTAAAGATGGTCCCCATCTGCAATATTAAGGGATAGATACCATCATGGGCAAGCATCCAAACGGGAAGAAGGACATAAAGGAGTTGGTGCGCGAGCTGCTTCTTGGCTTGGGGGAAGACCCGAAGCGAGAAGGACTCCGTGAGACTCCACGACGGGTCGCGGAACTTTACAACGAGCTCACCCAAGGCTACCGAGAAGACCCGCAGGGAATCGTGGGGGATGCCGTCTTCACCGTGGACTACGACTCCATGGTCGTTCTCAAAGATATCGAATTTTACAGTCTGTGTGAGCACCATCTCATCCCGTTCTTCGGCCATGTGCATGTGGGTTACATCCCCAAAGGTCAGGTGATCGGGGCCAGCAAGATCCCTCGGGTGGTCGATAGCTTCGCTAAGCGGCTGCAGCTCCAGGAACGCATGACAGAGGAGATCGCATGCTTCTTGGAAGAAGCGATTCAGCCGCTTGGGTTAGGGGTCGTTGTTGAGGGAATGCACCTCTGCATGGCGATGCGCGGCGTAGAGAAGCGAGATGCGTGGATGGTCACGAGCGCCATGAAGGGATCTTTCAGAAAGGATGCCAAGACCCGTGCGGAGTTTCTTCAGTTTATTGCGCCGCGCTTAGAGAGATAGTTATTCTGACTCTGCGGGCACATGCTTGACACCAGGGGGTAATAACATGGTCATGAGCTCACAGAGTTAGGTCTGTGATTTTCAGTGTTCGTACCCTCGATCTTCCAGGTGCACGGTTTTTTCGCCGTCTTCCAACCAGACACCCTCTTTGATAACTTCCCCAATCACTGTAAATGGGGCTGCGTTCTCGGCTTCTCGAAGGAGCGAGGGGGACAGCGTGAAGAGCAGTTCAAAATCTTCCCCGGTAAAGAGGGCCATCTCACGCAGCTCACGCTCGCTTTGAGCAAGTTCTTCTGTCTCTGATAGGACAGGCAGATCCCGATACCGAACACGGAACCCCGCGCGGCTCGATTCGCCCAGCTGATATAGAGAACGGGCTAGGCCATCGCTGATGTCAATCATGCTTGTCGCGTACGGAGCCAACGCCAGACCTTCCGCAGCCCTGGGGACGAACCGGAAGAGCCGATTCGCTTGTTCATACTCTTTCTGCTCGAAGAGCCGCAGCGCGGCTGCTGTGCGTCCAAGTTGACCAGTTACACAGACGAGTTCACCAGGCTTTGCGCCGCTTCGTCTCACGGGGTCTTTCGCCTCGCCGAGCGCCGAGCTTACCAACGTCAGCTCTTCGTGTTGCGAGAGATCTCCACCTAAATAAGGAGCCCCCACACTCTGGCAGCAATCGAGTACACCTTGAAGCAATTGGTCTAAGAAATCTCTCTCGAAGCCCGGTGCTCCCAGAGCTAAGACGACTCCCAGGGGCTTCGCTCCCATGGCGGCGACATCGCTGAAGGAAACAGCGACGGCTCGCCAGCCTATCGTGTACGCTGTCACTCCTTCTGGAAGATCTGCCTGCCGCCAGAGCATGTCGGTCGTGAGCACCAGATGAGTCCTCCCCAGGGGGATGACCGCGCAATCGTCTCCAGCGTTGGGCACCCTTTGAGCCAGAAATCGTAAGACTTCCCGTTCTCTCATGCGAATATACTCTCTGGATTATTCTGTTTTTGCCACTCCAGAGCAAGATTCCCGGACTTGACAATCGGGTAAGAGTGCGATTATACTTATATCCAGGGCATATGCAACAAATTAGCAACCAGACATCTCGGTTGTGAGGGAAAAGAAAAACCATCCGACAAGGGCAAACCGCTCGAAAGGGCGGGACGCAAAGCTACGGGCCTAAGGGGGGGGTATCCTATGGTCGCCGAGCTGCCGAAGATGCAGCGCGCGCTGATTCTTCTTCTTTTGGTTTGTTTCATCCCCGCCGTGCTTTTAAATCTGCCTCCGCTTGTTTTATCTGGAGAGGCCGCCCCCGCAGCATCTGAGATTGTCGCTCATCAGAACGGACTATCTTGGACCATTGCTCCACTCGTGGGGCAGAAGCAGCCTTCTGACTTCTATTCCTATGTTGACTTCCGCACGCAGAATGCCCTTGTGCAGCTGAACACGAGCCTGATCTTTCTCTACCAAGAGGCCAGTGATGCGAGGGGCGAGATGCTTAGCCTCTTCATCATTCATGGGCCCCCCTCGCGTGGAGCCTTTGAGAGCACAGCCAGCTTCTCCTTATGGGGGCTTCCATCGACGACCTCTGTGCTCGTAAAGGACGACACGGACGATTACTATGATCTTTCACCTCCTGCCGGGAACATCAGTTGGAGATGGTCGACTGGGTTCACCGATGGCGTGGTCCTTGGGGACTTGCGGGCGGAGTTCACGCTTACAATCTATCCTCGTTTCGACCAAGAGATCACTCATTGGGTGCTGGTGACCGGCAACCTAGAGAACCCGCAATACATCGAACTGAGCCCGCAGGACCCGCTGGTCTTGGAAGCGCGCCTACCGGATCCGATCGCGAGTTTTCGTTTTCTGCCGCTTGAGCCGATTGCGGGCGAGACCGTCTCCTTTGATGCCAGCATGTCCCGGTCATCCGCAGGTCCAGTTGTCCGATACAACTGGGATTTTGATGGGGATGGCAGATTCGAAATCCGGTTGGCGGCTCCCGTAATGACATATTCGTTTGCGAAACCAGGCGATCATACCGTGATGCTGCAGGTGGAGGATTCGTTCGGGCGTTTTGGAGCGGAGACGCAGAGTGTCCGTGTGAGGAACGGTGCCGTGCGCGTGACTCGGGTGCTCAAAACCCCTTTGCCGGATCTGCAAATCTTGCGGGGGTACACATTCACCGTTGAACTGGAGATCGAGGCGGAGTTGACCGTGAGCGGTTTAGGAATTGAAGAGACTCCTCCGGCCGGCTGGAGCCTCCGACCCGTAGAAAACGATGGTGCCCAGTTCAACCTAGAGACCTCCGCATGGGTCTTCCTCGAAACGCTTGCTCCGGGAGATAAGCGCCGAATTCGATATCAGATCGAAGTTCCCGCGCAGGAGCAACCGGGCATCTATCCATTTGCCGGCCGCGTGCTGAGCGGCTTCCCTCGGATGACAACAGAGATCCACGGCGAGAGCGAAATGCGCGTGATCAGCGCGCTTCCCATCGAATTGGCAATCTCGCGCCTAAGCGATCAGGGGGAGATCGACCTCGCACTCTCCAACATGATCAGCTTCTCCCAGATCCTTCAGGCGACTGCCCTCTGGCAAGAGCAGCGGCCGGTTCCGGGCACAAACGGTCGCCGCATTGATCTGAGCACAATGGTGCGCCTGGTTGCTTATTGGCTCACGGATACACCCGTAAATCAATCCCTGCCTCTGGGATCAACATAGAGGATTCTTACAGGGCAGAGCGATCCCATTCTTGCTATCATAGAGGTAGATCACCCAAGAGGAGAGGAGTGTGGAATCATGGCTGTACATGCCTATGTACTGATCCGCTGTGAGGGTGGGAAGATGAAACAGGTCGTGGAGCAGCTTCGCAAGAAGGAGCATGTTGTGCGGGCGAACACCGTTTTTGGCGATTATGATATCATCTGCCGAATCAAGGTCAGCGAGATGCCATCTTCCTTCTCTGTTCTGCGCCTGGAAGAAGTCGTGGTGGATGAGATCCAGAAGATCAAAGGCGTACTCAACACCAACACGCACATCGTCACCTCCATGGATCCTCATTTGGATCAGAAGTAGACAGAAATCTCGACGAGAAGCGCAGCCGTGAGCCATCTGACACATCTTACGTGTAGCTCGTGCGGTGCGACGTGCAATCCCCATCAACTGAACACCGTCTGTGTGGTTTGCGGTCAACCGCTCGTGGCGCGTTACGACCTGAAAGCTCTGTCCAGGTCGTGGCATCCTAAAGACCTTGTAGGGCGTGAGCCTACGATGTGGCGTTACAGCGAACTCTTGCCCGTTCAGAACGAAAAAAACGTCGTGAGCCTAGGCGAGATGATGACGCCGCT
>MFGX01000042.1:6608-6930 GCA_001778455.1 Candidatus Fraserbacteria bacterium RBG_16_55_9 | reverse complement strand
GTTGGGCCTAAGTGATCTGTGGGTGAAGGACGAGACCAGGCTACCTACAGGCACGTTCAAATCCCGAGGGCTTGCGATGGCCGTGTCCAAGGCCGTGGAGCTAGGTGTGCAGCGCGTGGCGATTCCCTCGGCGGGCAACGCGGCGGAAGCGCTGAGCGTCTACGCAGCTCGTGCGGGTCTTGAGTGCTATGTCTTCATGCCCAAGGATGCACCTCTGGCCAACCAGCGAGTATGCCAAGCAGCCGGAGCTCATGTATTTCTTGTCGATGGGCTCATCAGCGATGCGGGCAAGATCGTTCGTGAAGGGATAACGAAAATCGGC
>MFGX01000042.1:2420-6594 GCA_001778455.1 Candidatus Fraserbacteria bacterium RBG_16_55_9 | reverse complement strand
TATCCACTTTTCGCGAGCCTTACCGCCTTGAGGGCAAGAAGACCATGGGGTTAGAATTGGCAGAGCAATTGAACTGGAGCTTGCCGGATGTGATCATCTATCCCACGGGAGGAGGCACTGGGCTTGTGGGCATGTGGAAGGCCTTCGAGGAACTCACTGCGTTGGGCTGGATCGATTCCAAGCGCCCGAGGATGATGAGCGTACAAGCGGATGGATGCGCGCCGATCGTGAAAGCATTTCAAGGTGGCACTGAGGAAGCTGCATTCTGGGAGGAGGCCTCGACGATCGCCGGGGGCCTGCGCGTGCCCAAGCCTTTTGCCGATCGTCTGATTCTTAAAGCGATTCGAGAGAGCAAGGGATCAGCCATCGCCGTCACGGATGACGAGATACTCAGCGCGATGACCCTGCTCAGTCGGACGGAAGGTCTACTCGCTTCGCCCGAAGGAGCCGCTACAGTAGTCGCTGCCAGAGCGCTCGTGGAATCCGGGCAGATCGAGTCCGATGAGCGTGTAGTGCTCTTTAACTGCGGCACGATGCTCAAGCATATAGACTTGCTGGAAGGCCCCCAATTGCTGGTGCTAAACCCTGACGAAGAGATGGATCCAATAAAACTTCAAGGAGGCAATTGATGGCAAGGAGCATCCCGAAGCGCAGCGAAATTCCTGTGGAACATACCTGGGACACGGCAAGCATCTTTCCCTCAGACAAAGCGTGGGAGGTCGAGGTCCAGCGCGTCACCGAGCAGCTGCCTGAGCTGCTTCGTTTTCAGGGGCAGTTGGGACGGAGCCCAAGGGTCTTGGCAGACTGGTTTGAGGCGTCTGAGCAGATGACCTTCCGCTTGGGCAAGGTCATGGTCTACGCCAACATGTGCCACACGGTAGACATGGCGGATCAAGCGGCAAGTGCGATGTTCGATCGCGCAAGGGGTCTATACGCCCGTGCGTTGAGCAGGGTAGCATTTGCCGAGCCAGAGATGCTCGCGATCGGCTTTGACACTCTGCGCCTCTGGATGAGCGAAGAGCCACGTTTGACCCAATACAAGCACTACATCGATCAACTGGAGCGCCGCCAGGCTCATGTCCGCTCGTCGGAAGTCGAGGAGGTTTTGGGCCAAGTGGTGGATCCCTTTGGCACGGCCTCAGCGACACATAGCATTCTGGCGGATGCAGACTTTACGTTCCGTCCGGCTCGCGGAACGGCGCGCAGGGGCAGACCCATGGAGGTGGCGCAGGGAACAATCGGCAAACTGCTCACGGACCCGGATCGGAAGGTGCGCAGATCGGCTTGGGAGAGCTATGCCGATGCGCATCTTGCCGTGAAGAACGCCGTGGCCAACTGCATTGCGGCCGGGGTCAAGCAGAACGTCTTCATGGCCCGCGCAAGGCGTCACAAATCGGCACTGGAAGCAGCGCTTACATCCAATCACATACCGATTGACGTCTTTCACAACCTGATACAGACGTATCGCAAGCACTTGCCCACGTGGCATCGCTATTGGGCTATCCGGCAGCGTGCATTGGGCTATGACAAGCTCTACGTTTACGACACAAGGGCTCCGCTGACGGCAAAGAAGTCGCGCGTGCCATTTCAGAAATCTGTAGAGTGGATCTCTCAGGGGCTTGAGCCGCTGGGCGATGAATACGTCCGCATCATGCGGCGTGGCGTGCTGGAGCAGCGTTGGGTGGACATCTACCCCAACAAGGGCAAGCGCATGGGAGCGTTTTCCACCGGCGTCCCTGGAACGCATCCCTTCATCTTGATGAGCTACAACGATGACCTGTTCAGCTTGAGCACGTTGGCGCATGAATTGGGCCACTCGATGCACTCGTACTATACGTGGAAGACGCAGCCGTTCGTGTACGCCGATTACTCGATCTTCGTGGCGGAAGTGGCTTCCAACTTCAACCAAGCCTTGGTTCGGGCGCACCTCTTGAAGACCAACGATGACCCCGACTTTCAGATCGCGGTGATCGAAGAGGCGATGGCGAACTTCCACCGCTACTTTTTCGTCATGCCGACCCTCGCCCGCTTTGAGTTGGAGATCCACGAGCGTGTGGAGCGTGGCGAGGCGCTTTCTGCGGATAGCCTAATCAAGTTAATGGCGGATCTCTTCCGTGAGGGCTACGGGAATAAAGTAGAGGTGGATACGGATCGAGTGGGCATCACCTGGGCGCAGTTCCACACCCATCTGTATGCCAATTTCTACGTCTTCCAGTACGCCACAGGTATCTCGGGAGCGCACGCCTTAGCTGAGAGAATCTTAGCGGGTGAGCCGGGTGCAGCAGGAAAGTATCTGAAGTTCTTGAACGTGGGCAATTCGCTCTACCCGTTGGATGTACTCAAGCTGGCGGGCGTGGATTTGTCGTCACCAGAGCCGGTGGTGAGGACGTTCGGCGTGCTGGCCCGGTTCGTCGATCAGCTGGAGGGTCTCATCGAGAGAAAATCGTCGAAGAGCAAAAAGAGAGCGACACGTCGATGACTAGCAAGTACTCGCAGACTCTCGGGCAGCGCGGATGTTGGCTTCGGGTGTGCTGGTGAGTGTGACACAACCTGCACCCAGGATCATTCGTCGGCCTTCTGTCTGTTGAATGGCATCTCGAACTTGAGCTCGAATGTCCTCTGGTGCGCCTTTGGGAAGGGTCTCCAGGCGATGCAGCCCGCCCATCACCGCTCCTCTTTGAAACAGTCGCTGGCCCTCCGCGAGTGATGGTCTTGTCTCTCGGTCGTGCCAATTCACAACATGAACGGGATAGACGCTCATCAGCCCAAACATGGGGTTTAGCCCGTGGAGATGTAGCAGCAAGAGCTTTGCCTGACTGCGCGCGAATTCAATAATTGGGAGATCGTACTCCACTCCAAACTCGCGGTATTCTTCGTTGCTTACAAGATCATGGCTCGCGAATTGCGTAGCGAAGAAGATCCCATCGGCACCATTCTCTAGGCACGCGAGCGCGAAGCGAGCGGTCGTTTCCGTGATCGTGCGCAGGCCTGCCTTGAGATCGTCGGGATGCCTTCTTAGATACTCTAACACAAGGTCACCAGAGAGCTGCTTGGCGATCGTGAGCGGACTAAAGATCGTCTGCAATACATGCACATCTTCGCCTACCCCTTGACGAATGATCTGGAGTGCTTGAAGCTCACGCCCGAAGAGACCTTGAGTGACATCCAGAGGCTGTAAAGAATGCCAGTCTTTAGGGCTTTGCACGGGTCGACTGAGATATTCTCGGGTCCCTTCGGCATTGTTGGTGGGTCTTAATTTGGCTCCCCAGGCCTCGGCGGGATAACCGGAAGCAGGAGTCACTTTGACCAAATCGAAATCAAATCTCTTCTGGAACTCAATGGTAGCTTGGGCAAGCCCCTCAGCGGTCTGATCTTGCACCGGGAAATGTCTCCAGAGGGCGATGGGGACTCTGTCAAGCTTCTCGCCTCGGACGGCCGCTTCGATGCGCTCGCGATGGGTCAGGGGCATTGGGATGAAGACAAATGCCTACGTAGGCTTGGTGCCAGATGATGATAACACAACTGGGTGTTTCTTAGCGCGTTTCTTCTGGGAGACGAGTTCTATCTTGACCCTGGCCTTTAGGGCTTGTGCTACCTTATGTACGGTTTCCAATTGTACGTTTTCTCCCCGTTCCAGCCGAGAGATCACCGGCTGGCTTGTACGAGCCAAGGAAGCTAGCTGAGCTTGAGAAAGTTTCATACTTTGACGTAGGATGGCAACACTGGCCCCTAACCTAAGCCAGTCTAAGCCGTCTTCAAAGGCTTGTTTGAACTTGGGATTCTTAAGCTGTTGAGCTTTCCACTCTTGATATGCTCTAGCCTGTCTTTTTGAACGAATCACTGCTGGACCTCCCTTTGAGCTGTAGATCCCTAGCCATACATCGCTCGGCAATCGAAATATCTCTCTTGGGCAGTTTCTTCGTCACCTTATGCAAACCGTGTAGCAAAACGAATGATCTAGCGGGATCACCATAGTACAGTATACGGTACTGAGCCTTGACACCAGTGCTTTCACGCCATATCATAGCCATACTATGGCTACAAAGCAAAGACTCATGAAATCTGTAGCAGTTCACATCACCCTGCCGGCAGGACTCTTGAAGAAAGTCGATGCCCAGGCCAAGCAAGAGCACCGCAACCGTTCGGAGATCTTACGGGAGGCCCTCCGATGCTA
>MFGX01000042.1:0-2383 GCA_001778455.1 Candidatus Fraserbacteria bacterium RBG_16_55_9 | reverse complement strand
AACGTCTGCTTGCCGCGCTTCAAGAGTCGGCCGGTAGCTGGAAGGACGAAGCCCACCCTGATTTGAAAGAGCACGAAGACGTCCGCCGACTCCGGGAGCGCCTCTGGATGCCCAACCAAAAGAGGCTTGAGAGCCATCGGCCCTAACCCCTCTCGATGGCTTACCTTCTTGACACCGATGTTCTGATCTGGCACCTGCGCGGCCATCCGCCGACGGTGCGTTTGCTTGAGAATCTGGCTCAGGAACGTCGCGAGCCAGAGGAAGCGTTGCCGTTAGGATGCTCAGTCATCTCTGTCTTCGAAGTGCGTGTGGGGATGCAGCCTGAAGAGCAATCGGCCACCGAAGGGCTCTTGAACATACTGGAGACATATTCAGTGGATAAAATTATGGCGCACAGGGCTGCCGATTATTATCACTCGTTCGCGCGGCAAGGCGTGACGCTTCACATTGCCGACCTGCTGATTGCGTCGACCGCCTTGGTCCATGGATTGACGCTGGTGACGTACAACCGACGTCACTTCCCGATGGAAGATATTCACATCTACGAACCCATGCCAGAATTTTAACCTAGATGAATACATCGTCTGGCAGGGCGACAAGAAAGTTTCTGGCTAAGATGGAGCTGTCAAGTCCATGGTGGCATTTCTGGACCATTACGTGGACTCTTAGCGGTGCACACGAAAGGTCCGACAGCCAAGACTTTAAGGGTCGATTGGCCCATTGTCAACATTATTGCATGGCGGTGGACAACCTTTGTCAGAAAAGCTTGCGTATAAGAAAGTTGTAACTAAACGGAAGGTCGGCTCAAGATGATGATCTAACAGTTGAGGGCTAACCTACGGCAAATGTTTTGGGCTGAGATTGTCCTCGCGATTGGCCGTCAGGTTTAGCGACCGGTTAAGGTGGTGTTTGTCGAGCGTCGTTTCGCTAAAAGGTCTTATTTTGCGTCTGTCTGGGTCTCTTGGGTTTTGTAGCCATTCCCATCACTAACACGACTATGCCAATCGCTAGGAAAACTATATTGGCTGGTTGCGAATTCAACTTTGACTGATCATTCTTAACAGCAGTAGTAGTATCAGCATCACGAACCAAACGAACAAAGTTGTAAATACGAATAGCGTCACCTTGAGGACCATGTCCGGTAGGGAACTGTTTGGGGTCTCCTATTTTGGGATCGCTGCGCTGGGCACCTGCACCATGCACATCAATCCAACCACCATACTGAGCCATGTAACCCATAGCTCTTCCGAAGCTTACATAGATAGCAGCTCTGCCATCCGTAGGCGACATTGAAGAAAAAGTAGTGCTACTCCAATAGAATGGGTAATCTGTTTGACCTGCTTCATTAGTAATCTGAGTGCAATTGAATATTGGGTCGATGGCGGCCGAATTGGTTGTTGCCGGGGAGCGCGTATAGTCAACGATGCTATGCAATTCTTTGGCATTGGGTAATCGCCAATCCGTGTAACCTGCATATTCAAAACCTTCAGCGTAGCTTAACGCATTCTCCCATAAAATGCCTGCCCCGTTATCGTTCTTCATCCACATCAGACCGGTTGCATTATCGGTAATTGTTCCGTTGCCATTATCTACGTACTTATTTTCCCCAAACGTTGTGTTACCGCGAACGTACAACACGTAGTACTTTTTCCCGATTGATGAGTCGGCAGGATAACCTTTGATACGTCCGTCGACAAAATTCACTCCGAACATAGTTCTATCTCCACCCATTGTTGTGCTTCCATATATCGTAGATGTTGCAATTTGGCCGTCGATGAGTCTTTCGTTTGCGCCAAGATCCCCGTAACCAACACCAAAGTAGGCGGTGTTAATAAACGGGACACTACCTGCTGTTGATGTAGCATTAGGATTTATCTCAGCTCCGCTGAACATGATAAGGGAGTAAAGATCCTTAATGGTTGGTAATCGCCAATCGTTATACCCAGCCAGGTTGAACGATGCTGCCGAGGCCAGGGCTTCATCGAAGAACAACTTGTCAGCATAATTGATAGCCTCGTCACCATTTCTATCCGGGCTTTTCTGCCACATCAAACCTGTATTTAGATCTGTGATAGTCCCATCACTGTTATCCTGATAAGCTGGCTGATTCCCACTATACTGTGCATCCTGGCCGTAAAAGGATTGCCCTGGTGAAGGCGTTGTTATCTCTGTGCTGTTGTTATAAAATCTTATCTGTCCGGTATCAACCACCTTGTACGTGATGTCAGTCTGTGCCACAACAATACAGGACAGACCTGTCAAGAATAACCAGCTGATAATCAGGTTTCGTGTTCGTGGTTTCATGTTCTCCTCCCTTTCATATTGATTATTAGTTAGGTGAACGGGCAATTGCAACTCGCTTTGGGCTGGAGCGCCATGAGAT
>MFGX01000041.1:4297-5573 GCA_001778455.1 Candidatus Fraserbacteria bacterium RBG_16_55_9 | reverse complement strand
GCCGTCGTCGGGCCAATGACATCGTCCACACCCGAAAGAGCTTTGAACCGTTCTTCCAATTCATGGATCTTGCGGATCGTTGGAATTTGAAAGATCGTCTCATCTGCTTCGACAAGCACCATGAAGAAATCCTGAGAGCCAAAGATCTTTTCGGCGCGATGAAGAGCTTGGACAGCGGGATCACTCTCTGGCAGTGTCTTTCTAAAATCGGTCTCGAAGGGCACCTGGGGGATGAAGTAGGCGAAGAAGAGGGTCACGATGAAAAGAGCTGCCAACGTGAGCCAGGGGTGATCAATCACTGTGCCTGTCCAGCGCCTTAGGAGCATGTCTTCAGGCCTCTCTTTGGGGATCTACTGCAGCCAGCCATGCCAGGCAAAGATCGCGGCAAACCAGGCCGGGGCGAAATCATCCATGACGCCTATGGCCTTCAAACGACCTTCCGTGCCCTGCTCAATGAGGGACTTGATTGTCTGAATCGCCGTAAGCAACTCGGGGCGGGTTCCAAAGGTGATCGGCTTCGTGACCATCCAAATTTCCCGTAACGACCCGTCCTCAAGGCCGCGGGGGATGATGAGAATGAGCTCGTATTGCTTGTCCGTCGGATTCGGCCCGAGCGGATCGTCGAAGCTCGACTGAACGTTTACAATCTTGGCCTGTAGCTCAAACAATCCCGTTCTGATGAGGGTCTGTGCGAGGACCTGGACTAAGATGGAGGCTTGGAGCGTCTGAGTTTCATCGACCAAGAGCAACTGCACCTTGGGAGCGTCTGCTTGGGAGGCAACACTCCCCCCGGCACCGAGGAGCAAAAACCCGATTAGAATTGCCGAGTATGCCAGTTTACGCAGCGCCAAGTCTAGATGGTCACCTCCTGCTTATGCGATGAATTCTAGCATTCCGGGCTGATTCTGTCCAATGATCCTCGTCAGCAAGTTCTTCGCTATCCTGGCTTCACTGAGTGACTGGGTAGACAGCTCTTGCGTCGTCCACTTGAACGTTCGAGACGGTATGCCAATCTCCTTCAGCTCCAGTTCGACATACTCAATGCTCTCATCGAAGAGAGTTTTCCCATCGAGTTTATTAGATAGCTTCAAGACGCCTGAGCGGTGATGCGACGACTCCGATCCGGGTTCCCAAATGAAGCCCGACTGCACGCTTCCTCCTGCGCTCGTCCGCAAGATGGCGAGCTTCGTGAGGTCGTATTGCATCAGGTCCACACTATGTGTGTCGAGCGCGAGCTTGAAGTGCAATTCGTCTTTGCTCTCATCGGGCTTCATCA
>MFGX01000041.1:2417-4261 GCA_001778455.1 Candidatus Fraserbacteria bacterium RBG_16_55_9 | reverse complement strand
TCTGTAAGCGCTTGAGCTTGCGAGGCGGACTGGGCCGCGTGTTCATGAGAGGCAGGTGGAGTGACCAGAGCGATCTGGTGGACCTCAGTGCCGACTTTGATCTTCTTGATCACGCGATTAGCAGCTGTGTCCAGAACAAGTAGACTCTGATCTACGATGCTGCCTATGTAGAGATATTTCCCGTCAGGCGATGCTGTGAGGTGTTCCGGGCTCGTTCCCAGCTCAATCGTGCGAGTGACTTGATTCTTCTCCACATCGATCACGGAGAGCGTGGTTGCTCCCCGATTGCCCACGTACACGTATTTCCCCGCAGCAGCGACCCCATGCGGACCGGGGCCCACCGCCACCGGCATGATGACTTTTTGACTGTTCGTGTCAATGACACTCACGCTGTTGTCGTCTTTGTTCGTTATATAGACAAGACGCCCATCAGCAGTGACCGCTACATGATCGGGGCTCTTCCCCACAGTCACGGTCGCGATGACGTTCAGTTGCCCTGTGTCGACTACGGAGACGGTGTTCGAATTCATGTTCGTGACGTAGAGTTTGGTCTCATCCGGTGTTAAGACCGTATAGCTGGGCATCTCTCCCACGGGAATCTGCTTGATCACGCTGTTCGAAGTGGGATCGATCACGGCGACGGAGTTGGCCTCGCCAACGGTCACAAAGACATGCTTGCCGTGGGGACAGACGGTGATATGATGCGCTTTGCCCCCAACGTCGATCTTCGCGATCGTCTTTCTCATTTTGAGATCGACCACGGTGATCTCGTTACTGCCATAGCTAGCAGCATAGGCAGTCTTTCCATCGGGCAACACTCCCACTCCATGTACCGCTGGCCCAGCAGATGCGACTGTAAGTTTCCCTGAGTTTGTGTTGAGCACGCCGATTTGATTGGCCGCGCCTTGAGCGATGACCAGCTCAGCCTGCGGCCCCCGACCGGGACCAAACAGCAAGAAGACCCCCAGCAACAATGCCGCAGCAATGACGACTATCCACTTGATGTCCATCGAGTATCGTCCTCCCTTTCTTTGCGCCGGATGACAGCAATCTCCCGAAAGAGCAGTCGCTCGACGGGCTGCCCCTGTATCAGATGCTGCGCCACAATCTCTGTGACCTCGTTAGGCTGAGCGACCTCATACCACAGACCGTCCGGATGGACGATGACGGTCGCCCCTCGCTTGGGGCAGGCGCCCGAACAGAGCGTTCTTGACAGGAGCACATCGTCCAGCCCATGTCGTGCGAGCTCTTGCTGGAACGCCTCAAAGATTTCCGTTCCTCCGCGTGCGCCGCAGCAGCCCTCCGTACCACAGACCAAGACATGCCTACGATAGATCTTCATGAAGTCCCTCCAGAGTTGCGGCCTTGAGCTTCAGTTTCTGCCTGGGTCCGCTGACGGCGCATCCGCAGTCTTAGCGCAAGTGCAAGAATGAAAGCCCCTCCCGTGAACGCCAGCAATGCGAAGATTACAGACTGAGAGAGAGCGAAGAGTAAGTGGGTCTGGATGCCCAGGTGATGCAAGGCCGTATCCAGCAGACTACGCTTTCCCGCCAGGTGCCCACCCGTGGAGCCGGCGAGCATCAGGGTCAGAAAGCCTCCTGCGGCCAGTGCCACATAGAGCCCTCGTAGCTTGGCCCGCTCCCACAGCTTCGGTCCGTAAAACGAACGCACCAGCACGAAGATGGCCCAGAAAGTGACCGAGAAGAGGCTGATCGCGATCTTGTTCAGCACGACCGAAGAGGTCAACAACACCTCTAGGGGCCATGTATAAGTGAAGCCCGTCACCACACTGGCGACCAGCGATGAGACTCCGCCGATGGCTGCTAAATACGCTGTGGGCTCGG
>MFGX01000041.1:1941-2268 GCA_001778455.1 Candidatus Fraserbacteria bacterium RBG_16_55_9 | reverse complement strand
TGCTTGCATTGCCATCAACTCCCCCGTTGGGGCCAGAGCAGATAGGCTGCGCTCAATCCTGCGATCAAGACCACACCCGTGATTACTATGAACACCGCGCGCTGCTTCATCTCGGTTCGTTTATCGTTACAACTACAGATCCTCCAATGAGATCTCGTGGGGCGCGTTGCCCACCGGAATGACCTTCAAGATCTGTTGTGTCCGGGTATCAACAACCGCCACGTCCGTCTGGCGGCTGACGTAGGCATATTCTCCGTCTGAGCTGAACGCTACGTGATTGGCGTACTCGCCCATGTCGAGAGTGGCAAGCACCCGTAGCGAGTCGGC
>MFGX01000041.1:921-1882 GCA_001778455.1 Candidatus Fraserbacteria bacterium RBG_16_55_9 | reverse complement strand
GCGATCCCGTGGGCACGCTCTCCCGCTTGCACAGTTCCGATCACTTGCCGGGTTGCCACGTCGATGGCATACGCGATGGCCGCATCCGGGCCTACCGCGTAGGCACGCCCCCCGTCGGGGGAGATCGCCACTTCGTTGAAGCCGATCAATCCCAGTTCTGCCTCAGGGCTCTGGCCGCGCAACGGAGCTTGAGTGAGTGGAATAGCGTCCAGGATTGCCCCGGAAGCCGTATCCCAAAGCCAGATGAGATTCGTGGTGACTGAGGCCGCCCAAACTTCTTTTCCATCAGGGGTGAACGCAAGATGCGACCCGCTGCCCAATGCCGGAGAGAGAGTCCAGCGCACTTCGAATGTCGCCGTGTCGATTACGGATGTGGCACTCAGCCAGGAGTAGTCCGCCAGTCCGCCGCCGACCCATACGAAACGCCCATCGGGCGATATGTCAATGGCGTGCACGCCGTGCGACAGCGCGATGCGCTTGGCTATCTCTCGACTCTGGGCGTCCACCACCACAACTTCCTTTGTGACAGCATCACCAGTGTAAACGTAGCGTCCATCAGGGCTGGCAGCGATGCCCATAGCGGACTCCGGCTTGCGGTCTTGCGTGCCCTGACTGACCTGAAGTGTCCAGTCCACTTCGTTCGTAACGAGATTTATTGCCACGATCGTTCCATCCGAGATCGCAGGCACGTAGGCAAAGGCGGGAGCAGATTGCGTCATTGCAGCCTGTCCGCCCGAAAAGGCTCCCAGCGCCATCATGAGCAGAAGCCCCACTCTGATCCGTACATTTCTAGTTGCTTGTATCATCGTGAATGACCTCCTGTCAGTCTCTAAGAACAGTTCTTACGCCTTGACGTACTTCGCCGGTTCCTTCTCGAACTGTTTCTTGCAGCCCGGCGCACAGAAGTAGTAAGTCTTTCCCTTGTACTGTGTGGTCGCTGCGGCTTTACCCTTGTCGATCA
>MFGX01000041.1:368-910 GCA_001778455.1 Candidatus Fraserbacteria bacterium RBG_16_55_9 | reverse complement strand
CGTCCATCGTCTCATCACCTCCTCGTCTTACTCTCGTGTCGAGCTCACACCGTGGCCAAGATGGCTAAGCCCATGAGCACGACGCCCGTACCCAATGCCAGTCGTACCCACTCTTTGTGGTGCAGGTTCCAGTGGGACAACTTGTTCAGTGCTGGCCGCGCGGAAGCCGCAATGAGCACCGCAACCAATGGGACGATGAACATGACGTTATAGAGCACGAGATAGCCAAAGGCTGTCGCGGTGGGCTGCGCTGAGAGCAACGCCAGTACGGCAAGATAGACTGCGCCGCTGCACGGCACTGTGCACAGCCCGATGAGAAATCCGCCCAAGGCTAGCGCAGGCACGGTCATCTTGTGAGCCGCCTTGCCAACCCACCGACCCACCGCTGCGGGCGCTTGCAGCCGTGGACCCATATCGGGCAGGAAGTAATCTTTCAGCATCCAGAGCCCAAGCGCGGTTGCCAACAGTGCCCCGATACGTGCGGGGAGATGCTGCCGCACGAACAGATCAGCCGTGACGAGTAGACCCGCACCCAGCGCCAG
>MFGX01000041.1:0-301 GCA_001778455.1 Candidatus Fraserbacteria bacterium RBG_16_55_9 | reverse complement strand
TCTGCGCGATGTCTTGAGCGCTCTTGGCAGGCAAGGTCGCGAGCAGACTGGTGATAAAAAGCAGCAGCACTGTGAAAGCACAGGGATTGATGCCATCCACAGTCCCCGCTACGACCACCGCGCCCAAGGTGATGGCCGGCAGTAGTGGGCTCATCGGGATCTCCGTAGCCTCAGGATGTCGCAGCCCCAGGAAGGCAGCTAGAGCCAGAATTCCCATGGCTACAATCGAAGCCAAGACAACCTTGCGCCAGGAGACCTGAGTGAGCGCACTCATGACTCTACGATCAGCTGTCCACGCATG
>MFGX01000040.1:9515-15135 GCA_001778455.1 Candidatus Fraserbacteria bacterium RBG_16_55_9 | reverse complement strand
GATAGCGTAGATCCCCCATGACTCCTAAGAATGTCACATTAAAATCCTTGTCGAACGAGAAGCCGCTGCCCAGGCCAATGTCAAGTCGGCGTGCGAGGCCGTAGCGCACGTGCACTTGAGGAGCCAGTCCGTCGTAATGCCCCGATGGAGTCATCAGCACCCCTAGCCCAGACCAGAAGATGAAGTTCCCAGACTCGACCGTATCGGCAGTCTGAAATACGCTGAGAAAACAGCCCGTGATCCCGACGAACAAGCCGAGCAGAAACAACATCAACACCAGGCGACTTACGATCGATTTCATGGAGCCTCCTTGGTCTTCTGTTGCCTCATCATACCAGAGCCTCGCCCGGAATGAGAAATGGAGAAGGCGCTCGGGGACAGCGGTTCCTTGACAGGGTTTTGGGGCTTCTCTATAATGCAAACTGTCACTTCAAGGCGGAATGCCATCATCGGAGAGTGGTCCGGCCATGAACGATATGTATGATCTGTTCTCGCGCGAAGCTCAGCAGATCATGGGGTACGCCACACAAGAGGCCGAGGGCTGGAAGCACGATTACGTGGGGACGGAACATCTGCTCTTGGCATTCACCAAGCTCAAAGGAAGCAGTGTCTTCAAGTTCTTAGAGATCAACGGGGTGACCTATCCTCGAGTCGCCCGTGAGGTCGAGAAAGAGATCGGTCAGGGAGATTCACGGTTTTCGAGCACGGAACTGAGACCCACCCCTCAACTCAAGCGAATTATTCAGATTGCGTATGATGAAGCGCGCCGCTACGGCTATTCATTGATCAACTCCGAGCACCTTCTGCTCGCCCTGCTAGAAGAGGGCGAGAGCGTGGCAACACAGATCCTAAAACGCTTCAACATCGACGCCCAAAAGGTGAGGAGGTATCTCTCGCCCGCAGAGCGAAGCCTCATGGGAAGCCGAACACGCCGAGAGGAGAAACGCTGGAAGTCCATGGAATTTGGTCGAAGCCTTGTGGAAGAAGCACGCGAAGGGCGCTTGGATCCGGTGATCGGGCGCGAGAAGGAGATCGGTCAGATCATTCAAACTCTCAGTCGGCGCAAGAAGAATAACCCGGCCATCATCGGTGAGCCCGGCGTGGGCAAGACGGCTATCGTGGAAGGCCTGGCTCAACGGATCGCATCTGGAGATGTTCCTGCTCCGCTTCTTAGCAAAGAGATCGTGGAGCTTGATATGGCCTCCATGGTGGCGGGTACGAAATACCGCGGAGAGTTTGAGCAGCGACTAAAAACACTGGTCAATCAAGTTGTCGAGGCCGGGAACATCATTCTATTCATTGATGAATTGCATACGGTCGTTGGGGCCGGCGGCGCGGAGGGCGCAATCGATGCCTCTTCCATTCTCAAGCCCCCGCTCGCATCTGGGCTCATCCAATGTATCGGCACAGCCACCCTCGATGAGTATCGTAAATACATCGAGAAAGATCCGGCGCTCGAACGCCGCTTCAAGAAGATTCTCATTGAGGAACCCTCGATTGAAGAGACCGTACAGATCCTCAAGGGATTGAAACCGCGTTACGAGGCCCACCACCGGGTCAAGATCACTGAGGAAGCCCTCTGGGCCGCTGCAAAACTCTCGGATCGCTACATCAGCGATCACTTCTTGCCGGATATGGCCATCGATCTCATTGACGAGACGGCGGCCAAGATCAAGCTAGAGAGCAGTGCGCCTTCGCCGGAGATCCGAGCCCTCGAAGAGGAGCTGCGGACGGTCATGGACGAAGAAGAGGTGGCCGCACGCGAGCAAGACTACGAGAGAGCGGCCCAACTGCGTGATCGGCAAGAGGGGCTGCGCCAGCGGCTCGCGGGGCTGCGCCAAGAATTCCGCGAGTACGAAGGAGTGGTCGCTGCAGACCACATCGCGGCCATGGCCTCCACCTGGACCGGCGTGCCCGTCGGTCACATGAAGATGGAGGAATCTCGGCGGGTGCTCTTCATGGAGAAAGAGATTCATAAGCACTACGTCAACCAAGACGAGGCCATCGCTTCGCTGGCCCGAGCCGTCCGAAGGGCCTACGCCGGCGTCAAAGATCCCAAGCGCCCTATCGGCAGCTTCCTGTTCTTGGGGCCCACAGGCGTAGGCAAGACTCACCTCGCGAAGATCTTGGCCGAGTTTCTCTTCGGAGACGAAGAAGCCATGATCCGGATTGACATGAGCGAGTACATGGAGCGCTTCGCCATCACCCGACTCATCGGCGCTCCACCGGGATATGTAGGCTACGATGAAGCAGGAGAACTCACGGAAGCCGTGCGCCGACGACCGTATTCCGTCATCCTCTTCGACGAGATCGAAAAAGCCCATCGCGATGTCTTCAACATCCTCCTGCAAGTCATGGATGATGGGATCCTGACCGATGCTCAGGGCCGCCGAGTCGATTTCCGAAACACCGTGCTCATCATGACTTCGAACATCGGCAGCAAGATGATCACCGATCGCACCGCACTTGGATTCGGCAAGAGCGAAGAGGGTGGCAGCCACCTAAGTTACCAGGAAATCCGGACTCGTGTGATGAGTGAGGTCAAGGAGATCTTTCGACCGGAGTTCTTAAACCGGCTGGACGACATCATCGTCTTCCAATCGCTTTCGCAGCATGAAGTGGACTCCATCGCCGACCTCATGATTGAGGAACTGGAGGAGCGCCTTGCCGAGCGTGAGATTCGCATTGAGATCACCCCGGAAGCGAAGAAACAGCTCATCGAGCAGGGATTTGACCCTAAGTACGGGGCTCGGCCGCTCCGACGCACGCTGGAAAAGCTGGTGGAGAACCCCATATCGGACAAGATCCTGGAAGGCACCATCACCAAAGGAGACCGCATCCTCATCCGAGCCGAGGATGGAAAACTCCTCTTCGAGAAGCAGACGGAAGAGAAAGCGATCCACTCCGAAACGAAATAATGCTATACCGCTGCCGCGGCTGCGGATATCAGTCTCTTAAGTGGCTGGGCCGCTGCCCGGAGTGCGGCCAATGGGAGAGTTTTTCAGAGCTCCCATCGGACCAGGCGGGAGATTCATCTCCTCGAGGAGCTCCTCAATCGATTGTCGAAATCTCTCTTGAGGCGAGCGGGCGTTGGCCTACAGGGATCAGTGAATTCGATCGCATCTTAGGCGGCGGCGTTCTCATCGGCTCCACCGTTCTCATTGGAGGTGAGCCGGGCATCGGGAAATCCACGCTGATGCTTGAAGTCGCGGGCCGCTTGGCTCAGGGCTCTACGTCTCCTGTGCTCTACGTATCGGGCGAAGAGGCCCCGGCTCAAATCAAGCTGCGCGCCCGCAGATTGGGCCTGGATTCCGCGAAGAACCTTTGGGTGCTCAACGAGCAACGCTTGAGCGCAATCTGCGCGGCCGCCCGCGAGGCGAAAGCAGCAACTCTCATCGTGGATTCCATTCAGACGGTCTTCTCCAGTTCGATGAAAGAGGGCCTGGGAACGACCCAACAAGTGGGAGAAGCTGCTTTCCATCTGAGCCAGCTGGCTAAATCTGAAAAGATTCCCATTTATCTTATCGGGCACATCACCAAGAGCGGAGAGTTTGCCGGTCCCAAGGCCATCGAGCACTTGGTCGATGTGGCCCTCTATCTCGAAGGCGGCCGAGACAGCGACATACGGATTCTACGGGCCGTCAAGAATCGCTATGGCTCTACGGAAGAGATTGGCGTCTTCCAGATGAGCGAGGGAGGCCTGCGAGAGATCAGCAACCCCTCGGCGTTCTTTACGGAGAGAACCGGAGAACCAAAGCCCGGCGCGGCAATCGTGCCCAGCCTGGAAGGTACAAGGCCCATCTTAGTAGAGATTCAAGCGCTCGTGACATCCACCCGAGCGACGATGCCCCAACGCCGAGCCACTGGACTCGACTACAATCGCGTAGCTCTACTATTGGCCGTCGTCGAAAAACGCCTGGGACTCCACATCACCCAAGACGACGTCTATCTCAATGTCGCCGGTGGACTGGCCTTGAGAGAACCGGCCATAGATCTGGGAATCGTGGCTGCTGTGGTCTCGAGCTATAAAGACCGTGCGATCGACTCGGATACCGTTGTGATGGGTGAGCTGGGATTGCTCGGGGAGCTCCGAAAAGTTCGTAAACTCAAGGAGCGGCTGAATGAGGCGGCTAAATTGGGGTATCGGCGAGCGGTCGTCCCGGCCAGCGAGCGTCTGGAGGGCCTCGGCCTAGAGGTGCGCTCAGCCACCGGCATTGAGGAGGCCATCGGTCAATTGGGACTCTAGATGAGAAACCATGTCCACCAGCAGATATAAAGAGGAAGCCCTGCTTCAGATCCTAAGAGGAATAGCTCCAGGAACCCCGCTACGGGATGCGATCAATAACATCGTGGATCTAAGGCACGGAGGTCTACTCGTGATCGCCAACGATGACAAAGCTCAAGCGGTTGTGCGAAGCGGATTTGAGCTGCGAACCAAGCTCACGCCGCAGAGACTGGTGGAGCTCTCGAAGATGGACCGCGCCATCGTCATCGATGAAGACATGCAGACGATCCTCTACGCCAACGCGTACCTCGTTCCCGATCCCGAAATCCCATCCGAAGAGACAGGCACCCGCCACCTGACTGCAGAGAAAGTAGCCCGACAGCTCGGCGTGGCAGCCATCGCGATCTCGGCCACTCGCGGGCGTGTCACCGTCTATTACGGACTCTATAAACATCTGTTGCAAGACACCATCACGCTCACGGCTCGGGCCAATCAAGCGCTTCGCATTCTGGAACAGTACCGAGCGACGTTCGATGATTTCTCGCGGGAATTGACAGCACTCGAATTTGAGGGACGAGTGCTTCCGTATCACATCGCAAATCTCGTCCAGACCATCATGCAGATGCTGGCCATCCAAGATGAGATCGAGCAGATCTTTGTGGAGCTGGGGGAGGAGAAGGAGCTCATGGAGCTTCAGCTCGACTGGCTCATGCTGGATGTGAGAGATGCGTTCGTCTTGATGATTCGGGATTTCCAAGCCAATGATCGCAGCCCAGAGAAGATCATCGCGGAGATCCAGTCGCTCTCACCGGAAGAGCTGCTCTCTACAGAAAGAGTGATGGAGGCCTTGGGCTATGAAGCCGAAGAAGAAGCTCTGGATGTGACCATCGCCTCGCGGGGTTATCGTGTACTCAGCCAGATCCCGCGCATTCCCATCTCCGTCATCGAGAACGTGGCCGATGAGTTCCATGAGCTACAGAATATTCTCGACGCTTCCGAGGAAGAGCTCATGGAGGTCAAGGGAGTCGCCGAGGTGCGCGCGCGGGCGATTCGACTGGGACTGCAGCGGCTCAAGCGCAGCCTTCTTTTGTGGGAGTAATGCCAAGCCATGAAGGTGCAAAGTGAATGGGAAAAACTTCAAGCAGCCGCCGCATACCTCAAGAACCATCTCAAGGCCGAGCCACAGATTGGGCTCATCCTTGGCTCCGGACTCTCCGCTGCCCTAGGAACTCCTGAGCAGGTATTCCCTTGGACAGAGATCCCACACTTTCCGCGCTCCACAGTCGAAGGTCATGCAGGCGAGCTAGTCTTTGGCCAGCTTGAGACGAAAAAGATCCTCGTGCAGCGGGGGCGTGTTCATTACTACGAAGGATTCTCGATGAGCGCGATCGTCTT
>MFGX01000040.1:5467-9393 GCA_001778455.1 Candidatus Fraserbacteria bacterium RBG_16_55_9 | reverse complement strand
ATCCCCGAAAGCCCGTTGCGGGGCGAGAATGTGGAGGAACTTGGCCCACGCTTTCCGCCGCTCAACGATGCGTATAGCCCAAGACTGAGAAACTTGGCACATCAAGCGGCAGCTCGCGCGGGACTATCACTCAGAGAAGGCGTTTATGTCGCAACGCCCGGCCCGATGTACGAGACGCCCGCAGAGATTCGGGCGTATCGCGTTCTGGGTGCAGATGTAGTGGGGATGTCCACAGTGCCTGAGGTGGTTGCGGCGTGCCACTGCGGCTTGGAAGTGCTGGGGATCTCGTGCGTGACAAACATGGCGGCGGGCGTCAGACCCGAATCTGTTCCCACCCACGAAGAAGTCTTGCATGTCACGAAGCAGCGCCAGAGCGATCTGGCCAGACTGGTCCGAGCGTTCTTACTGCTGCTATAATGTGACCTTTGATGAAGGAGGATCTATGGAATTCTTGGCAAACTTGCATCAACTCGGTGATGTGGGGCTGTTAGCCCTACGGATTGCAGTAGCAATCAGTTTCTTGGTCCACGGGACTCAGAAGTGGGCCATGTGGAAGATGCAACCGTCAGCTCAGATGCCGGCGAGTATGCTCTCGATGATGAAGTTTCTTTCCATTGTTGAGCCGCTGGGCGGTCTGGCCTTGCTCGTCGGGTTTCTTACGCAGCTGGCTGCGATCGGCTTAGGCATCATCATGGTGGGCGCGATCCGGTTCAAGATTCAAACGATGAAGAAGAAGTTCAGCGAAGCCAGTGGCTGGGAACTGGACCTCGTCCTCCTGGGTGCTGCCATTGCATTGTTCTTCTTGGGTGCTGGCAGCATCGGATTGGACCGCGTGTTCTTTGGGGTATAGAAGCGACACGAATGAGTATCATTCAAGGTCATGAGCATCCTCACTCTTTCAGGTGGTACGGCACGTTTACCACCACCACACCTTCCCTTCCATAGAGGTGCAGTTTGAGAAGGAGAGCCGACTGGTTGTGCATCAGTTGCTGCCAAGGCCGCGCCGGGATGAATTCCGGTATGACAACCGTGAGTACGGCTTCCGGATTGCTCTCTTGCAGGGAATTCAAGTATTCGTTGAAGGTCTCGAGGAAGCTGCGGTAAGGGCTGGGTAAGACTTGGAGCCTAAGCCCCCCAGACCAGCTGGGCCACGCTGCCCGCAGCCGTACCGTCTCCTCAGGGTCAATCTCCACATGGATTATATGAACCTCGGAACTGATGCTCCGGGCATATTCAATAGCCCCCAGGATTCCTCGGTGGATTGCGTTCACCGGAACCACTGCCAAGACCGGGCGCAGCTTGAGGGACACCTGCGTGGGAAGGAGCTGTCGGGAAACGGCAACGTAATGAGCACGAACGGCATAGAAGAACCAGAGAACCAAGGGGATCACGAGCAGGATAATCCAGGCCCCCTCGATGAACTTGGTCACGGCAAAGATCACAGCGACCAAGCCTGTAATCACCGCACCGACTGTCGCTATCGTGGCAGCAAAGCGCCCCCTTGACCCCTGTGTGCGAAGAACGTGGGCCGCCATGCCCCCCTGAGAGAGGGTGAAGGCCGTGAAGACTCCGATGGCGTAGAGGGGAATCAGGCGGTCGGTCTCCGCTTCAAAGACATAGATCAGCACTCCAGCCAGCAACGCCAAGGCAACGATACCATTTGAGTAGACCAACCGGTCCCCCACGTTTCGCAACTGCCTCGGTAAGAAGCCATCCCTAGCAATGATGCTCGCCAGCCGTGGGAAACCGCTGAAGGAGGTATTCGCTGCCAGGAAGAGCACCAGGAACGTGGACAGTTGAAGGACATAATAGACGATTCCACCACCGGTAGCCCAACGGGCCAGCTGGCTCAGCAGGGTTTCTTGGGGGGTCGGGGTAAGACCCAAGTGTTGCGTCAGGTAGGCGACGCCCAGGAGCATGACGGTCAGCAGCAACCCCAGATAGAGAAGGGTTTTGCGTGCGTTCTTGTCTTCTGGCGAGCGAAAGATACCCACCCCGTTGGAGATGGCTTCAATCCCAGTCAATGTAGTAGCCCCGGAGGAGAATGCTTTGAGAATCAGAAACCAGTTTAGCGCATGGATCTCCTCCAGGGGCGGTCCGGGTGCAGGCAGGGGAGCACCGCTAAGAAACCGCCAGAACCCCATTCCCAAGGCCAAGAAGACGGAGCCGACGAATACATACGTGGGTAAGCCAAACGTCCAGCCTGACTCTCGAACACCGCGAAGATTGATCAAGGCCATGAAGAGTAGGATGAAGAGGGTCAGCTCGGTACGGCTTACATGCAGCTCAGGCCACGCGCTGGCCACAGCAGCCATGCCAGCGGAAAGGCTTACCGCTACCGTCAGGACGTAGTCCACGAGCAGCGCTGCTCCAGCCAGAAGCCCCCAGAACGTTCCCAGATTCTCTTTGGCCACGCTGTACGAGCCGCCCCCCTGGGGGTAGGCCAGCAGGAGCTGACGGTACGAGATCACCACGAGCCAAATGAGACCGGCGATGGATACGGCAATAGAAAGAATGAGCGCTAACGCCGCATCACCCGCCTGGGAGAGGACCGTCAGGATCTGCTCTGGGCCGTAGGCCACCGAGGAGAGCGCATCCGAAGCGAGGACTCCAAGTGCCAGAAGGAGCGCCAAACGTTCCTGCTGGCCCCGGCGTGTGGGCAATGGATCTCCAATGAAGATTCGTTTCAGGATGCGCCACATGGCATTCTACCCCAGCGTCAGCCAACTAGAGATGATACAGAGCTTCGCACGGGGAACAGACATCTACCGTAAACTGAGCGCATGAATACCACTCCATAGCACAGACCATACTGTGAAGCAATGATTTAAGTCAACCGCTGCCTAGATCACAACGGCCTGATACAGATCATTCCCCGCATAGGATGGGATACTTCATAATCAGATCCAATCCTCGCGGCAGTGAGGAACCTGCGCTATGTCGAGGGCAAGGCCTAGAATCGATGTAAGAGAGCCCTACTTTACTCCCGAGTCCATTGACCAAGAGGCCCGCGTGATGTTGGAGCAGGTGCAGAATCTGCGCGAGAAGCATCGGTCGAAGTATGCGCCGGAGCGCTCGGCGCTCTTGGTGCTGGATATGCAGCGCTTCTTTTTGGAAGAATCATCCCATGCCTTCATACCCAGTGCGAAGACGATCAGCCGGCGGATCAAGCACCTAATCGAGGCATTCAAAAGCCGGCACCGGCCAGTGATTTTCACGCGCCATATCAATTCGCCTGGGAACTCGGGGCGGATGGCTAAATGGTGGCAGGATCTCATCACTGCGGAAAGCCCCTTGAGCCATATTGTCCCAGAGCTGGACAGCAGAGCTGGATTGGTTATAGAGAAGACCCAATACGATGCTTTTTATGGAACACAGCTAGAGGAAGCCTTGAAAGAACAAGGGGTCGGCCAAGTAGTGATCTGCGGAGTGATGACGCACCTCTGCTGTGAGACTACTGCCCGATCCGCCTTTGTGCGCGGCTTCGAAGTCCTCTTCACCATCGATGGCACTGCCACTTACAACAAGGGGTTTCATGGCGCGACCTTGCTCAACCTGGCCCACGGGTTTGCCTACCCCGTGTTGGTCGAGGAGATCCTAGCTGCCTTCGGGAGGAGAGATGACAGCTGAGGTGGCGATCATCGGCGCAGGTCCAGCGGGGATCGCTGCAGCATTGCAACTGAAGCGCTCCGGGATCGAGCCGCTGCTTTTGGAACGGCAACGGGTCGGTGGTCTCCTGCTCAACGCTAACCTGGTGGAAAACTATTCCGGCTTCTCCCAAGGACTCGCTGGTGAAGCGCTCGTCCGACTCTTCGAAGAGCATCTGAAAAGCGCCGACGTCAAGGTACACTTTGATGAGGTCTTGCGGCTGGACCATGATGGGAAAGACTTCATCGCCGAGACAAACCAAGGGAAGTTCATCACCA
>MFGX01000040.1:2205-5454 GCA_001778455.1 Candidatus Fraserbacteria bacterium RBG_16_55_9 | reverse complement strand
GCCTCGGGGACGAAGCCCAAAGAGTTTACTGATTGTGCTATTCCTGAAGGGGCTGTGGGAAAGATTTTCTACGAGGTCTATCCGCTACGGAAGACTCAAAGTAAGACGATCGCGATCGTTGGGGCAGGAGACGCTGCTTTCGACTATGCCCTCAGACTGGCCAAGAGAAATGACGTCGTCATCCTCAATCGCGGAGAATTGGTGAGCTGCCTGCCCCTGCTCTGGGAGAGGGCCAAGGCCTCGCCACGCATCTCCTACCACGGGAGCACCCTGATTACAGGGATCGAGAGGGCCGAAGAGGGGCTTCTCCTCAATCTGGTTGCCCCTGAGCAGAGATGGACCCTCAGAGTCGATCATGCCATACTGGCCATCGGTCGGGTTCCAGAGCTTAGCTTCCTTGCCGAGGGGCTTCGGAAGCGAGTGGAGCAGTTGCAAGCAGAAGGTCTACTCTACCTGGTGGGAGACGTATGCCATGGGATCTACCGCCAGACAGCGATCGCCGTCGGAGACGGCATCGAGGCAGCAATGATGATCTATCAGAAGCTCAAGGAGGCCAAGTGATGAGGGTCATTGCAAGGACGGGCAGAGAAGAGATTGCGATGGTCTACATCGCAGAGCTGAGTGAGGGAAGGCAGATCGAATTCGTAGAGTCTGTTCAGCCCCCGCTCCCCCGCGAGGAGAAATGGGTCCTGATCATCTCTACCCTGTTCGGTTGTCCGATAGGCTGCCTGATGTGTGATGCCGGAGGAGGCTATCGCGGGAAGCTAAGCAAAGACGAGATCTTCTCCCAGATTGATTACCTTGTGAAGAAGAGGTTCCCCGATGGGCATGTCCCCGTGAGCAAGTTCAAGATCCAGTTCGCCAGGATGGGTGAGCCTTCCTTCAATTCCCATGTGCTCGAGGTCTTGGAGGAGTTGCCCAGGCGCTACGATGCCCCGGGGCTCTTGCCCTCGCTCTCTACTATTGCCCCCCACGGGACCGATGGCTTCTTCGAAAGACTCCTTCAGATCAAGCAAAGGCAGTATTCAGACGGTCGCTTCCAGCTCCAGTTCTCGATCCATACCACGGACATCCACCTCAGGGATCGGCTGATCCCTGTCAAGAAGTGGGACTTTGCCAAGATCGCGAACTATGGCGAGCGGTTCCATGACAAGGACAACCGAAAGATCACGCTGAACTTTGCGCTGGCTAAGGAAGCACCCTTAGATAGTTCTGTCCTTTCCCGCTACTTCTCCCCCGAGAAGTTTCTCGTGAAAATCACGCCCCTGAATCCTACGCACCGTGCTCAAGAGAACCGTCTCTGCTCCCATATTGACCCGCATCATTTGCACGGGGACTGCAGCGTTGTGCAGGAACTCCGCGCTGCGGGGTTTGAAGTGATCCAGAGTATTGGCGAAGTGGAGGAGAACCGAATCGGGAGTAACTGCGGTCAGTATGTGACGAGACACCTACAGGCAGAGGCGGATATCTCCGGTGGGTATGATTGCTGCAGTCGCCCAGCCAAGGATAGGAAGCTCCATACGCTCGGCCATCTTGGATCTATATGATAGCATCATGCACCCAGGGCTCGCTTGACACGCCGCCTGCTTCATGATATAGTGAGACCGACATGTCGATAACGACATAGCATACAACTTGCCAACTGGCTCAGGAGGACCGAAGATGAAAAAACCACTTCTCGGCATTCTGGCACTCGTCGTGGCTTTATCGTTTAGTGTACGCTCCGATCAAGTACTCGATAGCGGGAGATTCTTCTTTCAGCTGCAAGAAGACGCGGGCAACGAGGTCTTCTCGTTCGTGCAGCTGGATGATGGCAATTTGAAACTCACCTCTACATTTATCGCTCTCTCGGAGGAGCTGGTGCAGAACTTCGGCACCGACAAACTCTTCACGCAAGAGATCGTTTTGACTCCGGATCTGGGACTTGTCTCGTATCTGGGTGATTCGGATACGGAGCAGGGGAAGTTCCACGTCGAGGTGAAGGTGGAGAATTCCGTAGCGACGATACAATTTCAATTTCAAGAACCTGAGAAACAGCCGGAGCGGCAGGAGCGACAAGTGATCTTGGAGGACAACGTGGTATCCACGGGGCTCGCCGCCAGCCAGTTCTTCTTGCTCCAGAAGTACATCAACGCGCACATCAACTTTGATCAGCAGCCACTTCTGGCCTTCGATCCGTTGAACATCCAGGAGCCCTTTGTAGAACTCACGCTCAAGCGCTTAGATCCCGTGACTCTCAGGGACAAAGCGACATCTCAACAATTCCAAGTGCAGCGCGTGGAAGTCCGCGAACAGGACTTTCGGGCGGAGATGCTCTCCTGCGTGACGCAATCCTCGGAAGGCCCGTGCTCCGAGGCGGGACGATTTCTCGGCTTCCTCTCGAGCACGGCTACGCTGGCAGGCGTTCGCCTTGAAGACACTTCCGATCGTCACGGTGTTCTCGTGAAGTCCGTAGCGCAGGGATCTTTTGCTGAACAAGCCGGACTTACCGTGGGAGATGTGATCACCCAGGTGGATGGTAAGGCCGTGGGCACGAGTTTTCAGCTGCGTGAGCTCATTCGCTTTAAGGACCCTGCTGCGCCGGTGACGCTAACGGTCGAGCGCGGCGGAAACACCCTGGAGATCCAGGTGCGCTTAAGCGGCTCCTCTCTCACGGGCTATCGACAGGATCTCTTCCCCAGCGGATTCGAAGTGATCACGTAAACAACCATGAAGACGACGAACAACGCGATTGTCCAAGGCGAAGATCTGACCAAGGTCTATCGCATGGGAGAGGTCGATGTGAAGGCTCTCGATGGCGTGAGCTTCTCCATTGCGAAGGGGGAGTTTCTTGCGATCATGGGTCCCTCGGGCTCCGGCAAGAGCACGCTCATGAACCTGATCGGCTGCTTGGATAAACCCACGTCCGGACGGCTCATGCTGGACGGTTCGGATATCTCCAAGCTACGCGATCGCCAACTGGCTCGCCTACGGGGTGAGTTGATTGGGTTTGTCTTCCAGACGTTCAATCTCATCCCCAGGGTGAGCGCTCTGGCCAACGTGATGATGCCGATGGGGTTCGTGAATACGATCCCCAATGGAGACCGAAGACGGCGCACCGTTCAGATCCTTGAGCAAGTGGGCTTGGGGCCTCGGGTGAATCATATGCCCAACGAGCTCTCGGGTGGAGAGCGCCAGCGTGTGGCGATTGCCCGTGCTCTCGCCAATGCCCCGAAGGTCATCCTGGCCGATGAGCCAACCGGAAACCTG
>MFGX01000040.1:1611-1987 GCA_001778455.1 Candidatus Fraserbacteria bacterium RBG_16_55_9 | reverse complement strand
GGACGAATATCACGAGCCACAAGCTGAGGAACTTCTTGGCGGTGCTCAGTGTGGCGATTGGCATCGCAGCCGTGATCGCTGTAGTGACGATGAGCGCAGGTTTTCAGGATATTCTCCTGACCACGCTGACCCGAGACCTGCTTCGGGCCAACATGATCAGTGTCTCGGTGGAGACGAGCAATGAGGGAGGTCAGAGTCTCTTCGGGACGGACCGGGTCTTCTCCTCCAGGGATGTGGAACGCGTGCGCCAAATGCCGGGGATTAAAGCGGCGGATGTCCTCGCGCCAGTGAACGGGAACCCCTTAAAGTACGACGGGCGTGTGCTGCCCGGCAACGTGCGCATCACGACTAGCCAGGAGGTCATTCCCATTGAGGC
>MFGX01000040.1:0-1564 GCA_001778455.1 Candidatus Fraserbacteria bacterium RBG_16_55_9 | reverse complement strand
ACGATCTGCGAGCGCATCCTCGCCCGCGAGAGAAACGATCAAGGTATTGCAGCGTCAGACTCGGATCAAGAGAAAGAGGAGATCAAGAAACTCTGCGAGCATCCTGGCCGGACACCGGAGATCGCACAGAAGGTCTTGGGGCAGAATGTGGAGATGAAGTACATCGATCGTGAGAAGAAAGTCCACGGTGAGACGCTTCAAGTGGTCGGCATTGTCAAAGAGTCGGAGTTCATCAGCGGCCAAGGTTCCTATGTGAGCCTCGATTATCAGGGTTTTACAGAGACGATCGATGGGCAAGAGATTCCCGTCTATACGGGGATTATCGTGAGTGCGGTAGATACAGATCAAGTCGATACCGTAGCGCAAGAACTCAACGACTACTTCGATAGCTACGAATCCGATGCGCGTAAGCTCCTGGGTGATCAGAAGAAGGTGGAGGTCAACACGCTCAAGGAGATCGTGGATGAAATCAAGAAGAACTTCGCCCAGTTCACGATCTGGATCGGAGCGGTGGCGGTGGTGGCCCTACTGGTAGGCATGATCGGTGTGATGAACATCATGCTCATCACTGTGAAGGAGCGCACTCGAGAGATCGGCGTGATGAAGGCAACGGGCGCCACGCAAGGCGGAGTTCTAAAGCTCTTCTTGACGGAGGCGATCTTCATCTGTGTGATTGGTGCGATTTTCGGGATTGCTGCTGGGATCGGGCTAGGAGATCTCTTCAATCGCTTGACTGTGGCTCTCTTCGGATTCGAGGAAGGGATACCGCTCGTCTTTGTGTGGGACTGGTACGCGATCGCGGTTGTGACGGGCATCTTCGTGGGGATCGTCAGCGGCCTCTATCCTGCCTGGCAGGCAGCTCGGGTCAACCCCATCGAAGCGTTGAGGTACGAGTAGACCAAGACTGGGCAATTCGTCTATAATATTCTTCGGAGCTGGTTTATCCAGCTACTGCCAGAAACAGCTGCAGAAAAAGGCAGCTCCGAAATGAACGAACCGCCAGAAGAACAGCTCGAGAGCCAGGCATCGTCGATCTGGAGTTTGATAATTGGTGTCATTGATCTTCTCACTGATACGCTAAGAGAGATCAGTCGGAGGCGGCCGTTGCCCTGAGCATTGCTGGTTCTCTTCGTCATTGCTTTTAGCAACGCACTTCTAGCGCGAGTACCCGATCAATTCCGCAATGTCTTTTGTTCAATCTCCTGGGTCTTAATCAATCTGGTGTTCTGGGTGATTATCTTCCTCCTCTTGGTCTCCGTAACATAAGCGGTAGCGAATGAACTTGGGGGGATGGGTAGTTATACAGAAATGTTCTGTGCCATATGCTTTGCGGACTTACCCACGGGACTGACATCCGCCGTGTGAGGAGTAGAACTCCCCCAGACGACGGTCTATCGCATCTGGGAGAACCGGGCGATCTACCGAAACATCAGCGTAACTAAACGAGCTTTGAGATGAATTGAGGATCTCCAGCTGCATATCGCATCTGGGAGAACCGGGCGATCTACCGAAACATCAGCGTAACTAAACGAGCTTTGAGATGAATTGAGGATCTCCAGCTGCA
>MFGX01000039.1 GCA_001778455.1 Candidatus Fraserbacteria bacterium RBG_16_55_9 | reverse complement strand
AATCTCTTTCGCTCGAGCTTTGGCTGCACCCGCTGCCATGAAGGGATCGAACGTGAGACCCCCTCCACGCCGCGGGGGCCCTTCTCCCACGATGTGCACCTTCGCGGTGGCTATGACTGCGACGTATGCCACGGCGTAGAGCAACAGGAGCACAACACGACGGCCAGGGAGGCAAGAAGCTGCGCGACCTGTCACCCGACGGCAGAACAAGTCCGGCGAATGAACCCATCGGACTGCCTGCGTTGCCACCAAGCAGAGGTGACGGTCAAGTCCGAACAGGTCCGCTTCCCGCATGCGCAGCATACAACGTACGGTTGCGGCTTATGTCACCTCAAGGTGGTCGAACTGGATCATATCGCCTTCTTGCAGCTGCAGAAGAAGGCGGGATTCGATCATAAGGCCTGCGAGACCTGTCACGCCCGGGACCTCCCCCTCAAGGCGCGAGCTGTGCGAAGTGTCATGTGAATTTCTAGAAGAGTCATCTGAATGAATAATTGATACACATCACGCCTAGAATTGACTCGAATCATTTACGCGGGCATATTCTTCAGTTAGGATTTGTAGTGTTGGGCGAACGCGGAGGTCCTTGTCGTAGGAGGCTTGCTTGAACACTCTCGTGGACTTCATCACACACACGAAGGGGCTCGAGTACTTAATCGCTATCGCATTTCTCATTAGTTTCATTATCTTCTGGCAAATGCTTCACCGCCAAGGTGTGCGGTTTTGGGTGACGATTCTGCCGATTGTAGCCTTGGTACTGGTGTTTGGGATACTGGGGCTCAGGATCAACAGCCAGAGGCCATCGGAAGGTGTAGCTGTCGGGGAATCGCCTTTTCTCACCACTTCCGTGTTAGCAGAGTGGTATGGACCAGCCTCTTTCGACCATAGTTCACATCCAGATCACCAAGGAGATTGCGGGCTTTGTCATCACTACAGCCAAGGTCGGATTCCCTCATGCAGTGAATGCCATGGAAAACCCTTCGACGCCGCAGAGCTCAAGATGCCGGGCCTGACACATGCATACCATCTCCGGTGCATCGGTTGCCACATGGAGAACCAAGCAGGCCCCACGAACTGCGTCGAGTGCCACACGCAGGCTGAGATTCCGCCGCTCTCGGCAGTTCACCCGCTGACCGGTGTGACGAACTGCCTGAGCTGCCACGGGGAGAACGGGATTCCCGGTGTCACTCGAGTGCCGGCTGACCATCTCCAGGCGACCAACGGTGTCTGCCAGCTCTGCCATAAGCCTAGGGTGGAAGCCAAAGATTTCGCTGGACTTCCGCATACGCTTGCAGGTCGCGAGGGCTGTCTTATGTGCCACGGAGCGGGTATTGCGGGAGCGTCCAAGGTGCTGGAGAACCATACGGGCAGGACCAACGAAACCTGCACGCTATGCCACAAGCCCCTGTAGATAACGGAGCCAGCAGCCATAGGAGATCGGAGTGAGACGATGAAGACGGGCAACCCCAGACATGCATTCCATCGACGGGGGTTCTTGAAAAGGGCAGCAGCTGCCCTCGGCAGCTCCTTCTTTTCGCCGCATTCGGGAAGCGTACTCGCCCAGGATTTTCCCGGTCGGGAGGATCGCCTGGGGATGCTGGTGGATCTCACGAGGTGCATCGGCTGTCGTCGGTGTGAAGCTGCCTGCAATCAAACCAGCAGCCTACCTGCACCGGAAATTCCATTTGGAGACAAATCCGTCTTTGAGGAGAAGCGAAGAACCAATGCGAAGACATACACGGTGGTGAACCGCTATCCGAACCCTCAGCGAGTGGGGATGCCCGTATACGTAAAAACGCAGTGCATGCATTGCGATGAACCCGCGTGTGTATCCGCCTGCCTCGTTGGAGCTCTTAAGAAGACTCCCGAGGGACCGGTGATTTACAACGCGGATGTCTGTATCGGTTGTCGCTATTGTATAATCTCCTGCCCGTTCTACATCCCCGCGTATGAGTACTCCAATGCATTCGAGCCCAAGGTACAAAAGTGCTTCATGTGCCATGACACTCGAATCCTCAAGGGCGAGGTCCCGGCGTGTGCGACAGAATGCCCCGTGGAGGCACTCACATTCGGTAAGAGAAGAGATTTGCTTGTGCTCGCAAGGAGCAGAATCATGGAAAACCCTGACAGGTACGTCGACCACATTTATGGGGAGCGCGAAGTCGGAGGAACGAGCTGGCTGTACATTTCGGGTGTTCCCTTCGAGCAGCTTGGTTTTCCTGGTAACTTGGGGACGACGCCGTATCCTATGTTAACGCGGGAGTTCCTCTCCTTTGTTCCTCTTGTGCTGGTGGTCTGGCCGGCCCTCCTGGGGGGCTTCTACCTCATGACGAAGCGACGGATGCAGGAAGATCGAGCAGAAAGTGGCGAGCCGAAGAAACCAGAACAGACGTTAGAGGCGTAAGAGGAAGAGCGATGCTTCAGGTGGGAAGACCAGCGAGGGAGTGGATGACCCCATTCAATGTGGTCGCTGGGCTCATCGTCCTTGTGGGGCTGTATTTCATCGTGGTGCGCTTCTCGCAAGGGCTTGCTTCTATAACAGACGCCTCAGATGACCAACCCTGGGGGCTGCTTCTGAGCTGGGGCCTCTTCGCCGGCGTGCCGCTCTCTGCCTCGGGCTTCGCGTTGGGGACGGCCGTCTATCTGTTTGGGATGAAAGAGTACCATCCGGTTGTACGGAACGCCATACTCATCGGGTTTCTCGGCTACTTCTTCGCCGTGGTCTTTCTGCTAATCGACTTAGGCCGCCCGTGGAGGATCTACTATCCCATGTTCGTCTCGTTCGGACCGGCCTCGGTGATGTTCCTGGTAGCTTGGCACGTCGCTCTCTATCTTTCCTGTCAGGCCTTAGAGTTCTCTCCGGCTGCCCTGGAGTGGCTCAAGCTGAAGATTCTTCGCCGATGGGCTCTGGCTCTGACGATCGGGCTTACCATCTTCGGCGTGATCCTCTCGACGCTCCATCAATCCGCCCTCGGCGCGATGTTCCTCTTGGCTCCCGGAAAGCTCCACCCTCTATGGTATACGCCGTATCTGCCGTGGCTCTTTTTCCTCTCGAGCATCGCGGGTGGGCTTTCCATGGTGATCTTCGTCGGGATGCTCACGCAACGCTTCTTGAAACGCCATGCAGACGCCCCGTATCTCGCAAGCTTGGAGCCCATCAGCCTCGGCCTCGGAAGCGCTGCCTCCATTACCCTCTTTTCGTACTTTGCCCTCAAGGTGATCGCTCTGGCGCACGGAGACCACTGGCAACTCCTCTCGACGCCTTGGGGCTACTGGTATCTTGTTGAGCTCCTGGGCTTTGTCTTGCTTCCGTGTTTCCTCTTTGCGTACGCCAGCTCCAGAAACAACGTGACCCTCGTTCGATTCACGGCCATATGGACCATTGGGGGCATTATCCTCAACCGGTTCAACGTCTCGCTCATCGCATTCAATTGGAGCCTTCCGGATCGCCAGCTCTTCCACTGGAAGGAGCTTGTGATCATCCTTTCCGTCGTGACGATTCAGATCCTGACCTACCGCTGGATCGCGAGCCGGATGCCCGTCCTGCGCGAAGACCAGCAATACCAGAGCGAATAAGAATCCATCAAAAGAATAGGGGAAGAGAAGCTCTCATTATCGAGTACTTCTCTCCCCTACAGAATGACTTGTCGCTGTCGAAACGCTATTTGAGTGCGTTGGTCGTTGTGAGCAACACGTCGCGAGCGAAGCTCGGATAGTGTACTCCAAAGCTGCCGTCGTACTCGATGAGCAAGTAGTTCCACGCCGCGCGGGCAATCGGGTCTGACAGCGCGTAGACCACTTGGCCTTGCGCATCCTTGATGTTGCGAATCTGGCTGTAGACCGCGCTCCCGTCTTCCAGGTTGAACTTGAAGCTCATCTGGCCGTGAATGGTCAGGATCTCCGATACGCTGGTGATCTTGGTCCCGTCGACGGCTGTATTCGGAGTGTCTCCGTCCGTTGCCGGATCCCAAGACGTCACGGTCGCGATCTTGTCTTTGACCTCAAGCGCCTTGAGGGCAATCTGATCCAGCAGTTGATTGAGCAGGTGCTCGGTCGGCTCCTGGACGCGCTCGGCCGTCATGGCAGGGCCGTGGCAGTTAGCGCAGACGGTCTCACTGACCTGGAAGGCGTGGCCTTCCTCGCCCAACTTCAAGTGGCAGGTCACACAGGCATCTCCCGTGAAGACGGCATGGGGAGAAGGATTGTCTGTGGTGTCATTGAAGAAGTAGGAGCTCTTCCCCATGATCACATCTGCTTGAGCGGCTTCATGCGGTCCACTGAGACTCCTAAGCTCCGTTGCATCCCACTTCACCCGTCCGTTGCGCGTGTTGTGGCAGGTCATGCACAGGGCGCCTTTGCCAACGCCCAAGGCAGCGAAGCCTGCGGGCAACAGTGCCGTGTCGTTCTGAACCCGCAATTGGAAGTTGTCCTCTCGGTGGCACGCGGTGCAGGTGATCGGTTCTACCTTAGCTACCTCTAGCCCCAAGCCCCGCAAGAAGGCCTCGTCGGCAGCGCTGCCGTCGGGCTTCACGAGAACGCCGGAATTCCCCGCGTTGAGCTGTGGCAGCCATGCGACAAACCCCTGCTGCGAGTGACAGCGGCCACAGTGGGCTGCTGTCGCACCCCGGTTCTCGAACGTCGCCTCATCAATGGCGAGCTGCCGATTGGAGTGTTTGCTCTTCTGCCACTCATCAAAAGGAGAGGCAGCCAGGGCAACCAAGCCGACCATGGCCACGATGGACAACATGAGCCAAAGCTTTCTTGGAATCATCTACTATCACCCCTTTGCGCTCAGTATAGTAGCTGACCAGCTTGGCGTGAATGACTAAGATCAGTGATCTATCTCATGGAATTAGAATTCCCTCGATATGACCGAAGTCATTGTAAGTTTTGATTCGGATCATAATATTTTAAGTTAGAGACCTCGAAAGGAGGTGAAAGCTCATGCTCAAGAAGAGTCTACCGTTCATGCTCATGGTTGCCCTACTGCTGGGAGTTGGCGCAGGCGTAACGGTCTTCACGCAGCAGGCCCAGGTGCCGCAGATCCCGGGGATCACCGCCACCGATGAGAGACCCAACGGCTGTGTCAACTGCCACAAGGACAGTTTCAAGTTGTCCACGATCATCGGCGGTTGGGCTTCCGCGGGTGCTTCTCAGGAGATCGTAAGTCTGGTTAAGGCGGCCTGGCCAGAGGCGACAGTCAGTGGGAAACACCCGGATGTGGCTGCCATGGTAGCGAGCCAGGAGTTGCCCACGTTCTGTCTTAACTGCCATTCGGCCGACAGCAAGATGCCCCTGAGCCGGGACCTCCACTTGGTACACTTCACCGGTGGAGCGGAGAACGGCTTCCTCACGAACTTCGGCGGCTTCTGCACCAACTGCCACCTGATCAACCTCGATACCACGAAACCGCCGGCCGGGACCATGACCACGAAGACGGGTAAGGAGTAAAGAGGGCAACCAGCCCTGTGGAATCGCGGGTCGAGTGGGTGGCTGAGCATCTCACTCGGCCCGCACTCTAGTGAGATTGGACTCTCAAATGCGCAAGTGGTGGCGCTATGGGTTGCTGGGTCTTTCGCTCCTCTTGGTAGCAGCCGTGGGGCTGACTCTCTACTTTGGCTTCCGCCTTCCCCCACCGCCGGAGAAGGAGATCGCTCCCGTGCCGCCATCGGAGCAACCGAGGCAACCGCCGGAGGAACTGTCCGAGAGCGGTTGCGTCGCGTGTCACCGCGCCTTGCCTCGAACGTTCATTGGGCATACCTTTGCTGACTGGGAAGGCTCCCTCCATGCGCAACAGGGGGTCTCCTGCCACGACTGTCACAGAGGTGACTCGGCTCAAGCTCAGATGGAGCAAGCTCACCAGGGACTTCAACCCTCTCGTGACCCGGAAGGCCCCCTCTATTTCACAAAGATCCCCGTGACCTGCGGGCGATGCCACACCCAAGAGCTCACTTACTTTCGAGAGAGCGTTCACTATCAGCAACTTCAGGAGACGGGTCGTGGACCGAACTGCGTCACCTGCCATGGGGCGATGGCCGTGGCCATCCTGAGCCCGCGGGAGCTGGCGGACACCTGCTCCGCCTG
>MFGX01000038.1:24861-25186 GCA_001778455.1 Candidatus Fraserbacteria bacterium RBG_16_55_9 | reverse complement strand
TCAGCACCGTCGAACCCTGCACGGTGAGCAGGGTGAATTCAACGAGTGCGCCATCCGCAAAGTGCCTCATGCCCTGTGCGTCCTTCTGGAGTCCGATCTGATCCAGGAGTTGTGCGGCCTTGTCCAGGTTGAACTCAAATGAAGGGAATCCCATCTGATCTCCGATCCAAAACGTCGCAGAGATCCCCGGGCCGTAGCGGGCTTCACCTAAGCTGTTCAAGTTAGCAGAGATCATCCCTGGGCGGTTTGCCGCGTACGCCATCGCCTGGCGGAAACGCACGTCGCGGAAGAGAGCACGCAGGTCTAGGTCTTCGGTATCTTGATT
>MFGX01000038.1:18176-24750 GCA_001778455.1 Candidatus Fraserbacteria bacterium RBG_16_55_9 | reverse complement strand
GCCGTTGCTGAAACGCAGTAGACGCACATTATCATCTGTGGCGATGGGCATGATGATTCTGTCGAGGTAAGGAAGTTGCACCTGGTTCTCGTCGACCTTCCAGTAATAGGGGTTGCGCTCCAGGACGACTTGCTGGCCTGGAGTGAAACTTTGCAACCGAAACGGACCTAAGCCGGCTATCTGATCAGGCGGCGTGCCCACTCCCCAAGCTGAATTGAACTTTCCAGCTTGTACCGCGTCGGACAACAGATGTCTGGGCAGAATGGGTGTGCTGGCGATCGCGCTCAATAAGCCGGAAAAGGCTACGGGGGAGGTGATTCGGACGGTCTGAGCGTCGAGCGCTGCTACCTTGGGAAACTGGTCGGCAACCCGCCAGGCGTCGGCAAGAGTGCTGTTTATTTGTGGGTTGAAGATGACGTCTTCTAGGGTAAAGACGACATCGTCGGCCGTTACGGGTGTGCCATCGGAAAACCGTATGCCTGGGCGCAAGGTCAGCGTGACACTGGTTTGATCTACTGATACCTCGAAGGACTCAGCGACGAGAGATGCGCCCGTACTATCGATGAGCGAAGCGTTGAGCAGGCTCGTCACAGCGCTCGAGCTGGCCTCATTCTGCGTGATCGGATTGAACGTCTTGGGATTGTCGATGGTGTCAACGGTCAGAGTACCCCCTCGCTCTCCCATGCCATCGGGCATCTGCACTGCGGATATGACGAAGGGGGTATTGGGAAGGTTCGCTTGCTGGCCTGTAGCGATCGAACCGCTCAGACCGCCCAGTAGACCAATGGACATACAGGCGAGCAGTAGCATGGCGTAAAATTTCTGTTTCATCGGCGTTGCTCCTTTTATCTTGGATGCTCGGGGTGCTACTTTCCCGGTCCTCCACCAAAGCCTGGGCCCTGGCCTCCACCACCGAAGGCACTGGCTGGCAGGCGGAAGCTGACCCGAGCAACATCGCCTCGATTCAAGGTGAGAGTAAGCGCCTGTCCTTGGCCGTCTTCAAGCCCGACGGGCTGGAACTGAATGCTGCTTCCCTCGTCGAGGACTCCAGAGATCCGGTCTCCCGTCTTCATAGAGATGTAATCGCTTTCTGTAGTGGGATCGGCTGCCAATTCAATGCTGGTCACATCGCTGGCCTTCAATGTCACCGTTCCGAACAGCGTGGTGTGAAAGACGAATTGTTGATTTACGATGGTCCCGCTCCAGAGTTGCTGATTGGAGAGGACTGCCAGATCATAGGTGGTTAAGGCCTTGACGAAGAGCGCGAAGAGATTCTGTGACCGCAATCCCTGCATAATCTTGAACATCGCCGCTCGATCGGCCTCGCTCGGCGGACCTGCGGTTGGTACAGGCAGGTTGAGCTTGAAAATCGTGATCTTCGTCTCCGCCTTGGGAATCGTGACCTCGGCTCCTGTAGATAGTAGAATAGTAAGTTGATCCATTTGCACTGTACCCGTCAGTGTACTTCCAGTTGTGAGCACCAGTTGATCGCTCTTCTCACCGAAATTGATAAGAGCGATTTCACTGCGGTTGAGCGTTCTCGACTGGCCTGAATCACTCACGATGAACGTGAACTGGTCTCCCTGAACAGTTCCGCTGATCGCTGCGCCGTTGTTGAGCAATGTGAGATCTCCAGCGGCGATTGCGCGATTGAATGCCTCGAAGGACTGGCGTGCGCCTCCGGGACCTCCTGCGTTTGGCGGTGGGTTCTGCTGGGCTTGCAACACCCCACTAACCCAGCCAGCGAGCAGCAACATCCCTAACACGACACTAAATATCTTGTGAGACTTTCCTTGCATGATTTCTCCTTTCGACTACGAGGCATTCACCTCGTGCATGGGCTTACGTTAACAGGCGACTATGAATTTCTGATGTCAAAGTTGTGACAAACTAATGACCGCGGCGTTGGAGACGTCATGAGTTCGTCATAAGTTCGCCATACTCTAGTCACATATTTCTACTAAGATACACATGATTCGCTTTGGAGGGAGATACTTATGAATGCTGTACCCACTTGGCTACTGGTAGCACTGGGTGTGATCGTGGCCCTCGTAGGGATGAATCTCCTCATGCCTCATGCGGCTTTGGATACAACCCTTCGAACCAGCACACCCGAGATTCTACAAGTTGAGTTTCCAGCGGAAATCACCGCGGACGGAGAGAATGTCACGGGCCATGTGCGCTTTCGCGATCTAGAAGGCGACATAGCGCGAGCTGAGTTCGATGTGGTTGAGGCTACCGTATTCACTCCCTTTGCATTTGATCCCCAGGTGCAAGGGGTACGGGAAGGGACGTTTGAGTTTAGCATCTACACAGTCATTCCGCAGGAAACTGTGCTTCGACTGACCTTGATTGATGCTCAGGGTCATCGCAGTCAATCTGTGGAGTTTCGGTTCACCGCCCGTGAGTCTGAAGATACACAGTGAGCACGAGTCACTTTCGGATAACCCTCTCTTTACTCAAGGTTGACCTTTTCTCTCTCATCTGATTCAATAGCTCGCGCAAACCCAAATTCCGGGAGGTCCTTATGTCTATGGCCACGGAGATCCATTGGAAGAAGTGTGGTGAGGAAGCCGTCCAAATTCTCTCTGAACTACTGCAGATCGATACCACCAATCCGCCGGGGAACGAGCGCCCTGCTGCAGAGTACCTCCAGAAATTCTTGAAGAAAGAGGGCATTCCATCCGAGGTTCTTGAGAGAGAGGCGGGGCGGAGCAATCTGCTCGCACGCTTGAAGGGCTCAAAGCCTGGGCCGAAGCTGCTGCTCCTCTCCCACACGGACGTGGTGCCTGCCACAAATCCCAAGAACTGGAAATACCCTCCCTTCAGTGGAGCAGTGAAAGAAGGCTATGTCTGGGGGCGCGGCGCTCTCGACATGAAATCCATGACGGCCATGGAAGCGGTTACATTTGCTCTCTTTAAGCGCATGAATCTGGACTTCGCGGGTGAGCTGATCTTTTTGGCTGTGGCGGATGAAGAGAAAGGCGGAAACTACGGTGCCGCATGGCTGGCGGAAGCACACCGAGACAAAGTCAAGGCCGAGTACGTGATCAACGAAGGGGGCGGCATGCCCTTGGAGGCGAACGGGAAGGTCTTTTATACCATCGAGACGATCGAGAAGGGCCTCTGGTGGGCCAGAGTGAAAGTGAAGGGCACTGCAGGCCACGGCTCCATGCCGCACGATGACAACCCGCTCGTCAAAAGCGCTCGCTTGATCGACCGTATCGCTCAGCACAAGTTCCCCAAGATGATCGCACCTTCGTTGCGCACGTTCTTTGAGAAGATCTCAACTGCTCTCGGATCTCAGGGAGGCAAAGCCATTCAGGCGATCCTGGCAGATGGCAAAGAGGTCGACTTGAAGTCGCTCTTGGTGGGCACCCCCATCAACTCGTACATGGCGAACGCCTTCATTCGTACAACGTGCTCGCCCAATATGATCCAGGCAGGTCTTAAGGAGAACGTCATCCCAGATGCTTGCGAGTTTGTGCTTGACTGCCGTTTCGTCCCCGGCTTCTCCCGAAAAGAGATCGAAGAGACTCTTCAGTCCATCGCGAAAGACCTGGGAATTGAGGTCGAGATCGAGACCCTACAATTCCACGACGTCTCGGAGTCGCCCAGCAATACCGATCTCTACAAGATCATTGAGGAGACGGTTCGAGAGGAGCTGCCCGGCGCGGACGGCGTGCCCTACTTGATGACCGGCGCGACAGATTCGCGCTTCTTGCGCGAGATTGGTTCTATTGCCTATGGGTTCCAGCCCCTCTCTACGAAGATGAGCCTTGCAGAGCGCAGTAAGCTCATTCACAATGACAACGAGCGAATCGATGTCCATAGCTTAGAGTTGGGGGTGAAGCTGCTCTCCAAGATTGCCATGAAGACCCTCAAAGCCAGAGCCTAATCTATGCACTACCAGAAATCGGCGGCCTTCTATGATGCTATCTATGCGATCAGGGGAAAAGATTACGCTCAGGAAGCAAAGCGACTCCATGAGTTGGTCCGGCAGCATAAGAAATCAATGGGCAATAGTCTGCTCGATGTCGCCTGTGGGACAGGCATTCACATCTCTTTACTGAGAAACCTCTATGACGCCGAAGGGCTGGATCTCGACAAGAAGATGCTGAAGGTTGCCCGTAAGCGATGCCCTGGCGTTGTGTTTCATCACGGCGACATGGTGAATTTCAAACTCGCCTGCCAGTATGACGTGATCACGTGTCTGTTTAGCTCAATCGGCTATGCCAAGACGGTGGGCAACCTGCGTAAGACCGTGAAGACCTTTGCGCGGCACCTCAAGCCCGGAGGCGTTGCCATCATAGAGCCTTGGTTCACTCCCGAGGCCTGGCGTCCTGGGTCCGTCCATGCGACGTTTGTGGATCAACAGGAGCTCAAGATCGCTCGAATCAACATCAGTGAGCGCAAGAGAATGCTCGCTGTGATGAATATGCATTACTTGGTGGGCACGCCTCAGGGTGTCACGTACTTTGCAGAGCTGCATGAGATGGGGCTCTTTACGCACGAGGAATATCTTGAGGCATTCCGGGAGTCTGGCTTGGAAGTCGTGCATGACTCCGAGGGGCTGATGGGGCGGGGTTTGTATATCGGTATCAAAAGCGAGTAGAAACTGTCGTGGAAGTGAGGTGAAGCGCTGATTACCTATGTGGGGCAGACTGAAATCCCTCAGCAAGAGATTCAAGCTCGAACTCGCAGTGTATCGCCTGGTGCTTCGCCATAAGCGGACTCCTCGGCTGGCGAAGGTCCTACTGGGTGTGGCTGTTGGATACGCACTACTTGTATGATACGATAGCAAAAGGAGGATTCTATGAGTTCTCAGACAGTCCTGCTTGCGATGTTGGCGGCCATAGTGGGTGGGCTTGCCTTATGGTCGGTACTCGGCCCCCAAGCCCCAGTGTCCAGGATCACGGCTACCAACGTCGAATTTCAAATGGTCACCGGGGAATGGAAGTACCAGAGTCCTGACGGCCAGCAGGTGATTGAATCCTACCGTTGGGATCCGGCAACGCTCATTGTCCCTCGAGGTAGCAGAGTGACTTTGAAGATTTACGGCGTCAACGGTTCTTTGCACACATTATCAATCGAGGCTTTCCAAGTTAAGGCAGAAGTCAAGCGCGGGGAGATCACCACGGTTCAATTCGTTGCCGCTCAGGCGGGCATTTTCCCGATCGTTTGCCTCAATCACCCTGATTTTGAACACAAAGGCCCAATGATTGGCTATTTGGTGGTGCAGTAGCTGCCTATCCCTGCAGGGCGATTTTACCTCATGGCAGCAGCAGGCTGGAAATCAAAAGGCGCAGGGTTGACTCACTGTGGACCGCTAGCTTCTGCTTGCAACCTCCGACCTTCACGTAGGTCTCATCGACCACAATGCGCGTAGGCAGTGAGGGCCAGAGCCACAGCCCACCTTTGTGTAATCTCACGTTATCTTAACGGCGCCGAAGGCACTACCATAATCGCTCTCAGAAACTCTTGGTCTCGCGAAGTAGCGTAGCCCGATTGAATATCGATTGATTCATAAAGCAGATCAGCTCACTTAGCAAGGCGAATGATCACAACAATTCGCTTCATGCTATAATGGCGTTTTGCTCAATCGGGAGAGGGAAAATGCTTGACGTTTCCAAGTTAGAACAAGGAATTGAAGAACAGATGAAGACAGCCAAAGTCCCCGGCCTTGCGCTGGCGATCGTTCGAGGCCAAGAAGTCATCTACGCTCAGGGCTTCGGTGTGACCAGCGTGGAAGAGGGTGGCGTGCCCGTGACACCGCAGACGCTCTTTCGCATCGGTTCTGTAACGAAGCCGCTGACGGGCACCGCCCTGATGCGTCTGCTGGAATCCGGCGTGCTGGATCTGGACACTCCAGTCAAGAAGTACGTTCCGTGGCTAAAATTCAGTGAGCGAGGAGCTGAAGAGCGCATCACGCTTCGCATGTTGATGAGCCATACCGCCGGACTTCCTCATGCCTCTCACGAGGACAGTCCCTTCGGACGTCGCGATCGCGACGGACTCGAAGCGCATATCCGTGAGCAGATGCCGCAGTATGCCTTTATCGCCCCACCCGGAAAAGTCTATTCGTATGGGAACGCGGACATCGATCTCGTGGGCTATATTGCTGAACGGGTGAGTGACAAGCCGTACACCCAACTCATGCAAGAGCTCGTCTTCGATCCCCTGGAGATGCGGAGGACCACGTTCGACCCGCAGGTCGCGATGACGTACCCCTTGGCACAAGCGCATGATCTGGCAGACGATGGGACCCTGCGTGCTCTGCATCTCTTTGCCGATAATTCGACGCAGTATCCTTCGGGATTCGCCATGTCCACGGTTCTTGATCTCGCTAACTTTAGTATCTTGCACATGAAGCAGGGCAGCTTCCGAGGCAAGCGTATTCTATCGCCGGAAGCTGTCAGAGAAATGCACAAGACTCATGCAGACATGTACACGATCACGGATGCAGGTTACGGGTTGACCTTCGCCAGCCGCACATACAAGGGGGTACGCCGCGTGGGGCATGGTGGCGTTCTTACTACATACCGTAGCTACTTCATCATGGCTCCAAGTGCAG
>MFGX01000038.1:10293-18160 GCA_001778455.1 Candidatus Fraserbacteria bacterium RBG_16_55_9 | reverse complement strand
CTTGTCCAGCCGTCGAGACCCAGGTTTCCCGCTGGAGCAGCTTGCCCATGAGATTCTAGACGAGGTACTCAACTTACCGAAGCAAGTACCCATGCCCGTAGCCGTGGAGCCAGATCGAAGCCTGTGGCCTCGTTACGTCGGTTCGTATGTGGGACATCGAACCGGGATCGCTATCATACAAATCGTGGATGATCAACTCATTCTTGAACTGAACGGCCATCGCGTGCTCTTGAGTGCATTTAGGAAAGACCTCTACTTTGGCCACAGATCAGGCAGTGCCGAGGCGGTTTCTGTCGGTTTCATACCGGAGCAAGTGGGACCGACACAATTCCTCATGGTTGATGGCTCACCCTGTCAGCGTATTCAAGGCAAGCCTGCCTTTGTACCGGATCCAACGGTGTGGAAGGCCTACGTGGGTACGTACACCCGACGGATTGGCTATCTGGACACGCTCCGAGTCCGCGTAGCAGACAACAGACTATTCGTCCACTCGAAAGAGCTTAGTAGGGAGGTTGCTTGCTTACCATTGAACGATACGCGCTTTGCGTGTGACATTGGCCTCATTGAGTTTCAAGTGGATGGCGATGGCACGGTGCCAACTCTCAGGCTCAGATCGACGTACACCCTCCCGCGTGAGGGGAAGTCGGTGTGAGGGATGGTAAAAGCATTCGTGACGGGGGCAACGGGGCTGGTCGGGAGCCACCTGGTTGAACGGCTCATCAAGCGAGGCAACACGGTACGGGTGCTCGTCCGCCCGAGCAGCCAGACGGGTTTTCTGGTAGAACAGGGTGTGGAGTGCCTCCCGGGCGATCTGGTGAATTTAGCCCGCCTGGCGGAGATGACTCAAGATGTGGATATCATCTATCATTGCGCAGCGCGTCCCCCCCTCGGGGGCACATCTCAAGAGTTTTACCGGGATAACGTGGAAGGCACAGCGAATCTACTGGAGGCCGGGCGGCAAGCGGGAGTCGACAGATTCGTTCACGTGAGCACCGTTGATGTCTATGGATATAGCCACCATGATGGCACGAACGAGCGTGCGCCTTTCAAGGCCGATGGTCTCTATTCGTGGTCCAAGATCGAGGCTGAGCGAATGGTCATGCGTTACTACCAGCGACACGAGATGCCCATCTCCGTCATTCGACCTTGCCTCATCTATGGCTCACGCGATCGCCACCTTCTTCCCACGGTGCTCCAGCTGGTCACACACAAATATACCCCCCTTGTCTGCGGCGGTCACGTTCTTTTGGACTTGGTCTATGCGGGAGATGTTGCCGAAGCGTTGTGTTTGGCGGGGGCGAACCGGGCCGCCATCGGCCAGGCGTATAACATCACCGATGGCGCTCGCCACACGCTGCGTGAGGTTGTCCACGCCTGTGCCCATGCTGTGGGGCAAGCACCCCAGTATCTGAGCATACCGTACTCTTTAGCTTATGCGATGGCGATGCTCGTCAGCGGCCTAAGCTCCTGGCTCAAGTTTTCGACTCTGCCGGTCCTGCGCTGGGAGGTCATCAAAGCGATGGGGCATCATCGGCACTTCGACATCTCCAAAGCGGCGGAAGAGCTGGGCTACCAGCCTCAGGTCTCCCTGGGGGTAGGGTTACCACTCACCCTGAAATGGTATCGCTCTCAGATGCCTCAGGCCGTTCGCCAATCGTAAGAGGAGAGCTAGAAAACCCATGACGCTGGAAATCGCATTGGTCTTCGCCATCTTGGTTGCGGCTATGGTCGTCTTCGCGCTGGATCTCCTTCCCATCGACTTTGTGGCTTTCGTCATCATGGCTGTAACTCTTGTTCTGGGCCCCGTTCTGAAGCTAAAGCCGGAGGATGCCATCTCCGGCTTTAGCAACCCGGCGACGATCACCGTCTTGGCCATGTTCATCTTGAGCGGTGCCCTCTACCGCACAGGGGTGATCAACCAATTGACTCGCCCGATGATCCGCATGGCAGGAGAGAGTGAATTCCGGCAACTCCTCATCTTGGCGCTGATCGTGGGGTCTATCTCCGCCTTCATTGCCAACACGGCGGTGGTTGCGATCTTCTTACCCTTGGTGCTTACGCTCGCTCGTGAAAGGCGGCGTGCCCCCTCTAAGCTGCTCATCCCTCTCTCGTATGTTGCGCAGCTCGGCGGTGTAATCACCCTCATCGGCACGTCGACGAACGTCTTAGCCAGCGCTCTCTCTGAGCGCGCGGGGTTCGGGGCCTTGGGTATGTTCGAATTCGCCAAGATTGGCTTACTGATCTTCGCAACGGGAGTGCTCTATCTCTTGCTGATCGGTCGTAGGCTCCTCCCCGAGCGACGAACCGAGTTTGAGATCACCGATAGCTATCGAGTGAAGGACTACTTGGCGGAGGTGATCATCCTGCCGGACTCGCTCTTGGAGGGAAAGACTCTCTTTGATAGCCGCTTGAGTGATCAGTACGACATCGATGTTCTGGAGATCCTACGCGGGGGTCAGAAGCTGATGCGGCCTCTGGGCAACAAGGTCCTCCGAGTTGAAGATATCTTGTTCATTCGAGCCAGCACGGACCAATTACTCAAGATTAAAGAGGCCAAGGGTTTAGCCATTGAGCCCGAGTCCCGTTGGGGAAACCAGGAATCGAAGGGCGACAGGGTGCGATTCATGGAGGTCGTGCTCGGCCGAAACTCCGAGCTGATCGGCGGCACCCTCGAGAGCACGAATTTCCGAAACCGCTATAACTGCACTGTGATCGCTATGCAGAAGCACGGTGCGCTCATTCGAGAGCGCCTGGGAAGCGTCCGTCTGGATTTTGGGGATACGCTACTGCTCCAGGGCGAGCGGAGCGCATTTGAACAGATCAAGCGCGAATCGGGCTTTATCGTCACCGAGGAGGTTCAGCCGGAGGGATTCCGTACGAAGAAGATCCCTGTGGCGTTGGCCATCATGGCGGGCGTGGTGATCCTGGCGGCCTTGGGGCAACCCATACTGGTGACATCGATTGTAGGCTGTGTGCTCATGGTGCTTACGGGGTGTCTGACCGTGAACGAGCTGCACGAATCGATCCGCTGGGATGTGATCTTCCTGCTTGCGGGGATCATTCCACTCGGCCTAGCCATGGAGAAGACAGGAGCTGCAGAGCTCTTGGCCAATCTGGCCGTTCAATCCGCAAGCTCTCTGCCCCCTGTGGCAGTCTTGGTCATCTTCTATTTCATCTCCATGGTGATTACGGCACTCATCTCGAATAACGCTGCCGTGGTCTTAATGGTCCCCGTGGGAGTCTCTGCCGCGCAGATGTTGGGGTTTGATCCGAAGGCATTCATTCTTGCCATCATGTTTGCGGCTTCAGCGGATTTTTCGACGCCCGTCGGATATCAGACCAACACCATGGTCTATGGGCCTGGCGGCTACAAGTTCTTGGACTTCACCCGGGTGGGCGGTCCGCTGAATCTCCTCCTCGCACTTGCCACCCCTATTTACATTTACTTGCTATGGGGTCTCTATCCGAAATAAGTAGAGACACTTAATGGTCCTTGACAGAGGTAGCCTTCTTAGGATATATTTAATGGGCGAAATGGTAGCGGGGGCTTGGCCTGCAGCCTCGAACCGCGTCCTCAAAAATCACACCCTGCCCGGGCCAAGCCCTCTTCGCTTTACGCGATAGCATGGCGTAAGTTAATCACAACAGACCATCGAAAAACAACCGAAGGAAGATCGAAATGAGGTCGATTCCTACTTCTGGGAGTTCTGTGGGCTTCCCCCCTGCTCACCCAAGCGCGTCTTGAGGGCCAGAAGGCCGCCTGCGGCTGTCAGTTCGTTCTCTCTACCCTTGGCTGCGCTCAGGAAGGCCAGCACTTGACGCATCTCACCTTGAGCCGGGGTGAGCTGTGTCTGCTTCAAAGCTGTCAGGGTATGATTCATGGCCTGCTCCAGATACAGGGAGACGTTGTCTAGGGCGTTTTCCAAGACCACTCGGGTTTCCTCCGGCGCTCTCTGGATCTCCGGGGCTTGGCGGATCCGTTGGACGTAATTGACCACTCCGATGCCATCTCCTGGATCACTGTAGGACGGATCATAGTCCGAGCCTCTGCGCCCCTCAAGCAGATTGAGCGCGACATGAGCGTGAGATTTCAAATCTTCGATAGGGAATCTCACATGAGCGTACACCACCTGCTCGAGAGCCAGATCCAGCTGTTCGATGGTCTTCGTGATCAAATCGGCTGTGGCCTGATCCAGCGCTCCAGCGGACGGAATCAAGGTAGCGGAAAACACCAAGAGGGCTAAGAGCCAGAGCCGTCTTGAATTCATAACCCGACTTCGCTCGGTGTCGGTCCTGACCATACTTCCTCCTCTCTGCTAGACTTGTTATACATCAACCCCTCATTCTAGACAATCGAAAAGAGATCGAAATTCAGATCGAAACCTTATATCCATGCCCTCGGACGTTCTCGATGAAGTTAGAGGAGACCCCATTCTCCTTGAGTCTTTTCCGGAGCAGATAGATATAATGGGTAGTGTCTTTGCGCGTCATCAATGGATCATCCGGCCAGAGTGCGAGACGGATCTCTTCTTCAGGAAAGACTCGCCCGGGTTGAGAGGCCAAGAGTCGGATGAGGGAGTATTCCTTGGGGGGCAGGGCGATGGATCGACCCCCGTCGGTCAGGATCGTCTTGCGCATATCATCGATGAGGAACCCATTCAAGCGCACAGTGGGTTGTTTTGGTTCCATCATCACAAGGGGGGACGATTCACCCAGTGGCGGGAGAGAGTGTGGTTCCTCCACACGGTTTCGGGATCGCAGCATGAACCAGGCGCTGAGCAGAAGACCCAGTCCGAGCACAATGGCTAAGCTCACCTTCGCAATAGACCCTGCCTCTTTGAGTATCAGCCAGAAGGCCGTATTCAGTGAGACTCCCAAGCGGATGTAGCCGTCGGAGTCCGGCAGCGGCCTAATGATGTCGATGAGCAGGAGGCCATCAACCCAGAGGCGCTCTGTTCTTGGCTGCTGCTGGTCTCTTTCCAGCGGGTCGAGCTTCAGATTCATCACGTCCGGGCTGCGCAGATTGACGCGTACCTCTCCTTGATGGACAAACTGGGCGTAGTGGACGGAGCCGAAGGTGACTCGCTGAAGCTGGTTACGGATCTTCTGGTCGTCCCCTGGCTCGCGAGAGATGCTCTCCAATACAGTTTGAGCAAGGAGTTGCGCCTGTTCTGTCCTCTCAATCATCAGTTCCGATGAACTGCGGTAGAGGTATACTCCATCGAAAAGGAGAGTGACAAGAAGGATTGCCCCTACCCAGCGCCAGAAGGTTCGATTCCTCCAAACAGCGTGCCTCAGTCGCTGCTTGAACACAGGTTGCCCTCCTCCTTCAGGTCAAGTCACCCATTCCCATATGATTATAGCCCTACCTGGGCCATCTTCCAAATAGAAGACATCGGAAAGATCAACGACGCGAGATCACTTGACAGCTCAACCCTCTGTCACTAGAATCTATATACCATCCGAGCATCCGACAAAGGCAAACTCCTCGAAAGGGGGGGACGCAAAGCCACGGGCCTACCGGAGTCGTAGAGACTCCAAAGGCAGCCGGGCTGCCGAAGATCGTTCAGGAATGCATTGTTCAGAACTACCTTCTTGCGGGCAGGGCACGCTTGGCCGAGCCAGGTGCATGGGGTGCACCGCGGTCTCCGATCTCCCAGAGTTTTCTCGTGGGCCCACCTCCTGTTTCTGTTCCCGCGAGTTTTTGCTCAGGGGACGGAGGAGTGCTCGGCCAAGCGCATCTTCTCCCTGTTTGGGTGAGGGTGGAGTAAGGGGAAAGTCGTAGGCCACGCTCCGGTTCCTTGAGGTCCGTAGTTCGGATGGTACCCCAAGCCCGTGGGTGTGGCCTGCGCTCTTTTCAGAATCCATGGAATGGAAGCAGGAGAATGAAAGGGGAATCGTGAGTGGTGTAAGTCTAATCAGCCAGGAATATCGCGGATCTCCCACCGCGGTTGTAACTCCTTTCCCCCGCTAGATCCGCGCCCCGCAAGCATATTAGCACAAAAGGGGGCTCCCAGGCAATCTTAGAGTTCCAACGATTTGGCGATCGTCTCCTTCTGGATCTCATCGGTGCCCTCGACAATACGCAGGATCCGGGCAAAGCGAAAGATCCTCTCAATAGGAAGCTCTTTCATCACGCCCATGCCACCGTGGATCTGCACCGCCCGATCAGCCATTCGATAGAGCATGTTCGTCGCGTACCATTTGGCCATCGAGCTTTCATCAACCACTGACTCCCCTTGGTCCATCTTCCATGAGGCGTGAAGCAACATCTGTTCAGCGGCATAGAGCTCTGCAGCCGATTCGGCGAGCATTCCCCGGATATGCTGATACTTGCCAATGGGTTTCCCAAATGCCGTGCGAAGGTTGGCATACTCAACGCAGCGCTCGAGCAGATACTGAGCTAAGCCAACGCTCCAGGCAGCGATGTTGAGTCGTCCAATTCCAAGCCAGCTCATCGCGACATAAAACCCCATGCCCTCTTGACCGATGACGTTCTCCTTGGGAATCTTACAGTTCTCAAAGATGAGTTCTGCTTGGGAGCCATCGTCAATGAGGCTGCGGTTGATCTTCCCGACTTGATAGCCGGGGGTATCCCGTTCGACGAGAAAAGCGGTCACGCCCATGTAGCCGTGCTCCTTGTATGTTTTGGGATCTGTTACGGCAAAAACTTGGGCGAAGTCCGCATCCGCTGCGTTCGTGATGAACGTCTTCATGCCATTCAGGATGTAGTGATCGCCCTTCTTTTCAGCCCGAGTTTTCAAGTTCTTGATGTCGGATCCGGCTTCCGGCTCAGTCAAGGCAAAGCACGTTGTCATCTCCCCACGGACGAGTGGTCTTAGATACTTCTCGCGCTGGGGTTCGTTGAACTGCAATAACATCGGGCTTGGCCCTTCGGGGCCGGATAGAACCACAACGTTGAGTCCGAGTCCATGATGAAAGACTTCTCTTAGGGCGTAAAACATGCCGACGCGACTGACGCCTCCCCCTCCGACTTCGGGCGGCATGTGCATGCCATAGTAGCCCAAATCGGCGGAGCGACGCCGCACGTGATTGAGCACGCTCTTAAACTCGGGCACGAGGCTTCCGTCATCTTGCAGGCGGGCGCGCTCGTCTTCTAAATATCTTTTGTACTGCTCTTCCAAGGGCCGCACTTCCTTTTCTAAGAACGAGCGCAGCCCACGACAGATCATCTGGATCTCTTCGGGGATCGTGAAGTCAACCACGCGCTATCACTCCTTCGAAGGCTCTTCGAGTTGTCAGTGGACACCCCTAGATGTCTGGATGCTTTCTCTTGCTGAAATAGAGGATGTCGGAATGTCGATGGTAACCCAAACACTCGAATACCTTCATGGAAATAGAGTTCCAGTCTTCGATCAAACAGGCATAGATCTCGATGCCTAAGGCAAGAAAGCGTTTTTCGGCTTCCTCGACTAGCTTCCTTGCGATGCCACGTCTACGATGAACTGGGGACACGGCCAGTCGGTTGATCCAGCCCTTTCGACCATCATTGGTGCATAGGACGGAACCCACCAACACGCCATTGTGTTCTGCGATCAGATAGATGGCCGTTGAATGGCGGATCTGGCGTGCGATTTCCTCTTGGCTGTCCCGACCCTGGGGCTTGTAGGGGAGTCCCGCCTCCTCCCAGAGCGCGACGAGCGCGTCGTAGTCTTCCGTGTGGAAGTCTCTGATGGCAATGCTCATCGTTTTGAAGACGGTTAGCGCAGGCTCCACGCGATCTGCTGATACCCTTTCTGCGCGAGTTCATCGCTCACGTTACTTCGCCTCCGACTTCCGTTTTGCTCGGTACTGCTCGCGCAGCGCGCTCTTTAAGATTTTCCCCGTGCCCCCTTTGGGTAGCTCG
>MFGX01000038.1:7792-10284 GCA_001778455.1 Candidatus Fraserbacteria bacterium RBG_16_55_9 | reverse complement strand
TCTATACTCTTGGGCACTTTGTAATGCGATAATAGATGCTGCTTGCAGAACTCGATGAGCTCTCGCTCTGTAAGTGCATGACCTCTGCGAAGGACGACGACGGCTCGGATCACTTGAATCCATTCTTCATCTGGCATGCCAATCACCGCCGCCTCGAGTACAGCCGGATGTTCGTATAGCACAGACTCGACTTCGGTGGAATAGACATTCTCGCCGCCAGTGATGATCATGTCGTCTTTTCGATCGACGATGTAGATGTAGCCCTCTTCGTCATGCTTGGCCATGTCCTTCGTGTGGTACCAGCCTCCGCGCAGGGCTCTCTCGGTCTCCTCGGGCCGATTCCAGTAGCCCTTCATGACGTTGGGCCCCCGGACGATGACTTCACCCATCTCGCCGGGCGGGACATCGTGATCTTCGTCATCCACGATGCGCACATCCACTCCCAAGATGGGTTTTCCGGCAGAGGCGAGGATTTCCTGGTTACCCCCAGAGATGGCATGCTTATGGTCTTCGGCCGTGAGCACGCTGACCAGCGGAGCGGCTTCCGTCATGCCATAGCCCTGCTGGAAGTCGCACCGAAAGACCTTCATAGCTCGCCTCAAGATCTCGACCGGCATAGGAGAAGCGCCATAAAGAATTTGACACAGGCTGCTAAGGTTCCAGTTTTCGATGCCGGGATGATTGAGCAGCCAATTGATCATGGTGGGGATGAGAACAACTGTAGAAACTTTCTTCGTCTCGATGGTTTGAAGAACGGCCTCTGGGTCGAAGCGGGGCACGAAGGCATGAGTACCACCGTGCCAAGTGACAGTGAAAGTCCCGGCCCCATCCGCCAAGTGGAACATGGGTGCAGCATGCAGATAGATACTATCTCGGTAGAAGTTGAACGCGAGCTGGGCATGGTATGCGTTCATCATGAGGTTCTTGTGGGTCAGCATGGCCCCTTTGGGATGACCCGTAGTGCCTGACGTGTAAAAGAGTCCCACGAGATCGTCTTCTGTGATGGATGCATCAGGGTCTTCTGCAGAGGATTTCTCCAGAAGTTCTTCATAAGCGATCATGCCCGAGGGAGCCTCCTCGTCGGCAAAGAGGAAGTGTTTTACACCCAAGAGTTTGAGTTGTTCTAGATAGGGTTTCAAGTGCTCATAGATCGTGGCATCGAGCGTGAAGGCTTTGGGCTGGCAATCCGCAAGAGCATGGGTGAATTCTTTAGCCCCCCAACGGATGTTGAGGGGCACGATCACCAAACCTGCGAACATCGTGCCGTAGTAGAGTTCCAGAAAGCGATGGCAGTTGAGCATGAGCACGGCGACACGGTCGCCCTTCTCTAATCCCAAACTGAGAAGCCCGTTCGCCAGCCGCATCACGCGCCCATGGAACTGAGCGTAGGTGTGCTCCAAAGCACCACACGTGGAAGCGATGCGCTTGGGGCACATGCGCACTGGGCGTCGTAGAGTATTGCGAAGATCTAACATCGTAACCTCTCCTTCGAACCCGCTTTAGATTACCCCTTCTTGGGTCAATTGTTCAAGATTCTTAAGAGAGTAACCCAGCTTGCTCAAAATCTCGTGCGTATGTTGACCCAGCTCGGGAGCGAGTTGATCTTTCTCTTCTTGAGAGTTAGTGATGCGAACAGGGAAGGCAATGCCTAGCTTTCCTTCCTGAATCAACTTGCGTTCGCGAACATGTGGATCTTGAGCCACGTCCACGAGATTAAGTACGGGTGATATGGGGATCTCTCTCGGATCCAGTTCTTTGAGCCACTCAGCTTGAGTCTTGGAGACGAAGATTGTCTTGAGTGACTGGAAAATCTCTGCGCGCTTCTCGTCTGAGAATTGATAGGGAGTGAATTCCGGTACGCCCAGCGCCGTGCAGAGCTTGGTCCAAAACTTCTCTTCCAGAGCTCCCACAGCGATGTGTTTCCCATCACGCGTCTCATAGATGTGATAGCACGGGAACCCACCAGTCAAGACCAGCTCTTGTGGACGCAGGGGCTTTGGTGATGAGAGTTGTTCCGCGAAGTGAATCGCCAGCCATGAGACGACGGCATCCGTGAGCGAAACATCTAAAAAGGTTCCACCGCGACCTTGGTCTCGCGCGCGCAGAGCTGCCAACACAGAAAACACGGCGAACATCGCTCCGGAAAGATCAGCCACCGGGGCACCGGGAATCGTGGGGCTCGCACCCGTCAAGCTGAGAAGCCCAGCCCGAGCGATGTAATTGACGTCGTGGCCGACGTGATCGCGATAAGGACTCTCTTGCCCGTAGCCCGTAAGCGAGCAATAGATGATGTCTGGGTTGACCCGTCGCACAGAGTCATAATCAATCCCCAGACGCTTTGCCACGCCTGGCCGAAAGCCTTCCATCACCACATCCGCCGTTTGACCCAACTGAAGGAAGATCTCTCGACCTTGGGGTGCCTTAAGATCCAGTGATACGCTCATCTTATTGCGATTGAGTGCGAGAAACCGAGCGCTTTTCCCATCCAGAAA
>MFGX01000038.1:0-7780 GCA_001778455.1 Candidatus Fraserbacteria bacterium RBG_16_55_9 | reverse complement strand
CCCGCGTACCGGATCTCCATGCCTTGGCTCCTCAATCTTGATCACTTCTGCGCCTAAATCTGCCAGGAGCAGCGTGGCATACGGCCCGGGCAGGAGTCGCGTAAGGTCGAGCACTCGAATTCCAGTGAGCAAATCTCGCAAGGGAACCCCTCTTGACAGCTACTTGGATTTGCATTATGATCCATGCACGCGGGGGTGGGCAAATGCCCAGAAGCGCAGATGGAGAAAGCAATTTTCTATCGGGGGGTGAGAGAGGGGCACGCTTCAGAAGCAGGGTCCGAGGAAGCCCAGCAACTGGTCCAGATTACGCCAAGCGAAACACGCCCTAATCCGTCAGATCCAACCACTCAGTGGAGGAAGAGGAGAATTTCCTATGAACAAGCAAGAATTTACTGAGCAACTCGCTCGAAAGACTCAACTGTCTAAGCGGCAAGCTGCAGAGACCGTCGATACCTTCTTGGGGCTTATTGTGGAATCATGCCAGAGGAACGAGAAGGTGAGATTGACAGGGTTTGGGACGTTTGAACCCTATCAGCGGAAGGCAGCACGTCGTATCAATCCACGCACGAAGCAGCCCATACAGGTGCCCGCTCGCCGGGTGCCCAAGTTCCGACCTAGCACGGCCTTCAAGAAGGCATTGGCCCGGGGTTGAACCTCGGTTAAAACGTAATTCACTCGAGCGAAGAGGGGCTCCTCGGCGAGGAGTCCCTCTCTCACTTTAGGCATGAGGTGAGCAGAGAATGCCCAAATTTGTCCGCAGAAGATCACAAAAAGCGGGTCTTTCGCCGGGAACTCTCGTCCATATCGGCGAAAAGAAGACGGAAAAGGTAAGAATTACCCTCATCGATTACGACGAAGCCCACGCCCAAGAAAAAGAAGTACGTGCGGTGGAGGAATGTTTCCCCTTTCGGGAGGAACGCACGGTCACGTGGATCAACGTGGATGGCCTCCATCGGGTTGACGTCATCGAAGCCTTGGGAAAACATTTCGGCTTGCACCCTCTGGTGCTAGAGGACATCTTGAGCACTGGCCAGCGCCCCAAGATGGAGGATTTTGAGGATCATATCTTTATCGTTCTACGGATGTTAAGCGATAGTGAGAAAAAGAAGGGAACAGAAGACGAGCAGGTCAGTCTGATCCTCGGGCAAAATTTCGTGCTCTCGTTTCAAGAGACGGAAGGAGATGTGTTTGACTCGATCCGAGAACGAATCCGCAACGGGAAGGGTCGTATACGCAAGATGGGGGCCGATTATCTGGCCTATGCATTGATCGATGCCATCGTCGACCACTATTTTGCCATCCTTGAGCGGCTGGGAGATCGGATCGAGTCTCTGAGTGAGGAGATGGTGATCAACCCCACTCCGAAGACCCTGCACGAAATTCAGCACCTAAAGAGAGAGATGATCTTCCTGCGCAAGTCGATCTGGCCTTTGCGGGAGGTGATCAGCGGTCTGCAACGAGGAGAATCTTCGCTCTTTAAGGACTCCACACTGATCTACCTTCGGGATGTGTATGATCACACGATCCAAGTCATCGACACAATCGAGACGTTTCGAGATATGATCGCGGGGATGCTGGAAATTTATCTTTCGAGCCTGAGCCACAAGATGAACGAGATCATGAAGGTGTTGACCATCATCGCGACGATCTTTATTCCTTTGACGTTCATCGCGGGGGTCTACGGGATGAATTTTGACTATATGCCGGAGCTACGGTGGCATTGGGGGTATTTTGCGATTTGGGCCATCATGCTTGTGATTGCGGGTGGCATGCTCGTCTATTTTCGAAGAAAGAAATGGCTGTAATCATCGCAGCGCCAAGCTCATCCCCCGACAGTTCCAAGCCCGCTTTCTCTATCTCTTCAGCCAGAGACCTTGGCTAGAACACCCTCGAGCACATCCAGTCCGTCATTTAGCTCTTCGTCACTCATGACGAGCGGGATGAGCATGCGGATCACGTTGCCGTAGAGCCCAGCCTTGGCAAAGATCACGCCCTGCTTGAGAGTCCCTTGAATGATCTGTGCCGTTTCTTCGCTTGCGGGTTCCTTCGTCTGGCGATCTTTGACGAGCTCGATTGCCTGCATGGCCCCTACGCCTCGCACATCGCCGACGAGGTCATACTGCTCTTGCATCTCTTGGAAGCGCTCTTCCAACAGGGAGCCCAGATGCTCTGCGCGTTCAAGAAGATCCTCTTCCTCGATCACATCAAGCACCGCCACACCCGCTGCGCAGGCAACGGGGTTCCCGACGTACGTGCCGCCGATGCCGCTGTCCGGCACCGTGTCGATCACTTTGGCCACGCCCAATACACCGCTAAGAGGCAAGCCAGAAGCGAGGGACTTTCCGATGCAGATTAGATCCGGCTCCATCTCGAAACGCTCGGAGGCAAAGAATTTTCCGGTGCGCCCAATTCCCGATTGGACTTCGTCGGCTACCAGTACGATCCCGTAGTCATCGCAGAACTTTCGTAGGCAAGCCAGAAAGCCTTCAGAAGGCACTACGAAGCCTCCTTCTCCTTGAATGGGCTCTATGACCACAGCGGCGATCTCTTCCGGGGCCACGAGACTCTTCAACTGTTTCTCCCATGCTACAAAACTCATGGGGTTGCGGTAGGGATTGGGGTAGGGAGCCCGATAGACATCGGGGGCAAAGGGTCCAAAGTGAGCTTTGTAAGGTGAGGCTTTGTGGGTCATGGTCATGGCAAGGAGCGTCCTGCCGTGGAAAGCTCCCTCGAAGACGATGATGGCGCGGCGCTTCGTATGATAGCGAGCAATCTTGACTGAGTTTTCCACGGCTTCGGCCCCACTGTTGAAGAAGGCGGCCTTCTTCGGCTGATTGCCAGGTGCGTACTGTGTCAAGCGCTCGGCCAGTTCGATGTACGGTTCGTACATGACCACACTACAGTCGGTGTGGATGAATCTTTCGGCTTGCTGCTGGATGGCTTGTACGACCTTGGGGTGGTTGTGGCCGACGTTGAGGCAGCCCCAACCGCCAGTGAAATCCAGATACTCGTTCCCGTCGACGTCCTGGATGGTTGACCCCCGGCTCTCCGCGATGAAGAAGGGTGCCAGAGGTGAGACCGCCTCGGCCACGACGGCCTCTTTTCGTCGAGACAGTGCTTTGGATTTGGGGCCGAGTTCTTTCAACGTTTGCCGTCTTGCTTCGCCTTTTTGAACCAATGAGCTTTTCATGAGGATCTCCTTTCGAGGTAATGCCAATATCTGGCTCTCTATGCTAACACATCTCTTATGTATATTGCAAAACCGCGCGGCTTGAGAAGGAGAAGATTCTTGAGGTATGATTTAGGCAGGCAAGGGAGTGCACAGCTGTGCAGTTAGAGATACTGAAATCGAAAATTCACCGAGCTCGGATTACAGGCAAGAACGTCGATTACGAGGGGAGCCTCACCATCGACCGAGAGTTGATGGAGGCTGCAGGAATACATAACTACGAGAAGGTGCAAGTCGTCAACGTTCACAATGGATCTCGCTTAGAGACCTACGCGATCCCTGGCCGAGCAGGTTCCGGAGACATGATCTTAAACGGAGCCGCCGCCCGCTGGGGTGAGGTCGGCGACCCGGTGATCATCCTTACGTATGCCCAGATTGAAGAACGGGAACTCGAGTCCTTCCAACCCAAAATCGTCTGGGTGGATGAGCGAAATCGCATCAAGGCCACAGCCAACCCGAGCGGGAGACCCTCCCGTTGAGCTTGACCAGTGAACCACGAGTTGTTCGAGCGGACTTCTTCTAAGACTGTGCGCTCTGGATCGACGATCACGTTTTGCAGCGGAGAATCTCCCTCCACAACGAACTGCTTCATCGCCTCCTGTCCGTCCCACTCGATCTTCTGAGTCTCTCCCTTCGAATCCATGATCTGTATAAGAACAGGCATGATGGCATCACCGATACGCTGAACAGTCAGGGTATTCTGATAACGCCCGTCCCCTTGCGGAGTCGAGCGCACATCTTCGACAGAAAAGTCAAGTGCTTTGGTTGTACGGAGCCACTCGTCGAAAAACCAGTCTAGCTCTTTCTGGCTCATCTCTTCTGTGAGAGCCGTGAAATCCTTCGTCGTGGCGTTTTTGAGCTGGAATCGTTTGTAATACTCTCGGAGAAGGCCGTCGAATGTCTCTTTGCCCAAGAGTCCGCGCAGCATCCAGAGAATTCCTGAGCCTTTGGTGTAGACTGCTGCGGCATAATTGGACAGCGAAGGATACTGGGAAGCAGGTTGGAGCACAATCTGACCCGGTTCGTGGAAACGGAGCGAGCTGCGAGCGAAATCTTCCGGATAGCCGAGGTTTTCTATCAGGTATCGTTCTTCAGAAAACACTGTAAATCCTTCATCTAGCCAACCCTCATCGAACTCATTATTGCCCACGGCTCCATACCACCACTGATGTGCGGTTTCGTGGGCGATCTCGCGGTCGCTCCCGAAGCCGATCATGATGAGAGCGGGATATTCCATGCCGCCTCCGATCTCCACCTCGGCGATCGTGAAGATGGGATACGCATAGCGGCCAAATTGCTCGCTATAAAACCGAATCGCGTCTAGTCCTCGATCCGCTAGTGCAGTTTGAGTTAGATAGAGCCCACGCAGGGTGATGCCTTCCCACTCCAACTCTCGCACTTGATAGCGCGCGCTGGCTACCCAGGCGAAGTCGTGGACATCGTCCGCAAAGAAACTGAGCATTCTCTTGATGGATCCGTCCACTTCGAACTCCAATCGTCCGGTGGCCCCCACTTCAAACGACACGGGCACGGTCAGCTCGACGATGTAATCTGCGAAATCACCGTAGAACTCTCCGAGGTAGCTATACGGATCCAGATGCCAGCCTGACGTATCGTACACGACGAGCTTCGGGTACCAGAGCGAAATGGTGTAGACACCGTTACGGTGTCCGCTGCGAATCGCAAGAGCCGCTGCCATTCGCCCCTCTGGCGAGGCTTCCATAAGATTGTATATGAATTTGATGAACAGCTCGATCTGAGCGCCATCCGCAAAGGGATCCGCGAGTTGAACTTTCAGTAGAGTGTCATCCATAGAGAAGCTTAGAGCATGCCCGCCTGTTGTAATGCTTGAAATCTCCATGAATGCGTCGTCGTTTGGGTCAGCGTAGATGCGGCCGAGGCTGATCCCAGAGATCTGGAGATCACGTTGATATTGGCTGTTTGAGCCCCGTTTGAACGCGTTGGGGTAGACATGGAAATAGAGTTCATTCAGGGTTTGTCCCGTTCGATTGGTGATCTGGATTGCTTCGCTTCCTATGATGACGTTGTTCTGCGTATCCAGTTCGGCGTCGATGGTGTAGCGGACTGCGTTAGGTAAGCCATACGTGACCAGAGGGATCAGCAGGATAATCACGCTAATGATGATCGCTCTCATAGCAGTCTATTGTAATCATGCTCACGGCGCGGGCGCAATCGGGAGGGTCGCAATTCGCTGGATTTGGGGTTATCAAATAGAATATCGGGAGCAAGGGGGGTGAAGAGATGAAAGCCGTGCTCTTGGCAGCAGGCGAGTCTTCTCGCTTCTGGCCGCTCTCTGAGGGGCATCACAAGAGTCTCTTTTGCCTGATGGGGAAGCCGTTAATTCAATGGACCCTCGAAGCGCTGGAACGCGTTGGGGTAAAAGAAATCATCATCGTCCAAGCTCCTACTCAAGCCGTAGAGCGGGCATTGAAAGATGTAGAGCTTAAATTAAGAGTGCGCTACGTTGTCCAAGAACAACCCAAGGGGATGGGAGATGCGTTACGTGCAGCCAGCCGAGAACTTGAAGATTCGTTCTTCCTGTTGCATGCACATGAGTTCACGGCGGATCTCTGGCTCAAGCTGATGATGAAAAAGAGTCGAGCGACCCGGGCGAAGATGATTTTAGCAGGCCAGGCCACTCAGGAGCCCTGGAAGTATGGGATGCTGGCACTCAAGGGCGATCGAGTGACGAGAATTGTTGAAAAGCCAGCAGCTAAGGACGCACCCAGCGAGGTGCGCGCCTTGGGTATTTATCTGCTGCCTCGAGAATTCTTGGATGATCTCACTCATGTCAAAGAGCATCCATACGCCTATGAAGAGGCCCTAGGGCGCTACATGGGCAAGCAAGACGTGCGAGTGGTAATTCAAGAGGAGACGAGTCCATCGATCAAATATCCATGGGATCTACTCGCCGCAACCCGCTTGTTAATGGACGAGCATCTTGAGGCATATCGAGCGCCCACAGCCCAGGTCAGCCCGCTGGCTCATCTGGAAGGGGAGATCTATATTGGCGAGCGGGTCAAGATCCATGAGTATGCTGTAATCAAAGGACCGTGCTACATTGGAAACGACTGTGTCATCGGCACACATGCCCTCGTGCGGGAGTACACAGATCTTGAGGATGGAGTGGTGATTGGCGCGCACGCAGAGGTGGCCCGCTGTCTATTTCAAGAGAAATCGAGCACACATTCGGGCTACTTTGGCGATTCGATCTTCGATCGAGGAGCGCGCGCCGGAGCGGGGACGGTCACAGCCAATGTGAAAGTTCATCGGGATGAGATTCGGCCCATTGTGAAAGGTCAGCGCGTGCCAACAGGTTTACGCTCACTGGGGGCCATAGTGGGAGCCAAGACTCAGCTGGGTATATCTGCCATGACGATGCCGGGGGTACTGATCGGCGCGAACTCGTTTGTGGGTCCGGGTACGGTTGTCGATGAGAACGTGCCTTCGAGCACGCGCCTTTATTTGAGGCAGGATCGAGTGATGAAGCGGAAGAAAGCGCGAAGGGAGCGGCTTTCGACCGTTGACAAAGGCGAAGGGATCTGCTAAGATCAGCGAACAAACGGAAAATGCGCTGCAGGAGGAGCCATGACGCTCGTAACTGAGAACATTCGGTTTCTCGAGCGTGGGCGAGGAGAACCGATTGTCTTATTGCATGGGCTCTTCGGGAGCCCGGAAAATTGGAACCCCATACTCGCGGAGCTATCGGATGAGTTTCGAGTACTGGCTCCCCAGCTTCCACTGGATCGCCAACCAGCTCGTCAGCCCCATTCCTTCCAATCCATCCATCAGCTGACGGATCACGTGAAGCGGTTCTTTGATTCTGCTGGTATTGACAGAGCTACGATCGGAGGCAACTCTCTTGGCGGCCAGGTTGCCATTGACTTCTGCTTACGATACCCCGAGCGAGTGGAACGGCTCATCATCACGGGGAGCGCCGGGCTGTTTGAGCGCAGTCTAAGCGGTGGCAGCGTCCCCAAAGTGACGAGGGAGTTCGTTCGCGAAAAGGCCTGCGAAGTCTTCTATGACCCTCGTTACGTCACCGAAGACCTCGTAGATGAAGTGCTCGAGATGCTCATGGATCGCACGTATGTGCGTTTCTTGATCCGTGTAGCCAAGGCCACGCGCGACTACAACGTGAAGGGCGAGCTAGAGAAGCTGAAGCTTCCCACGCTCATCCTCTGGGGGCGAGACGATCGGATCACGCCACCCATCGTTGCCGAAGAGTTCAAAGAGCATCTCGCGAATGCCCGGTTGGTCTTCTTGGATCGCTGCGGTCACACGCCTCCCATCGAGCAGCCCGAAGCCTTCAGCCGGATCTTACGAGATTTCTTGAGCAATCCGGTCCCCTCTCTCTCCAGCCCCTCCGTCTAGAGCATTGCTTTTGCAAGGAATGCTCACTACGCTGTGTCAAGATCATGAATCAAAGCGAGATTGCCATTCGGATGGAACAACTGGAGCGAGTCTACAAGTCTAACTGGGCTGACCCGCTCATGTTTGCGATCTACTCTATTGCCAAGCCCTTGGCTG
>MFGX01000037.1:12982-14072 GCA_001778455.1 Candidatus Fraserbacteria bacterium RBG_16_55_9 | reverse complement strand
TTTAACTTGCTGCGTGCGAATCTTCGACTCGGTCACTGAGGGAAGACCCGTAGATGGACGAGAAAGACGTACACAGAGAAGAGTATCGAGTCACAGGCGATGCCCTGGTGGCCAAGATCCGAGAGCTGCTCCACGAGGGCAACGTTCGCCGCATCGTCCTCAAGAATGAGAAAGGCACGACGCTGGTGGAGATCCCTCTCACACTGGGCGTGGTGGGCGCGGTGCTCTTGCCCGTGTGGGCTGCGATTGGCGCGATTGCGGCCCTCGCAGCGAATCTCATCATCGTGGTTGAGAAGGTCGAGGAATGAAAGCCGTTAGGAAGCCGAACGCACAATGATGGCGGCAGCAAGTTGCTGATCCAGTGCAATCTGTGCGTGTCCTACCTGCAAGAGATAACAGGGGAAATCTCGAAGGACCCTCAAGTGAACACCCGGCAGGAGTCCGAGCGCCATCAGTCTGCGTAATGTCATGTCATCTGCAGAAGAGTACTCCACGATTTCTGCCCGTTCTCCCGGATTGAGCATGATGAGCGCCTGCGTGGACACGTTCGTCGAAGCGACAGTACTCGCTGCCTGAGGCGTCTTTCGATTCTGCCACCATCGTTGCAACCAGATAAGCCACTGAGGCTCCTCGGGCGTCTGGTAGCCGCAATTGGGACAACACACGAGGTTGCAGTTGCTATCGAGCGGACAGCTTTGGCAGGGGCGCCTCGCTTCACCCTCAGAAAACTCCAGACCGCAGAGAGAACAGATCCTCATAGTCGCACTCCCAATCCTGTCAGGGCCATATTCGCCAGCCAGCCGACGAAGAACGCATAGGGGAAGATGAATGCCGCCATGGCGAGGGCGGTCTTCCAGCCGCGTTCCCTAGCAGTTACCGCAAACTGTGCAATACACGGAACAAAGAGGGTCATCACCACGGCCGCGACCACTAAGGAAGTGCCCACCAGAATGCCCGTCTGGTGCAGATCATAGAGGCCAGCAGCTCCGTAGTCACGGCGGAAGAAGCCGAACAAGAAGGCCGTTGCCGACTCCGCTGGCAGACCCAATAGCTGGACGACCGGTTCCAAGCTCCGGACGGCCACGTCAAA
>MFGX01000037.1:12486-12974 GCA_001778455.1 Candidatus Fraserbacteria bacterium RBG_16_55_9 | reverse complement strand
GCCAGTCTGCCCAGCCAAATGACTACGCTGGCCGCGATGAAGAGCGGAAGGACTTCTTTCAGGTACCAGTGGACGCGCGTAAACGTCTTTACAAGCACGTTGCCGATATGGGGGAGACGTAGTGGAGGCACTTCCATGTAAAAAATCGGCCGTTCGCCCGGAAGGAGTTGAGCTGTCAAGTAGCCAATCAACAAGAAGTTGACTGCGATGAGTCCGGCCCAGATCCAGAGAGCCTCAGGATTGCCAGCCAGAAGCGCCAGGACGACGCCCAATTGAGCCGAACAAGGAATGGCCAGTGCCAGTAAGAAAGTCGCGATCAGCTTTTCGCGATGCGTCTCGAGCGTGCGTGTAACTAAAGTTGCCATGGTATCGCAGCCGAAGCCCAGCACAATCGGGATCACCGCCCGTCCACTCAACCCGATTCCTTTGAAGATCCGATCGATGAGCATAGCCAGGCGTGGCAGGTAGCCCGAATCCTCAATGAGTGA
>MFGX01000037.1:8839-12440 GCA_001778455.1 Candidatus Fraserbacteria bacterium RBG_16_55_9 | reverse complement strand
CCATAACGCAATCCCAAGGTGATGATCCCGTATTGGCCGACGAAGAGTTCCTGCAGGACGGTCCAGGGCAGCAGGACCTGAGCGAACGAGGTAACCCAGGGATTGACGTATTGACCGAAGACTCTGTTTTCCAGAAAGCTCACGGCCATCTGCGCGCCAAAGACGCCGACAAACTCATAGAGCCCGTAGAGCACAAGGAGCAAAAGAGCCAGTCCGGTCACCGGGTGAAGAGTGAGTTGGCTCACACGTTCGCTCAATGAGATGGATGGCTCTGGCGCTTGACTGAGCGCGCGAGCAGCCAGCTCTTTCGCGGTCCGCTGACGCTCCAAAGCCATCTGAAAGCTAAAGGAACCGCCTCGTGAAGACCTCTCTGTAATGAGAGAGCGCATCTGCTCAAAGCTCTGAGTGCCTTCTTGCTCGCGCACGAGCCCTTCCGCTTCTGGGTCTTTCTGTAGCAGCAAAAGGGCAATCGCTCGCGTGGAAATGGCGTAGGAGCCGCGAAGTTGATCCACAATCTTCTGCAGTGCTTCTTCCACAGCAGGCGTGTAGACAAAGGGGCAGTGAGATTCTGGCTGGTTCTCGAGGGCCCGAGCCATCTGTTGACGAAGTTCTGCTGTCCCGCGTTCGCTTGCCGCATCGGTGAGCACGACGGGGATACCCAGCGCGCGCTCGAGATACTCGTGATCGATACATAAGCCTTTATGAATGGCTTCGTCTATCATGTTGAGCACCAAGATGACTGGTGGGCCCAGCTCCAGTAGCTGTAGCGTGAGAGGGAGAGATCGCACCAGATCCTTGGCGTCGGCGACATGCACGATGAGCGCTGGGTGCTCCTGAAGCAATATGCTTTGAGTGACTCGCTCCTCTTCCGATAGTGGCAGAAGTGAGCGCAGTCCTGGCGTATCCAACAAGGTGCAGGAAGACGGATCAAGCCTAAGCTGCCCTTGAGTGATCTCGACCGTGGTGCCGGGGTAGTTTGAGACCATCGCGTAGATGCCTGTCAAGCGATGGAAGAGCAGGCTCTTTCCAACGTTCGGCGCACCTACAAGCACGGCTCTCCGCACATCGGGAGCACTCGCTGTCGTTGCTGCGCTGTGGCACGCCTTCATCTCAGCTCCTCTTCTTCTTTGATAAGCTTAGAACGTCTTGGAGCGATACCGATTCCAACGTTTGACGAATCATGTCGTCAATATGGCGCCAGACACGCTGGGTTTGGCAGTTAGCAGCGATCTCACAGACGTCGCCTGGAGTCAGGCAACTCACGGGTGTGAGATTCCCTTCCAGCGCTTCGAGCAATTCGCGAATCGAGATCTGTCGGGGAGGTCGTGCCAGAGCGTAACCGCCCTGTTGCCCGATGGTCGCTTTCACTAGCCCTGCTCGACTGAGGGACTGTAGAAGTTTCTTCACGAAGGCTGTGGGTAGGCAATTTCGTCCAGCGATCCGCTGTGCCGACAGAGATCCAGAGCCATATACGTGCGCAAGCTCGAGAGCTGCTCTTAGGCCATAGTCGCTCCTGCGGCTCAGGATCAAGTGCACCCCTTTCCAATGCGGACGATTTCAGTCCTAATTGAATCTTGGCGCGAGAATGCAGCAAAAGCTATGATCGGCGTCACCCGAAGAGTTGTTTTAGATCATGGGTAGCAACTAGATTGAGTGGCGTCATTGGATCTTGAGGCTTCGGGTCATAGAATGGAGCAGCGCATCATGCATGAATGGGCATTGGCAGAAGCCGTCGTTGCTGCGGCAGTGAAAGCTGCGAAACGGGAGCATTTGGATACCATCACGGCCATTCACGTGAAATTGGGGGAACTCCAACAGATCGAGCACGAGATACTTGAGTTCGCGCTCAAGGAGATCCTTGCACAAGAAGAGCCACTGCTGCGCAGCGCGCGAATCGAGTTTCAGCTCGAGAAGGCCTCGTTCAAATGCAGAAATTGTCAGAAGGAATGGACTTTTGACGATGCGGATCTAAGTCCGGAGGAGGCAGAATCAATTCACTTCATCCCGGAGATTGCCCACGTTTACATGCGATGTATTGCATGCTCCAGCCCGGATTTTGAAGTCATCCATGGGCGAGGCATCTGGCTGGTTTCGCTCCAAGGAGTGCGCTCGGATGGACCCAAGACCTGAGATCATCGCAAGAAGACTTGCGAAGATCAAGACGATCATCGCGGTGGCGGGTGGCAAAGGTGGCGTGGGAAAGAGTACGGTTGCGACGATCCTGGCACTCATCCTCCGCGAGCAGTTCCATCGTGTTGGCCTGTTGGATCTCGATTTTTACGGCCCATCTGCGCATGTCATTCTGTGGATACCCGGGGGAGCGCAGCCACGGGAAGAGAAAGGGATCATTCCTCCAGAAGTGCATGGTCTCCAGTTCATGTCGCTCGTCTATTACTCAGGCGGGAGACCTTCCCCGCTGCGGGGCCCGGATGTTTCCAATGCGTTCATTGAGCTGCTCGCGATCACGCGCTGGGATGATCTGGATTTTCTGATCGTCGATATGCCTCCGGGCCTGGGAGATACGACTCTAGATGCGATCCGATGGCTAACGAAGGCTCGCTTTCTCGTTGTGAGCACACCGTCACGGGTATCCCTGGAAACCGTGAAGAAGCTCCTTGCGCTACTCACGGAACTGGGTGCCCCCATCATCGGAATCATCGAGAACATGAGAAGGGATGGCGACCCTCTTTCACAGGACCACTTGGGGGCTTTCAAAGTGCCGTTGTTGGGTGGACTTCCGTTTGATCCGGAGCTGGAGAGATCACTCGGGAATCCCGGACAGTTGATGGGTACTGCTCTTGCTCAAGCGCTGAACAGAATCGTGCTAGAGGCGAAGATCGAGTAGCACCAAGCGCAGGGCTTCTTCGGTTGCCTTCTCGACCTCAGGCGAAAGCCCTTCGCCCATCTCAAAGTTTTCCCCCTCGATACCATGGACGATCAAGCGCCGAGGGAGCTGGTTCAGTGCTCGTGCCAGCTCGATCGCTTCGGCGACGCTAAACGCATGGGTAGAGTAATGAAAGAAATCGGTGGGAATCGTCTGCCGATGGGCATTCAGGCGATAGAGTGTTCCCGGTGCCGCGCCTGAGTGCACGGCATCAATGAGAATGAGAGTATCCGCGTCTTTCCAAGATTCCATCAGAGATGTGCCTTCACCGCTCTCCTCACGAATCTGGACATGATTGAGCTTCTTCGCTCTCAGGCGCTGAGCGATAATGAGCCCCACTGCATCATCGCGTCGATAGGCGCTGCCGACACCGATGATGAGAATGCGAGCTTCGGTGCGTGCCCTCTCTTGTTGCGCCACCGTGGCTATTCCCGCTCGATGTGGAGCTTGAGAAAGTGCGTGGCGCAGGAGATACACGGATCATAGTTGCGGATCGCCTGCTCACACTGCCATGTCAGCTTCTCTTTGGGAAGGTCGATGTATTGGGGAACGAACTGCCTGAGGTCGCTTTCGATCGTCTTCTGATTCTGAGAAGTAGGCGGGACGATCTTCGCATCGAGAATCTCACCATTCTGGTTGATTTTGTAGCGGTGATAGAGAATGCCGCGGGGTGCCTCCGTGCAGCCGTAGCCCGTAGCTGCGCGTGGTGGGACTTCC
>MFGX01000037.1:8697-8820 GCA_001778455.1 Candidatus Fraserbacteria bacterium RBG_16_55_9 | reverse complement strand
TCTCATACTCATCGATGATGCGCAGCGCCTCATCACAGGCGTAGAGCGTTTCAATGCTGCGGGCGATGATGCCCTGGAATGGGTTACGGCAGATCGGCTTGAGTCCGGCTTCATGCGCCGCTC
>MFGX01000037.1:7449-8676 GCA_001778455.1 Candidatus Fraserbacteria bacterium RBG_16_55_9 | reverse complement strand
GAAAGCTTGTCGAAATTGAGGCTGTAGCGGGCGAGAGGGCCAACGAAATAGTTCCCTCTCTCTTTAATCCGCGAGTGGAGTGCGTTGGAGTGGGCGACATGCTCCTCGACGAAGTGTTCTTCGTACTCATGAATAGGAATGTCGAGCCCTTTGTTCGAGACGAGCCGGCCCTCATTAAACGGGTACTCATCGGAATGGCGAAGAGCGACGTACTCATAATCCTGCTCGAACTTGGGAAACGGGAGCTTCGCGACAAAGAGCACTGTCTGATAGGCCGCGTCGCGAGCCCACTTGAGTTTCTCCGCAAGTGGGCGCAGCTCCTGTTCGCTCGGCACTTTGTAGAAGCCGCCGACTCGGACGTTGATGGGGTGAATCTCGCGCCCTCCCAAGAGCGTGACGATCTCGTTGCCGGTCTTCTTTAACTGAAGCGCTTCTCGAACAACCCCTGGGTGGTCTTTGGCCATATGGATTGCGCTCTCGTAGCCCAGAAAATCAGGGGCATGAAGCAGGTACACGTGCAGCACGTGGCTCTCGATCCACTCACCGCAGTAGAGCAATCGTCGGAGCGCTCGCAATTGGCCTTCGACTTTGACGCCGCAGGCGTCCTCCATGGCGTGGCAAGCGCTCATCTGGTAAGCGATAGGGCAGATACCGCAGATGCGCGCGGTAATGTCGGGGGCTTCTGTCAAATCTCTCCCACGCAAGAGGGCCTCGAAGAAGCGCGGCGGTTCGAAGATCTTTAACTTCACGTCGGCGACGGTGTCATCCTTGATCTTTATGTACAGCGCGCCTTCACCTTCGACGCGTGCGAGATAGTCCACTTTGATGGTTTTAGCTGGTTTGCTGTTCATGGAGCTCACTCTCTTTTCTGAAAGGCTCCGCAAAGGCATTGAACCCGCGGTACGCTCGAACGAGATCTTGTTCCTTGACGCCCAATCGACTCCACCACGCGCTCAGCGACGCCGTATTCGGCGTCTCCTTGGGGCCGAAGCACCCGTAGCAGCCGCGATGATAGGCCGGACAGATCGCACCGCAGCCTGCTTGCGTGACGGGTCCCAGGCATGGCGTCCCGTGCGCCACCATGACGCAGACTGTGCCGCGACGTTTGCATTCCACGCAGACGCTGTGTGCCGGCGTATTCGGCTTGCGCCCATGGAGAAAGGCGCTGACGACTTCCAGAAGCTGATACTTATTGATGGGGCAACCACGCAGCTCGAAATTCACTTT
>MFGX01000037.1:0-7365 GCA_001778455.1 Candidatus Fraserbacteria bacterium RBG_16_55_9 | reverse complement strand
CTTTGACGTTCTTGAAGTTACGCAGGGCCTGGATGCCGCCCGCCGTAGCGCATGCCCCAATGGTGATGAGGTACTTTGACGATCGCCGGACCTGCTGGATTCGTTCGGCGTCGTGCTCCGTCGTGATCGAACCTTCCACGAGCGAGAGGTCATAGGGCCCTCTCACGATGGCTCGGGAGGCTTCGGCAAAATTGGCGATCTCTACGGCTCCAGCGACAGCGAGTAACTCATCCTCGCAATCGAGGAGGCTGAGTTGGCAGCCATCGCACGAAGCGAACTTCCAGACGGCCAATTTGGGTTTTCTTGGCATATCAGATCTCTCGCTTTCCAAAGAGCTCTTTGATGCAGTCGTAGCGAAAGACGGGACCGTCCTTGCAGATGAACGTCGGTCCATACTGGCAATGCCCGCAGAAGCCGATAGCGCACTTCATGTTGCGCTCCATCGACAGGACGATCTGGTCATCTCGTACGTCGCACTTCTGAAGCTCGAGCACGGTGAAGCGCATCATGATTTCTGGTCCAACAACCAATGCGGTTGTGTGAAGTGGGTCGAAGGCAGCTCGGGGGATCAACGCAGTGACAACGCCGACGGGGCCCCGCCATTCTTCCGGTTTGGCACTATCCACGGTCACTTCGACTTGCAGATCGAAGCGTCCACGCCATTGTTCAAGTTCGCGTGTGTAAAGGAGATCCTTGGGCGTTCGCGCACCGTAGAGCAAGGCGATTCGGCCGTACTGTCCGCGATGCGCCAAGAGATGGTAGATTGCCGGTCGCAGCGGAGCTAAGCCAATGCCACCTGCGACAATCATGACATCATTTCCTGTAGACTCTTCCATAGGCCAGGGGCTGCCAAAGGGCCCGCGCACTCCGAGTATCTGTCCGCGTTTCATTTTGCAGATGGCCTTCGTCGTTGCCCCGACGGCCCGAACTGTGTGAATGAGGGTCTTTGGCTGACCCGGGTCACCGCTGATGGAGATCGGGACCTCACCCACACCAAAACGGTAGAGCATGTTGAATTGCCCCGGCGCAAACGAAAACTCCACCGCATCACGCAAAGGCTCCAGTTCCAGTGTGAATGTGTCGTAGGTTTCTCGTCGCACCCGTTGAACGCGGTACGGGCGAGGGAGCATGGGGTCGATACCATCTGCCGTCGCGATCATCTTAGGCATCAGCGTGAGCACCATAAAGATCCAAGAGACGCATTCGTGTGGCTTGCAGTCTCTCTCCGATGATTTGAGAAAAGCGCTTGAACAGTTCGTAGCCCAACTTCGGTTCTTCCTCGCACTTGCCACGGATGCACATGGCATCGAAGACAATGGCCCGCGTGAGGTCAAGAGCCCGGGCATCGTACTGTTTCTTGAAGGGTTCAACGATCCATGACCAACCCATCACATCGCCATCCATCAGCGTTTCCAGCATGATCGGACCTCGTCCAGGAGCGAAGATCTCCAGCGATACTTTCCCTTGGCGTATGAGCCAGAAGTGAGTTGCGAGATCCCCCTCACGAAAGACAAACTCACCGGCCTTAAAGGTCACCTCGGACGCACATCCGGCGATCAGCTGAATATAGCGCGGATCTAGATCCTTAAAGAATGGATGCTCTGCCAACAGACGCTCAAGCTTTTCCATCGGTACCCTCCTTTACCACATGCTCAGTCTCTTGGATAGCGCGGACTTCTTCGGTGATGTCAATCGCGACNGGACACCAGGTAATGCAGCGCCCGCAACCCACACAGCCTGACGTTCCGAATTGATCGATCCAACTCGCCAACTTGTGGGTCATCCATTGGCGATAGCGGGATTTCGGTGAGGCACGAACACTGCCGCCATGGATGTAAGAGAAGTCCATCGTGAAGCAGGAATCCCACTTGCGCACGCGCTCGGCCTCTTGGCCGGAGAGATCCGTGACATCTTCCACTGTAGTGCAAAAGCACGTTGGACAGACCATGGTGCAATTGGCGCAACTCAAGCAGCGATTGGCCACTTCGTCCCAGCGTGGATGCTCCAAGTTTCGATAGAGCAGCTCTTTAATGCCAGAAGTGTCCATCGTTCGCCCCATCTGCTGCGCCGTACGTTCGACGATTTTTTCGGCGGTCTTCTCTTCCCGCTCGCGCGCTTCTTGATGAGGGACTTCCCTTAAAATCTCTCCGCCGCGCTCTGTGCCGACTTCGAAGAGAAAGTAATGCCGCTGTTCTTCGATCACTTCTGTCAGCGCCAGGTCAAAGCCATTGCTGGTTCTCGGGCCCGTCTTCATCGAGGCGCAGAAGCAAGTTCCTCCAGCCTGACCGCAGTTGATGGCGACGATGAAGGCCTTCTCTCGTCTTGATCTATAGACGGGGTCCACATACTTACCGCTTAAGAAGACTCTGTCTTGGATCGCAATGGCGTGGAGTTCACAAGACCGGACGCCAAGAAAAGCATACGGCGGTGTGTCTGCGTTCTTTCCATCCACTTCGAAGCTATTCCCGTTGCGCTTGGCTTTCCAGAGGCGTAGAACCGGTGGGTGGAGGAATTTCTTCCAGGAGTGCGGCCCAACGACGTAGCCGAAGAGGGCTTGATCCGAGCGCTTCTTCAGGCGATACGTGCCGCCGTCCTGCTCATCCGTCCAGCCGATGGGTAGCTCGTCCAAAGAGCCCAGTTCGTCATAGACGATGGCCCCATCGCGCACGGTGGGTCCCACGACGCAATAGCCCCGCTGGCTCAAGGCCTGGAAGAGTCGCGGGAGACTTGAACGTTCCACCACGACTTTATCGTTGATCTCTAGCGATGGCCTTGTCATACGCGTTATGCCCTCCTCATGCCCTCATCAAGCATTATATCCATTCTCTTTCGCCTGTCGCTTCACTATATGCGTTATGGCTCTTTCTTGTCTCTGAGCGGAATCATCGAAGACGATGATGTCCATCAGCTTGGGAAGTAGGTACTGATTCAGATCAACTCCACCCCTGCCTGCCGTCATGGGATTGACGCGTACGGCAAGGGTACGATGAGATTGGAGCGTGGTGCGAAATGACGCAACTGACGACCAGAGAACGAGGAAGCAAGATGCTCCTCTTAGGCAATGAAGCGATCGTCCGAGGGGCACTGGAAGCGGGTGTGGGGTTCGTGACGACGTATCCGGGCACCCCCGCCTCCGAGATCGGCGACGCCTTCGCCGAGATCGCACCGGACGCCGGAATCTACTTCGAGTATTCAGTGAACGAGAAAGTTGCCCTGGAGATGGCTGCCGCCGCAGCCGTATCGGGTGTGCGAGCGCTGTGCGCCATGAAGCATGTGGGGCTCAATGTCGCTGCGGATGCCTTCATGAGTCTGGCTTATACAGGCGTGCGCGCGGGTCTTGTCATTGTATCCGCAGACGATCCGTCCATGCATTCCAGCCAGAATGAGCAGGACAATCGCTACTACGCGAAGTTGGCCAACATTCCCATGCTCGAGCCCGCGGATCCACAAGAGGCACTGGAGATGGTCCGACATGCCTTTGAGTTATCGGAGAAACTGGAGCTTCCGGTGCTGCTTCGAACCACCACCCGCGTGAACCACACGCGCGGGATCGTCAAGATCGGCGAACTCCCGAAGACGTTTACGAAGGCAGCTCGTTTTGTGAAAGAGCCCTCGCGCTTTGTGGTTGTTCCCGCTGTGGCCCGCCAGCGACATAAAGTCCTCATCGAGCGGATGGGGCAAGCCCGGCAGCTTTCTGAGGACTCTCCCTTTCATATGATCATCGGGAAGGCTCAAGAGCTGGGCATTGTGAGCAGTGGCGTGGCGTTCAATTACGCCTTGGATGCCGTGGAGGAACTCGATCTTACTAAGAGAATTGGGATCTTAAAGATCGGTATGACGAATCCATTGCCTTGTACTCTCTGTGAGGCCTTTCTACTCTCCAGCGAGCGGATCTTAGTTGTGGAGGAACTCGAGCCGTATCTGGAGAACGAGCTCAAAGTGATCGTGGCTGATCTGGGCATCCATCGAGAGATCTTGGGCAAGGGAAGCGGCCATTTTCCGCAGCTGTACGAGTTCACACCGGATCGGGTGAAGAGAGCAATCGCTGAGTTAATGGGAATTGCAGTGGAGAAGCCCGTAGCACAGACTCTTCCACCGCTGCCCGCCCGACCGCCACAACTCTGTGCCGGCTGCCCTCATCGTGCGACATACTATGCGCTCAAGCTGGCCCTGGGCGATGAATTCAAGAACACAATATTCACAACAGACATCGGTTGCTACACTCTGGGATTGCTGCCGCCCCTGGAGATGGCCGACTATCTTCTTTGCATGGGCTCCAGCATTGGGACAGCAAATGGGTTTACCCGAGCGACCGACCAGCGTGTGGTGGCGCTCGTCGGTGACTCGACCTTCTTTCACGCCGGGATTCCGGCGCTCACCAATGCAGTTCATGGGCAGCACAAGTTCCTGCTGGTGATCCTAGACAATCGAACCACGGCGATGACCGGCCATCAGCCCCACCCGGGTCTGGAATTCTCGGTGACAGGTCACGTTCCAGCCGTTGCCATCGAGGACGTGCTTCAGGGATGCGGGGTACGAAGTATTCACATCCTGGACCCCGCCGGACTTCAAGAGGCCGTCGACGTCTTCAAGGAAGCTCTGCAAGAGAGCAAGGAGGAGATTGCGGTTGTGATCTCAAGGCATCCTTGCGTGCTCCTTCGATCAGGGGGCTGAGATGAAAGATGTGCGGGTCAATCCCTTCAAATGCAAAGCCTGCTGGAACAGCGAGCCGGGTTTTCGATGCGTCGTTCCCAATGCCGCTCTGTACGATATCTTTCGCTCTCAACAGAAGATCCGATCGGGTGGAAGTAGAAAAATGCCCATCCCGCCTTGCGTCGCCGCCTGCCCAGCGAACATCTGCGTTCAGGGCTATGTCGGATTAACTGCCGCTGGCCTCTATGATCAAGCATACAGACTGATCCGCTCGCGTGTCCCCTTCCCCCACACGCTCAGTCTGGTCTGCCCTCAACCATGCGAAGGTCACTGCATTCATGTCAATAACGGCCAGCCGATTGCCATCAATGCCCTGAAGCGTTTCGTCGCAGAACGGGCCGTTGGCCGTATTCGCCGCAAGTTCTTGGATGAACTCAAGTCGAGCATTGTGGGAAACGGCATGAGTATTGCCGTCGTTGGCGCTGGTCCAGCTGGATTGACTGCCGCTCACGATTTGAGGTTGCGTGGCTACTCCGTCACTGTCTATGAGGCATTGGAAAACCCCGGTGGGATGCTCTACGCAGGTATTCCGGCGTTCCGGCTACCCCGCTCTGTGTTAGACCAGGAAATCAAGGAGATTCTAGAGCTTGGAATCGAGCTAAAGACCGGGGTTCGCATAGGGCAAGACATCCCTGTTGAGGAATTGTGGAAGGGACATTCTGCGATCTTTCTGGCGGCAGGCGCTCATCATGGAGGGATGCTGAAAATCCCCGGCGCGGAGGCAGAGGGCGTGATGGATGCCCTCAAATTCCTGCGGGAGGTGAATCGTGGCGGAAGGCCCCGAGTCGGGCCGCGCGTTGCGGTCATTGGCGGCGGAGACTCCGCGTTGGATGCAGCACGGGTTGCCCGCCGCCTCGGCGCGGAAGAAGTCTCCCTATGCTACCGGCGTTCGCGGATCGAGATGCCTGCTCATCCAGATCAAGTAGAACAGGCCGAGGCCGAAGGGATAGAGATTATCGAACAAGCCGCGCCGATTCGCTTTCTCACTCAGAATGAGCGTCTGATCAGCTTGGAGTCAGTTCGGATGGAGCTGGGAGCGCTCGATGGCTCAGGCCGCAGACGGCCCATCCCCATTCCCGATTCAAACTTCACCGTAGGAATCGATACCGCGCTTGTGGCGATTGGTCAGAGGCCGGACTCACGTTTCTTGAAAGACTTGGGTCTGATACTCGATCACCGTGGCTGGGTTGAAGTCGGTGGCCTGGGGATGACTTCGGTCGAAAGACTCTTTGCCGGTGGGGATCTGGTGAGCGGCCCATCCACGGTGATCGAAGCGATCGCTGCCGGGAAGCGGGCTGCAGGGGCCATAGATCGTTATCTTCGAGGAGAAACGGCGAAGGCCGCCACCTTCCACACGCCCCATGAATTGAAGAACGTAGAGCGCTACAAGCCGTCCCATGTTTCAGAGCGGGTGAAGACGGCGCAACGTGACCCTTCCAAGCGAGTGAGCGATTTTCACCTAGTCGATCTTGGCCTCACGGAAATGCAGGTGCAGGCAGAAGCTCGACGCTGCCTAGTTTGTGGTCTCTGCGCCAATTGCAATGCCTGCGTGGATACGTTCGCTTGCCCGGCTCTTCTTGTGAGCGAGACAGGGAAGATCGTGATCGATGGAGTTCTCTGCAATGAGTGCGGAATCTGCGCCCAGCTCTGCCCCAATGATGCCATCGAGGTAATCGAGGTGGAGCGAGAGGAGGCTGTGGGTGCGCGCTAGGCTCTACATGGTGGGTGTGGGCGGACAAGGGACATTGACCGCCGCGCGCGTGTTAGGAGAAGCCGCGCTCGCGGCCGACTTAAACGTGATCATCAGCGAAGTCCACGGAATGGCGCAGCGAGGTGGAGTCGTGGAAACGGCCATCTTGATCGGCCAAGTGCACAGTCCCCTCATTGGTGACGGAGAAGCGGATGTACTCATGGGGTTCGAACCCCTGGAGACGCTGCGCGCTCTCTCCAAGGCGTCGCGCCATACTTGGGTCATAACGAACACGAAGCCGATCATACCCTCCACTGTGAAGTTAGGCCAGGGTCAGTACCCAGATTTAAGAGAGATTCTTTCTCGGATTAGGAGTTCGGCAGGGTCTGTGATTGCTCTGAATGCGGAAGATCTGGCCCAGCAGGCAGGTGCGCTGATCGCGGCCAACATGGTGATGCTGGGAGCTTTGGTTGCGACAGAACAGCTGCCGTTCCCCGGCGAGCATGTGCGAGATGCGATCACTCGACTATCCCCTCGCTATGCGGCAATCAACTTGAAAGCGTTCGAGCTCGGTAAAGCGTACGTGATCCAGCATCAGGAGGAACCAGACGATGGATGGGATCGAATCCGGGCAGGGAGAGCTTCTCAAGCAGCCTGACGTTGAGGAATTCCGCCACTGGTTGCGAGAGAACAAATCCATGGCCTTAAGAGAGAAGGTCATGGATGAGCGCACGGCTGTGAGGCAGTTCATTCAAGACGGCGACTATGTGGGTGTCGAGCTCTACGGCACGGTGCGCTGCCCGATGTCGGTCGTCCGTGAGATCGTGCGTCAGGGCAAGAAGAACCTCAAGCTGGCGGGCCAAGGACTTCTTGAGATCGATTTTCTGGTGGCTGCCGGGCTTGTCGAGGCAATGGACATTACCTACGTTGGCTATGAGGTACACGGTCTTTCGAATATTCTC
>MFGX01000036.1:5532-5767 GCA_001778455.1 Candidatus Fraserbacteria bacterium RBG_16_55_9 | reverse complement strand
AGATTCAACGAGTTGCAAGACCTGTCGCAAAGAATCTTCCGGAAGTTCTTGCAGTTTGTCTGTTAGCTCTTTGAACAACGGAGACAAGGCAACCTCCTCTCTGCAGAACCCATTCCATGATACTTGCGTTCTCTCCGAACGCAACTGGTCGAGCGAAGCAAAGCTCTTCGTCCCTCCCTAGTGCGTACTCAACCGCCTGCTCCAGAGCCATCGCGCGCCCCCAAAGCCACGGTCT
>MFGX01000036.1:4237-5482 GCA_001778455.1 Candidatus Fraserbacteria bacterium RBG_16_55_9 | reverse complement strand
TTGTCAACGCACTCCGTAACAAACCCGTATTTCATTTGGCAGGTGGTTCCCATACGCCAACAATAGGAAACAGAATACCCGTTTTGTTTCATCAGAGTACGTTGAGTTGATCATAAAGACACGTCTAGACCACTTTTTAGGGGGAATGTGCTAATGAGTGAAATTGCGGCTTGCATTGTGACAGGAGCTAACTGGAACCACAGAGACAGGCGCCGCAATCGTTGCACTTGTACCATGTGCAGGTGGGACATCGATCATTATCCGCACTATCAATATACTGCTTGGCATCGCCAGCAATTGGTAGTGAGCATCCCGATAATGCGGGGGCCGTTATAGTGGGGAGGCTTCAGTTTAGACAAATACGCTGCGCATTCAGCACAGAACTTTGCCGTTTTCTCATCATTGTGGGCAAGCTCATCTTCAATAGGCCTACCGCACTGCTTACAAGTAGCCATGCACGGGTCACCTGAGAAGATTATATCCGAAAATGAAAGGTAAGAATACAAGCAGGTGCTGATGACGAGTTGGCGTGTGAAGCGGAAAGCGATAGAACCGCACGTCGGGGGGTAGTCAGTGTGCCCGAACACAGGAACGGTAAGCGCCATCGCCGTCGGCTCTTTATAGATGAGTATGTGAAAAAGAGTATAAAGCGTTGGAGCTCTTTCCTTTCGGGGCGCGGTCTCCGCTATCCCTGCTTTTGATGTGTGCCCTTGCCGTGCTACATTCACTCAAGGAAACAGAATACATATTCTGTATCATAGGAGGCAGTAGTCGCGATACTACTCAAGGATTCTACTTTTCAATTTCTCTCTCCGCGCGACTCACGTCCCAAATTTCTTGAGCCAGTTGTTGTAGCCAGCCAAGAGCGGCACCACATTGCCAGAGATGTGCCCCAAGCCACCATCTCTAGCACTCGCCTCGTCGAAGGTTTTCACGGCATCAGGGAGCACATTGGGACCAGCGATCACGAGCGGCACCGGCTCTGCCGTGTGATCTCCATAGACGATGGGCGTACAGTGATCTCCCGTAAACGCAAGATGTGTTTCGCCCCAATTGAGATTTTCCAGCAGATACCCGATGGCCTCGTCAATCTTCTCAATGAACGCAATTTTTGCCGCTGCGTTGTGATCGTGACCTGCGGAATCTGCCCCCTTCATATGGACAAACACAAAATCTTTCTCCTGAAGTTCCTTCACGGTGAGCTTCACTTTGTTGAGAAGATTCGAATCCAGCTTTCCCGTGGCT
>MFGX01000036.1:3803-4161 GCA_001778455.1 Candidatus Fraserbacteria bacterium RBG_16_55_9 | reverse complement strand
TCCCCTGAATGCCATACAGCTCCGGCAGTGTTTTCAAATGGGGCACGCCCGAAGCGCCACGCAACAAGAGAATGTTGGCCGGAGGCTTCCCCTGACGACCGCGCTCCTTGTTCAACGGCAGATCCTGCAATATCCCATGCGACTGATGAATCAGCTCATTCACAAGCTGGGCTGTGCGCTTTGCTGGTGACGTATCTTCCGTAGGGCGGACTTCTAGAACTTTCTTGCCATCATCATGAGGGTCTGCTTCGGTGATCGCGGGCGAAAGCTCCGGACCGCGCAACACGAGCGCTCCGCGATGCTCTGTACTCGCCTTGAAGAAGACGTGGACACTGGAATCGGACTTCAAGTGGAGCTT
>MFGX01000036.1:3383-3722 GCA_001778455.1 Candidatus Fraserbacteria bacterium RBG_16_55_9 | reverse complement strand
CAGTAGCGAAGTTAGTGCGAAAGCAGATGTCTCCCTCTTGCACATCTAAGCCAATGCCCACAGCCTCGAATACACCACGTCCGGGATAATCCCGATAGGGGTCGTAGCCGAAGATGGAAAGATGCGCCGTGTCGCTGCCGGGGCGGACTCCCGGAGCAATGGGATCTAGAAGCCCGTTGAGCCCGCGGCGGGCGAGTTCATCCAGATGGGGCTTTTTCGCAGTCTGTAGGCAAGTCTTGCCCCGATAATCCGTGGGCCGACCCCCTAGCCCATCGGCGATGACGAGAACTCCCTTCATTTATGCGTAGAGTCCACGGGCGCGCGCCGCCGTGGCCACGT
>MFGX01000036.1:2748-3226 GCA_001778455.1 Candidatus Fraserbacteria bacterium RBG_16_55_9 | reverse complement strand
TTCGTCCTGGAGGCCAAGAGAGCATTCTTACCCCACTTCGGCTCCGGCTTCTCCCCCTTCACCGTAGCGGCAATGATCTTCTTCTGGTTGGGCCAGATGAAGACCCAGACGTTAAAGAGCATGATGGAGCCGAGGAGCATGCCCATGAAGATCGTCTTCGCACCATCCGTGTCGAAGAAATTCCCAATCCGCCAGTACTGAGGCAACGCAAAAAGCAACCCAAAGCCGACGACCACGGTCACCAATGCCGCGTACCGGAACCAGGCGAGTGCGAGCGGCATGAGCTTGGGAACGTGCGCGGCGCGCTCCTTGGGTTCCGCTATCTTCGTATAGGGCACGTTTACCAAGTTAAAGAAGTAGAGCAGGCCGATCCAGATAATCCCGGCCACGAAGTGGATCCAGCGAAGTATGCCTGGAAGGAACAGCTCAGGTGACATATCTTGGCCTCCTTATGACCAGATGGTAGTAGTGATGATTC
>MFGX01000036.1:905-2474 GCA_001778455.1 Candidatus Fraserbacteria bacterium RBG_16_55_9 | reverse complement strand
CGAGTAGCGAGAGCAAGCGTAGAAAACGCCCCTCGGAGCCCTCGCGAAAGTAGAAGGCATCGGCCAGAAAGAGCACACGCTCGTAGGGCACGAAGACCCCAATGCTGTCGTCGCTGTGAGCCCCAGCCAGTGAGAAGAGTTGAACACTTATATTGCCCAGATCCAGCGTCAACTCCCCCTCGAAACTGAGAGATGGAGCCACCAGAGCTAAATCTCGAAAATCTTCCGGCCTCAGCGTGGAAATACTGGAAAACATCGTTTCCTTAAGCCAGCGATGCACGCGGTCAGAGGCCCAATCCTCTAGAAGGTTTTTCGAAAAGCGCTCTCGGCAAGTCCGGCTGGCGATCACCGGCGCGTGAAAGGCTTGATTGCCAAAGACATGGTCGAAGTGACGGTGGGTGTCGATCACGTAGAGCACAGGTCTTTCTCGGATATCTTGCATGGCCTCGTAGACGCGCTGGCCGTGAATGGGAGAGTTCCCGCCATCGATGCCAATCCAACCCTCATCCGTGAGGATCATGCCGAGGGTGGGTTCCACCTTCTGCCAGTCATGGCGATAGATCCAGACGCGATCGGAAAGCTGATGGACTCGGCGTTCTTGGTGTTTCATCTTTCCCAATCGTACTGCTCCATAAAAGTCAATCCAACAATAACCTTTCCACAGAGAGCTGCAAACCTTTCGCCAAAGAGACCAGGGTTTCATATCTGGGAGATTGCTGGCCTGACTCGATCCGAGCGATCGTGACACGTCCCACTCCTGATCTTTCTGCCAGTGCCTCTTGAGTCAGTTGCCCTTCTTCTCGAAGCTGCCGGAGGCGCTGGCCCAGTCGCAGTCGGCCTCGGGTTGCAATCTTCTCAGACCGCTCATGATATCTATCGTCAGCGAAATGACGAGCGAAGTCCCAAGGGATCTCTTCCGTATGTCCATTAGCCAGGTGAATTTGTAGAGTGTAGGGATTCGGAAGGGTGACGCTCTCTGGGGAAGTTTCCAGTTTCAATGTGCCAAAGGGGATCAAGCCTTCTCGGTCATCAGCAAAATGCACGATGATCCCCTGATCGGTCAGGAGAACTCGGGTCAACATCTTCTCTCCGCCTTTGACGTAAACAACTGTGGGCATCTTTGCTACCTCCTCTCGACGCTTGCTTATGAATGCGACTCCAGGCAACGCGGATCTCAACAGCGTGACGCTTATATGCCGCGAGAGTCGCTCGACGTTTCCCTCGAGGTGGCTCATCCATGAAGGTTCCGCCGTCGAGTTCGATGCGTACTTCTTCCCCTGCGAACCTTACATGAACGTGTGGCGGCTCGAAGGGAAGCTCATTCGTATGCACAATGAATTCAAACTCGCCATCTCGTGCCACCGTAGGCATGGATCGCTGGAGATATTGTATCGCAAACGATACTAAAGACAAGCCCGGAAACTGTAATATCCAGCCAGTAGGTGCACCTGCTGAAGGTTTCTCTATTCCATCCAGAGATATCCATCGAAACCTCTTTACGAACTACTTAAGAAAATCGGGAAATGAGATGTTGAAAGGTGCAAACAAAAGGTCCGCAGAACTTCGGTC
>MFGX01000036.1:140-867 GCA_001778455.1 Candidatus Fraserbacteria bacterium RBG_16_55_9 | reverse complement strand
ATAGCGAGGGCCTGGAAGATGGCGAAGACCCAGCTTTGCATCCGATTCTTATCAGAACTAAAAGAACTTTCAGATACACTAGGGAGGGATTTGCTCTGAGTAACCACGTCTCCCTCTACTGGATTTACGCTATTGTACTCTTGCGCTAGGGGTAGCAGGACTTGTTGCTCTGCTTGCTGCAGAAGTTCTTTCTTGAGAGGACGCCCAAAGAAGCTGAAGCCATATACTTGTATCGGAGCGCTTTGCAACGGATGATTTTCTAGCTCATCATTGTTCTTCCCTGGTATTTGCTTGACCGGGCCAAAGAGGCGTAAGAATCTGCGGGGTTCAAAATACCGCACGTGAAGAATGCCTATAGTGATTATTGCGAGAATTATGACGATGGAGAAAACCGGAGAAGGCGTGAAATTACTGAACCATTCTCCCAGGGATCTGAGGGAATTGCTGACATAATTAGGCAACTTCTGATCAATCATCACGACAACAGCGATTGTGAGCACAGGGATATAGATGCCCGCGAACAATAGGAATGCAAGCGGAGCGAGGGAAGCCATCACCTCTATATTTATGAGAGGCTCAGAGGCGGGAAACTTCCGAACTATTCTTCGCAGGCGAATTTCTATCAATTCGTGGAGTACGATTCGCATCTGGAGAAATCGAGGAAGATACGTGCAGATGGCAATCTTGATGCGGCCTGAGCCAGGATCTTCTAAACTGTACCCCCATC
>MFGX01000036.1:0-111 GCA_001778455.1 Candidatus Fraserbacteria bacterium RBG_16_55_9 | reverse complement strand
TCGATCTTGGAAGCGCCGAGCCAGTTCCTTATCAAACGGCTTAAGTTTCGTTGCACCCATAAGCCATATATGAGGCTCACTAGTATGCAAAGCATACCCAAAGCTAGCGGG
>MFGX01000035.1:5766-8180 GCA_001778455.1 Candidatus Fraserbacteria bacterium RBG_16_55_9 | reverse complement strand
TGGAATAATTAGCAGGTGTCAGATATAATTTGCGTGAGAAGGCAAGAGGCAAGGTCAGAACCAACGCGCACAAGCATATATGGAGAAGCGATATAGTGGGAATCACTCTAGTGATTAGAGTCTTTACCGACCAACCATTTCAAATCGGCAGAGTGAGTTTCACAGGTGAGCAATTGAACGAAATTGCAGAGTTATTCCCAAACTTTCTATCGCTCAGTATTGAGCCAATTGAAGGGGCAATCGGTATCTTTGCTAAGAGCAAGGACAAAAATCAACCTGCTAAGAAGTTAAAGGTACAAACGTTCGAAAAAACTCCCACAAGTGTATCGGTCCGTTTTTCGGTCGAATCTGATTTGACGGTTTCTTCAGGTGATTTAACAAGATGTATCAAGGCACAGCTAAGGAGAGAGGGCATCATAACAGATGATCGCCTCCTACCTTTATGTTGCGTATTAACGGCTGAGCAAGCTGACGCTGTACTAAGGTCTCCCACAGCCCTGGAAGAGCTAAGACAATTGAAACGGCGCAAGGATTGGCGTGCCATTTACGACAAATTCGTACCGATCAAGGAAATTCCTCAAAATCAACCAGAAATCTGGAATGACGCTGAAATCTTGAGCGAAATTGGCTTCGCATGTGGGAAATTAGCTGAGACCTCCCCAAATGATATACCTCGAGTTGAACAACACAAGGAGAACCTTTCTGGCTCAACAGAAAAAATATCGAGACGAAACGGAGTTTATTCGGAAACGGTGTGTAGATCTTGAGCCAAATAATGCAGGTTACTGGTCCAATTTGGCGTATCTGCACTATCAAAATGTTCACGAACTCGGACCTAGAGGTAGAAAAGATGGGGACATCCGAAACGAAACTGATCAAGCCTTAGAGTATCTGGATAGGGCACTATCAATTGACCCTCGTCGCATTACAGATCTTTACAGAAAAGGTTATCTGCTGGTAGAAAAACTGCCTCATCAGGTGCTTTACGGAAGGCGAGATGCACAACACCAGCAGAATCGTCCAGAAACTGCTAACCAATGCATCCGACAGGGCATCGATTGTCTCTCGCAAGCGATTCAGGTTTGGGAGTCTCTTTTGTCTGCGGATAGGAGACAAAACGAAATGCGTCAACGTGATCGCAATGACTACATCAAATCGCTATATCACTCTGGTCACGGCTATTACAAACTCATCACCAACGACTGGAAGGAGGAAGTCTATGCGTTAGAACGTAGTGGAGTAACTCCAGAGAACGAGATTTCATATAACGCTAAGGATTTGGAGAACGCTGAGAGTGCTTGGAAATATTTCTACCAATGCTGGCTTAAAGACGGGCTTGATCGTGCAGACTTGTCGGAACCATCATCAAACAGTACTCCCTCAAACGGAATATTCGAGGGCGTTCATAGATTATATTGGCTCGGCAAGGTTTCATTTGTTCACTATTGGATACTAAGTGGCCACGGACAAAAAGATACAGCAGAAGCTATCAAGAACCGCAACAAGGCTGAGAAGTACCTCGTAGCAGCACTGGAACTGGCTTGGTCGCCAAAGAGCAAAAGTCAAAAAAAAGATTTCATTGCAGAATTACTGGTACGGCTTTACATCAGTAAGGGTGAGTATGACAAGGCCATCGAAATCATAAATAAACATCGCGGTAGATATCTAGAGCCTTATATATCCCACACTTTGGCCTTAGCATTATCACTCTCAGGAAAGTACGCTGAGGCGCAAGACGTGTTGGACGAAGCTTTACAGAGTCGAGGGAATAAGGAAATCTGGATGACCCACTTCTTGAAATCTTGTGCTTACTCGAGAGAAGGTCATCATGATAAAGCGAACGAGTCTTTGAACAAGGCTAATGAAGAAGCCCAAAAGGCGGGTAGAAAGGGCTTTAACATCCAGCGATTCTCAGATTAGCACTATGAAGCGGCATAAGACGAAACCGCAGTTTGTAATTTGCACTCGAAATGAAGGCTGTGAGGATTTAAAGCTGCGCAAGATCTATCAAGTCTTGCCAGACGAATCTGCCTCTAAGTCTGGTTGCATCCGAGTGATTGACGAATCCGGCGAAGATTACCTATATCCAGCAGACTATTTCGTGCCTGTTGAGTTGCCTCAGATTGCTAGGAAAGCATTTGCAAAGTCAGGTTAGCCCAATGGTGAAGCTCAAATAAGCTTCAACTCTTTGAGCACGCTGAGCACCGGGGGCAGAGGCTGAGCCCAAAGCCACGCGACATTCAACTCAAACCCCGACAGCACCCCGGAGCGATAACGTCCACCCTCCGGGCGTCGGCGGTCGTAGCGCCCATCATCACCCAATACGTAGAAGTCCGCTCGCTCTTCATCCGGATCGATCAGCCAATACTCGCGCACGCCAGCGGCTTCGTACTCGGCCAGCTTCTCGCCCCGGT
>MFGX01000035.1:1774-5689 GCA_001778455.1 Candidatus Fraserbacteria bacterium RBG_16_55_9 | reverse complement strand
GCCATTCGAGATATTGCACGTCTGCGGAAGAGTTACGGTGCTGGGCGTTGGCGAAAGCTCAAAGGAGTTGCTAAAGTTCTCCTCTCCAATGGTAAGATGCGTTTAGCTGAGGTACACTGGTACGAAGCGCATGGTATTGGAAGAAAGCGATTCAAGATCAAGCGATTCTTAGATTGACGACCATGAAATCGCAGAAGGCGAAACGACAGTTTGTCATCTGTATCCGGAATGAAGATTGCGAAGATTTAGAGCTGCGCAAGATCTATCAAGTCTTGCCAGACGAACCTTCTTCTAAGTCTGGTTGCATCCGAGTGATTGACGAATCCGGCGAAGATTATCTGTATCCTGCGGACTATTTTGTCCCCGTTGAGTTACCCCAGGCTGTTGCGAAAGTCTTTTCGAAAGTGAGCTAAACCTCTGCCAGCTCTCCCAAGATCTCTCTGTACATGCGCTGCAGGAAGGCGTGACGATCCTCGAACTTGATCAAGTCGCTCCGCCCCTGCATCACAATGTGAAACGCAAAGGGGCTCGGATGCTCACTGTTCCGTGCTTCGATCTCAATCTGCCCGGTCCGGATTTCATTTAGAATCTGCTCAGCGTGAGCTACGTCCATCGCGTCTTCCATCACTTCGCGATAGGCTTCCAGCAAAACGGGAAACCGCTCGTCGAGGGCTTCCACAGCGTGCTGCAGGATCATCGCCTTCATCTGCTGGCGGCCCACGGACTTTCTTTGCCCTTTGTAGTTCTTTAGTATCATCAAAGACCGAGTGGCACAATGCCGAAATCGGCGCTTAAGAATCTCCGTATTGCCGAGAGCGTCTTTGAGCACGGAGCGAAGATCTCGCTCTTTGAGGAGATCGAAGGCGGTCATCACCCGCACGCTTCCCTCATATGCTAAGTAAAAGCCATGATCTGTAATGCCGATCTCAACATCTTTATCTTCGCGTCGAGAGATGAGCCAGGCCAGCGCTCGACTCAACGCATCATTCACCCGCCGCCCAAAGAGCATGTGGAAGATCACCCAAGTCTTGATCGGGCTCTTCCAGCGACCAGGCTCAAGCTCCTCCTGATAGTATTCAATTAGAATTTTCTTCCTATGGGGGATTTGAGCGTAGCTCTGCTGCTCTTTGAAGTAGCGATAGAGTGATTCTACTCCCCGCTCATCGAGATATAGATAGCTGCGAATGAACGCTTTGACCTCGTCTTTGCTCTGCCCTTCATCGAACATCTGATTGAGCTGCGATCGAAAGAGCTGAATGTCAAGGGCAAGATCGAACCTCAGGGGAAGCATCTCTGAAAACCACGAAGGCACTGTGGGGCTCTTCCCGTCCGAGATATCCACTTGAGCTGTCATACCCCGAGAGTATTTGAACTTGTACGTCTCGCCACCCAGCACAAAAATATCGCTCTTACGCAGCATCTCCAGAAACGACTCTTCAATGCTCCCGATGCGTCGCTCGCCAGATTTCACTGTCACGTACGACTCATCGGGGATCGTGCCGACATTGGTGAGATAGAGAACGCGCGCAAGCCTTCCGCGCTTGCCAATCACGCCCGTCTCTCGATCGTAGTAGATCTTGGCATAGACGCGACGATCCTCAAGCGAAGAGTATTCTCCAGCTAAATATTCCAAAACTTTCTCGAAGTCCTCACGGGAGAGATCGCGATAGTTGTAGCTTCGAGTGACCAGCTCGTAGAGATCTTCCGCATGAGTCGGACCATCTAGTAAGATGCCAAAGATCTGCTGAGCGAGCACATCAAGACAATTCTGCGGGATGCGGAGCTTATCCAGCTTATGCTCTACCGCACTCTTGAGCATCACGGCGCACTCGACGAGGTCATCCCGGTCCATCACGACGATCCGCCCCTTGATCGTGTCGTGGAGCTTGTGACCGCTCCGGCCCACTCTCTGGAGTGCGCGCGTGACGCTCTTAGGAGAGCCTAAGAGGACGACCAGATCAACGTAGCCAATATCAATGCCCAACTCCAGACTCGTCGAGGAGACGACCACGCGGAGATCGCCGCTCTTTAAGCGCTTCTCGATATCGAATCTTAGCTCTTTGGAGAGCGAGCCATGGTGAGCTCCGATCACTTCCGTGAATCTTGGGTAGCGTTCCTTAAGGTAGTGCACAACGCGCTCTGTGCCTGAACGGGTGTTGGTGAAGATGAGCGTCGTGCGGTGCTCATCGATCAATCGAGCGAGCAGTTCATAGAGGTTGCCGTGGAGTTCTTCCGTTGAACAGTGAATGAAGTCATTTACAGGGCTGAGGACTTTGAGATCAAGTACTTTCTCGAAGCGAGCATCCACGACCCAACAGTCGCGCCAGGAATCTTCTCCGTCGTGAGCGACTTCGGCGAGGGATCTCCCGTACTTGCGCCCGGCCAAAAACTTGGCCACTTCTTCCAGTGGGCTGATGGTGGCGGATAGCCCAAGGCGAGTGTATTCCGTGATCTCGCTGAGTCGTTCTAGTGAAAGCGAAAGATGCACACCGCGCTTGTTTTCTGCCAGCGCGTGGACTTCATCCACGACTACCCATCGGACATTCTGGAAGTGTTTTGAAAATCCCCTGGATGTAAGCGAGATGGCGAAGGATTCTGGGGTTGTGATCAAGATGTGTGGCGCTCGGAGGAGCATCCGTTGTTTGCGGCTTGCGGGCGTATCTCCGGTGCGCACGCCCACGCGGATTCCTAGATCGCGTCCGGCTAGACGCGTGATGCCCTCCAGGGGTTCGTTTAGATTTCTTTCGATATCGTTCCCCAGTGCCTTGAGCGGGGAGATGTATACACAGTAGATGCGATTTTCCAGCTCCTCTCGTTCGGCCAGCGAAACGAGTTCGCTCAAAATCGCTAAGAATGCCGAGAGAGTCTTGCCGCTGCCTGTGGGGGCAGAAATCAGGCAATTGACTCCGCGATGCACGTTGGGGATGGAATAGCGCTGAGGAGGACTGAAGCGCTCAAAGCGCTCCTTGAACCAGTTGCGCACCCAGGGGTGCAGCAATTGGTAGAGCGCCTCATCGTCACAGGGTTCCGTCTGGTAGCGGATCATGAGCCTAAGCTGTGCAAGAATAGGACATCGAGGCTCAAAAGACCAGTTTTCGACCCATGAAACCTTGACCCTCACGTTCCGTGAGGGTGTATGATCTCACCATGACTGACGGAATAGACAACGGAAAGGAGGCGGCCGTGCGACCCGAATCGCACGCGCCCTTCACGCGGCCTCGCCCGCCGCGCCCAAACGCTGATCGATGCATTCACGGGAGGGGACCCAAAGACCGAACAATCCCTGAATCGCATGTACCAAGCGGAGGGAGGGCCTCAGGTCTTGAACCAGTACGGCTACGGATTGGACCAGGATCTGTGGAATTACATGGGAAAGGCACGGGAGGCGCTCAACGAGTCGAAGTAACTCCAGTTGGCGAAAGAGTAGAAGGGGAGGTCAAAGATGGCCCAGTTGACTCAGATAAAATGCACTGCGTGCAGGAAAGGTGAGCCGACATTAACAGACGCGGAGATTGCCACATTACAGCCGCAGACGCCGGAATGGCACATCGTAGAGCGAGGTAGCGTTAAGCGCCTGGAACGCGTCTTCACATTCGCTGATTTTCGGGAAGCCTTAGCGTTCACGGACAGGGTGGGCGAACTCGCTGAATCCGAAGGGCATCACCCTGCGCTCTTGACTGAATGGGGCAAAGTCACAGTTACCTGGTGGACTCACAAAATCAAAGGCTTGCACCGCAACGACTTCATCATGGCAGCCAAGACGGATCAGCTTCATGCGATGAAGGGTTAGAAGTCCTTTACTTCCCAATTGTCACAGCTGAATCCGTGCTGCCCTCATGTCATTTTTGTGAATAAGAGTGACATTGCTGTCCGGTAGATCCCCAGTGAGAGTAAATTCCGGTGATCAGTAAGCAG
>MFGX01000035.1:0-1760 GCA_001778455.1 Candidatus Fraserbacteria bacterium RBG_16_55_9 | reverse complement strand
TCTCCTCAGAAGAGGACATTTCCGTTCTGAAGTTTCAAAGGAAGTTTTCAGAAACCGTCAAAGAAACCTGTAGAGACAGAAGCTGCAACTTCGCGACACTCTCAAAGAAAGTCCGAAGAGGTACCTTAACCTCTTAACAGGTCCAGAAATTCTTCTCGGCTCAGTTTCGCTTGCTTGAGAATGCTATGCAGCGTCCCGCGAGGCAGTTCTCGCGTGTGAAACGGGATCACCACACGAATGCTGGGATCATCTGGGTGAGCCAAGTACCGGTGTCCACTTGCGCTGACATGGTGAATGTAAAAACCAGCTTCCTTGCGGGTCAGGGCTTTCAAGACCTGTTTGGGGGTGAGGGAAGGAAGTCGCTCACTCATACGGTGACAGAGACGCGGATCTTCACTGTCACCCGCTCACCTCGGTAAGCACCCTTTGACTCCTCGGGAGGAAGTTGGCCACCTTTTAATAGACTCTCGATGTATCCCTGGATCATGTCCTTGGCCATGGCCCGAGCTTCCGCCTTAGTCGTCCCATGTGTGGTGGCGCCGTTCAGGGCTGGCACATGAACCAAGTATCCGTCGTCTTCGGCTGGTTCATAGATCACGGTGTAGGTGTATTCCATCGCTTCCTCCTCCAAGGAGACGAATCTCGCTCGCGACGTGCTCAGCGTAACAGCTTGTCGCCATGGGGTCAAGATCTTACGCAAGAACAAGGGACGTAGCTCTACCAGAGTGAATCCGTATGCGTGTCGCAGTTAAGCTAAGAATGCGATATCCCTGTCGTAATCCACGAAGAGTGCGACATCGGGGAAACTGCATAGGGAAGGCGCTTTTCTCAAGAACATGGGTTTGGGAGAAAACTGGAGATGTCGCCTCTTGGGGCGGAAGGCGATAGCTAAGGATTGCATATTGAGTGCTGGGGTGCTAGAGCACTGGGTGGTAGTAAAGCTATTGTTCTCATACCGGACTTTAAGCATGATAATAGCCTCCGTAGAAATCGTATCACACTTTTCTCAGAAACGGAAGTTAATCTCAACGCTTATCCCGTGGCTCGCGAATACCCGTGGGAAATTGCCAAGGGGTCCTGCCTTTGAAATAAAGACCCTCATGAGCGATCTATCTCATGAGGGTCGTCATTCTCTGGGGTGGCTTGGTGAACTTACCTACGTGTGTCTAGTGGAAGCGCCGGTCTTAGAAGCAGACCGGAAGGCTCAGACTGGCAACCTTGATTCTCGTCTCATCAAAGGGCAGGTGAGGATTCTCGCTGACCTTCACATACTCGAGGGCGGCTGAATCGGTGGAAATGAAACGGCTGAAGAGGCTCCCGCCGACGTTCAGTGCCTTCTCGACCTGTTCATCCACGATGAGCAGGTGACCCGTCTGCCGGTTGACATACTGACCTTGCGTGGTGATTTCATCGATCTGAAACATCTGTTCGAGACGATTCGTTGTCTTTGCTTGTGTGGTCATGGTCTATCACTTCTCCTTTAAGAAGTCTTGGGTGTTGGGTCTCCCCACCATTCAGAGAGTCGTCTAATCTTTCTTTCAGGGTTCTACGACGATATTACGCGGGAGTCACGATAGCGGAAGGATACGAAGACTGGATATCCTAGAGAGGCTATGTATGACTTTCAATCCTACGTTTTTGTAGTATAGCATAAAATCCTCGTCTTGTCAAGTCGGAGTCTTGTCTCACGCAAGATGAGCCTGAAGGCCACCCCTGTTTCTCATGCAAGATGAGCCTGAGCGAGGGGAGGGATAGCGCCA
>MFGX01000034.1:5867-6009 GCA_001778455.1 Candidatus Fraserbacteria bacterium RBG_16_55_9 | reverse complement strand
GAAGGAAGGGAAACCTTGGGCGGGAACAGCTTCTAGCCTTCCTGAAGGGGACCAGAACTGCCCGACAAGGCCCAGGAGCAACTCTCGATCGGGCACATCGGCCAACGGAATGAAGCCCATGGAGATCAATCCGTCGATGTGA
>MFGX01000034.1:4927-5807 GCA_001778455.1 Candidatus Fraserbacteria bacterium RBG_16_55_9 | reverse complement strand
CAGGTGCGTCTCGCAGCGGGAGTATTCTTGCCATTGAAGACATTCTCGGTCCCCCGATCCGCAAACCCTCTGATCACCTTATCATAGTAGCACGGATATCATGCTATTGCAACCCTAAGCGATGAATCTTCCGGTGGCTAACGGCCTCGAGCTGAGCGGCGCAGCACAGCTACATCGTACATGAAATCACGCTGAGGCTGCGTCCGCTCCAGCGAGTTGTTAGCCGGCTCCAAAGCTTATCCAAAGGCATATATCGAGTTGAAATATGAGGCCCACAAGGCCGCCAATCAACGGACCTAGGAATCCTATACCCGATCCACCTTCACGGCGCAGAAGGGCGCCCAGAACCAGGCCGAACACGGGCAGGAGCGCGGTTGGGGGAATCGTGAGTGAGATGTAGAAGAGGCCGAGCGAGCGGAGTGCAAGCCAGCCTTGTTCAAATGAAAGGAAGAAAACGAGGACCGTGAGCGAGAGTACCAGCCAAGCGTATGCCGCAATGAAGAAGAGCGTGAAGGGCAGATTGGCGGTCGAATGGCGACTGGGGAACCTGGGGTAGAACTCAGTTGCTACGGCCGCTGAGAATGCCCCCAGCATAGGGAGAAGGAAAGTGGGGAAGTGGCCTTCAAGGGGAGGACAGTAAGATTTCGCGGGAAGGAACGCAACAAGGATGCCGATGGTCAGGCCTGCGGCAGCGGCCACAGCTATCCGGAGAGGGGCCCCTTGAGGAACAGGTAGACGTTCCTTTAGGCGTTTCGAGAACCAGTGAGGCACAGGGATTACTCAATGACGATAAGGTCAGCCCGCGAGAGCCGGCTAACGGCCTCGAGCTCAGCGGCCCGGCAAAGCTATTGTCGACCCAAAACCGCGCCCAGGCCGGGTC
>MFGX01000034.1:3468-4917 GCA_001778455.1 Candidatus Fraserbacteria bacterium RBG_16_55_9 | reverse complement strand
AGGTGTTAGCCGGACTGAAATGTGATAATCGATACCTGACGATTGGTCTTGATCTGCGTGGCCAACTTGAACTGAGACTTCTAGTCTTCTCTTCTTGCCTTGATTCGCTCAATAATTGATGCTGCAGCTTCCCTAACAGGGTATCCACGTGGCCTGTCGAACGGATATACATCATCCGATACTTCCCATGCCTCCGGATACTCGATATACGGATCATTAAGCCGAGCAAACTCGAGCGCGGTTAGGGATCGAGGATCATCGAGTTCTCCCAGCGCATAGACAGCGTGCAAACGAACAATGTGATCGTCGTGTTTGAGCGCGGCGGTAAGTGGTTCGACCGCTGCATCACCGATCCCTCCCAACGCCTTCACTGCTTCCCGGCGGACTGTTGAATCCTCGTCGGCAAGGGCACTGTGCAGCGGCTCTATCGCGCGCGCGTCGCCTATCTTCCCCAGAGCCTCGGCCGCATGCATACGTACATTGCGATCCTGGTCTTTGAGCGCAGCCAGAAGGGGATCGAGTGCGCGCTCATCATGGAGACTTACCAGCGCATAGGCGGCAGCGCTACGCACGGACGTATCCCAGTCTGTAAGGGTAATAATGAGCGACTCAATCGCTCTCACATTGCCAATTTCTTTCAGAGCAAAGGCGGCATTCTGGCGAACAGCGGCATCTTCATCTCTGAGCATGGCTATAAGTGGATCTACAGCCAGCGGATCACCAATAATCCCCAGCCCTCGGGCGGCTCCAATGCGCATGGCGGGATCCTTGTCTTTCAGAGCAGTGATAAGTGGGTCTCGCGCTTCATCGCCGATTTTGCCCAGTGCATCGGCAGCGGACCCACTTACGGATCCCCAAGGTGGGGAGTCAGTTTCGTCCTTGAGAGCAGCGATGAGAGGGGCTACTGCCCGGACATCACCGATTTCCCCCAACGCATGGGCGGCACGCAGGCGTACAGCTGGGTTTTCGTCTTTGAGAGCGGTTACAAGTGATTCCACCGATGCAGAACCGATCTTGACCAAAGCCTCGCCGGCAGTCCCGGGGACAGAGCGTTCCTCGTCTTTGATAACGGTGATGAGTGGCTTTACCGCTATATCGCCGAACTTGACTAGCGCATCGGCCACACTTAGCCGCACGGCCGGATCCGAGTCTTTGAGGACGATCACAAGGGGCCCGACCGCTCGCACATCGCCGATTTTAACCAACGCATCGGCTACACTCAGACGCACTGACACATCCTCGTCCTTGAGAGCAGCAACAAGCGGTTGTAACGCCCTCGTATCACCGATCTGACCCAGCGCACCGACAGCGCTACTGCGCACAGTTGGATTCCTGTCCCCGAGGGCGGCAATAAGAGGCTCTACGGGCCGTGCGTCCCCGATTTTCCCCAGTGCCTCTGCCGCGTGCTGGCGAACGCCTCCATCGTCATCGCCCAGAGCGGCTATCAGT
>MFGX01000034.1:2942-3440 GCA_001778455.1 Candidatus Fraserbacteria bacterium RBG_16_55_9 | reverse complement strand
CACTCAGCCGCACGACCGGCTCCGTATCTTTGAGGACGATCACAAGGGGCTCTACCGCTCGCACATCGCCGATTTTACCCAACGCATCGGCTGCACTGCTCCCCACGATCCAATCCTCATCTTTGAGAGCAGCAACAAGTGGTTGTAGAGCGCGCACATCACCAATGTTACCCAACGCACGAGCAGCGCCTGCCCTGACCCTCGGATACTCATCATTGAGCGTCGCTATGAGGGGGTTGACCATCAAATCGCCAAGTTCGACGCATTTCGCCCAATCCTCTTTGGCAATCCAATAGAAGGGGACTTCACTATCCTGCTTTGGGTGCCAATCCATTTTGTTCAAGCATTCAGCAGCTGCCTTTCGATGATTGGGTCTCAAGCCTTCCAGCACTGCAATTATTGGTTCAGCGCCAATATTCGACAGCGCGTCGAAGGCTGCTTGGTGAAGATGTTGCGGGGAAAAATCATCATCTACTAACGCGGCGATTAGTGGTTCTA
>MFGX01000034.1:324-2930 GCA_001778455.1 Candidatus Fraserbacteria bacterium RBG_16_55_9 | reverse complement strand
CGGTCTGACCAAGCGCATCGATAGCCGACCTGCGAACAATCGGATTCTTATCCCTGATAGCGGCGCTAAGCGGTTCGACCGCTCGCGCATCACCGATCTGACCCAACGCATCGCCGGCAATGCTCCTCACATCCCAATTTTCATCTTTGAGAGCAACGACTAGTGGTTGTAGAGCGCGCACATCGCCAATCTTGCCCAGCGCGAGGGCAGCACCCCAGCGAACGTTGCCATTCGCGTCTTTGAGAGCAACAATAAGGGGCTCTACCGCCGCGTGACTGAACTCACCGAGAGCGTTGGCCGCGCTCTGGTATGCGCAGATCTCCTCGTCTTTGAGTGCGGCTATCAATGGACCAATTGCATCCGGGTCTCTAAGGGATCCCAGCGCGATAGCAGCGTCTCTGCGAATAACACGGTCTTTCTGGTATGTGAGTGCTCGTATCAATCCTTTGATGTCTCGCTTGGCTCTCAGTTTATTAACGTCAGGTGGCCCAAAGAGTGACATGATTCCATCCTTTCTTGTCGAGTGAGGGCAACATCACCAGGCAGGCCATACCTACTCTAGGCCGGCTAACGGCCTCGAGCTCAGCCGCCCGGCAACGCTATTATCGACCCGAAATTGCGCGCTGGCCGGGTCAGCTGCAGCGAGTTGTTAGCCGGCTGTCAACTCTTGTGCAGACAGTGGTGTCTCGCCCTGAGCCAACGCTGCAGCAAACTGACCTGCTGTTGGGTATCGGTCTTCCGGGCTTTTCGCCAGGGCGCGATCTAGGGCGCGGACCACGTCATTCGATAGTTCTGGCATCCATCCGCGCGGGTCAGGCGGCGGCTGCGAGAGATGAGCGATGAGCAGCGCACCGAGTTTGTTGTGTTTGAACGGCAGTTCCCCCGTGAGGATTTCATAGACCATGATCCCGAATGAGTACACATCGGCTCGGCCATCAACATTGGCGGCAGCCTGAATCTGCTCCGGCGCGATGTAATCGAATGTACCCAGCATCCCTGTGCGCGTCATCCGGGTGTGCGCGCCCCGGATCTTCGCGATGCCGAAATCAGTCAGCACAGCGCGACATGACAGATCACCCATAACGAATGACGAAGGGGGCGACTTATCTCCCGACTCTCGCTCTTTACTTCTACAATCCAATAGAACATTCGATGGCTTGATATCGCGATGCACAAGACCCTGCGCATGGGCGTAGTCGAGTGCGCCGGCAACGTCACGAATGACGGGCAGGGCCTGGGCTAGAGGCAACCGGCCTACTTCTTGCAGAAGGCGACCCAGGTCTTTTCCTGAGAGCCACTCCATCACCATATAGTGCGTGGCGTTTTCTTCGCCAAAGCTGAACATGCGGACGATGTTAGGGTGGTGTAGTAATGAGACTACCTCGCCTTCGCGGTGGAAGCGTTTCCGGAACTCGGGATCGTCGGCGAGGTGGGCGGGCAAAACCTTGATGGCCACTGGCACGCCGAGTGTCGGGTGGACGGACTTATAGACTTCGGCCATTCCGCCCCGCGCGATAAATTCTAGCCCTTGGTACGCCCCAAATCGTTCTTGGTGGAGCACGCGAGTGATCCCAGCAGGCTCTGCCACAGACACAGACGCAGGCGGCGGGACTTTCTGGTAGTCAATCCGGATGTTGTAGAAGCGTTGATCCACAAAGCGCTGCAGATTCCGCCGGGCCGGTTGGAACATGGTGCCGAAGATAGCGGCGGATACAGCCACCGCCACCAGGGGCGCGCCCTCGAGATTCTGAAAGGAATTCGAGATCACAATCAGACTGCCACCGAAGATGGCGGCCAATATGAGCGTGAGCCCACCATACACCAGTGAGCGGTTGATAACGAAGTCGATGTCCCAGAGGCGGTAGCGGAGTAGAGCAAGGCCTATGCACACCGCCAGCAGAATGCGGGGGATATAAAACAGGGGAACGACGAATAAGAGCCAATAAAACACATTCGATGCGCTCGGCGGGGGAGAGACCGATGTGAATAATTGCAGGACAACGCCCAAGTACGTCACCACGATACCGAACACAACCCACTTGGTTTGCTGGCGCTGAAGCGCCGTGGAGGCACGGCGGTATCGGTAGACCTGCGCGAGAACGCCGCTGCCGTCCCGGAGGAGTAGTGTCCCTGCTGAGAGTGCGGAAGGGCCTAGCCCAAGAAGCGAGCTGTAAGCCGGGACAACGATCCTGACTAGCATCAGGACCGCCCATATGAGTGCCAGCCAACGTGTCCAATGGGGTACGAACCGCCCATCGGGGAAGAGATAGAGGTACACCGCTGGAAGCGCAGTGCCAAGAAGGGTGACGTCGTGGGTCAGCCAGGACCACGGGAGGGTACGGCTGAATTCAGGATAGCCGATATGGCTGCTAGTGGCACCAAATGCCAGTAAGGTGAAGGACCCCAGCAGTGCCACCGAATCGTCGGACTTGCGCCAGAAGATCAGTGTAGCCGCAGTGGTAAAGATGAGTAGTGTGACCGTGTCGAAGACGACCCAGTATAGAGCGTAGAATTCTAGGGAGAGTCCGAGATTCTGCAGAATACTCGCACTGACCGTGGGCTCGTTGTATTCGAAGCGGTAAGATTGAGGGAGCCCAATGACGAAG
>MFGX01000034.1:0-196 GCA_001778455.1 Candidatus Fraserbacteria bacterium RBG_16_55_9 | reverse complement strand
GTGCACGATGCGTTCTACCAGAGTTGAACTAGGGAGATCGCAAGCGCCTCGATAGAGGCGAGCCGGCTAACGGCCTCGAGCTCAGCGGCCCGGCAAATCTATTATCGACCGAAGACCGCGCCCTGGCCGGGTCCGCTGCAGCGAGTTGTTAGCGGGCGCCCTAGCTTGGTTCGATGGATGCAAGCGTTCTGACTTC
>MFGX01000033.1:5814-6566 GCA_001778455.1 Candidatus Fraserbacteria bacterium RBG_16_55_9 | reverse complement strand
AAGTACATTCTCTACAGCACAGATCCCGATCGCATCTATAACTTGTACGCCTATCGCATCGAAGACGGAAAAACGTTTAAAGTGACGAACATGCTGGCCGGTGCCTTCTACCCGACGACCTCGCCCGATGACAAAGAGATCGCGTTCGTTGGTTACGACAGCCGAGGCTACGATATTTACCGCATGCCCTTCGATCCTGGGAGTTGGAAGCCGGTGGAGCTAACCAAAGAGACGATCCCAGCTTGGAATGGATACCCCACGACGCAATACGAGGTCCACCCCTACAACCCCTGGCCGCTCCTAGTTCCGAAGTTCTGGTTGCCCGCGCCCGTACCCGGAGGATTGGGCATCGTCACGACGGGTCTCGATCCCCTTCTCAAGCACGTATATGCGGCCGCTGTGGGCTGGAATTTCGAGATGAACCGGCCTTTCTACATGCTGAACTACACCAACGATGAGTACATTCCTGTCACGCTCTACGCGAACCGTGATCCATCCGGGAGCAGCTTGGGGTTGAACGCCTCCGTTCCGCTGTCGCTTACTCTCAGCCGCCAGCAATCTCTCTCGCTGGGATATGAATGGGCATGGAGGCAGCAGAACGAGGAAGAAAACCCGCTCGGCGAATCGTCCACTCTGAACACGCTTTCCGGGTCATACAACTTCACCCAAGGGGAACGACAGGATCTCTTCGGTGACCTCTTGCAGATTTCCGTCCGTGGTGATCTCTCTCATGTCGAGGAGAGCAACGAGTG
>MFGX01000033.1:1872-5783 GCA_001778455.1 Candidatus Fraserbacteria bacterium RBG_16_55_9 | reverse complement strand
GGCGTTTCGGCTGCCGTTACAGACCTCTCAGCAACTGGCTCTTCGGTTCATAGCGGGCTGGACAGACGCGGAAGAGGATGACGGTAGATTCCAGCTGGGTGGACCCTATGGAGAGTTCGTGTTGCGTGGCTTTGCGAGTGAGGCCTTCATGGGGAAGCAGGCGATTTCTGCAGGCGTGCAGTACGATTTCCCGCTCTTCTCCATCGATCAAAGTCTCGGTCATTGGCCCTTCTTCTTTGACGATCTGGGGATGAACCTCTTTGTGGATGTAGGGCTGGCGGGAGATCAGCTGAGCTTGCAGGGATTGAAAGTGGGCTTCGGGGCGGAACTCAAGCTCTCGTTCACCATGGGATACTACGTGCAATTGGGGCTGATCGCCGGAGTGGCTCAAGGAGTGGGTCAGGCTCAGCCTGTCTTCTACCTGAACGCGGCGCTCCCCAACCTCTTCTAGCCTATGCGTTGGACGCTGGCCAGTGGCATCACGCTCGCACGCTTGCTCTTCGTGCCCCCCATTATCCTCTTGCTAGTGAGTGGTCACCGGGCGATCGCGTTTGGTCTGCTTCTCATCGTGCTCATCGGGGATCTCGCCGATGGGGCGCTGGCCAGGTGGAGGCGCGAGGTGACGGAGCTGGGAAAACTCCTTGATCCCATGGTGGACAAGCTCATCTTCCTCTCCGTATTCGCTTCGCTGGCCTGGATCGGGGATCTCCATTGGATATCCCTCGCTTTGCTCTCCGGGCTACAGCTGGGAGTGCTGGTTGGAGCCCTCTTCTGGTTGAAGCGTAGGCGCGATGTCCCTCCGGCTCGCCTCTTGGGGAAAGTCGCTTCGTTTGTGCTCTCCTTGGGCTTGCTGGGGACTTTTCTTAAGATCCCCTACTACGGTATCGTCGTATACGTGGGCATCGCTCTAGCATATCTGGCCGGGCTGGACTATCTCGTCAACTTCCTCCGAGCGATGAAAGCCCCTTCAAGTAGGGCTGGAATTCGCGCGAGGGAGGGGCGGTAAACTCAAGTCTTTTGCCAGATCCGAGCCTCGTGATGGAGAGCTTCCAAGCATGCAGCATCAATCGGTGAGAGCTTTCCGCTCGGTTCTTGCGCCCATATAGAGGATCTCCCAGAATGGGGTGTCCGATGGCGGTGAGGTGCACCCGAATCTGATGGGTTCGGCCAGTGTAAGGACTTACGCTCAGTAAGGTGGTATCCGCGTGACGCTGGAGCACTCGGAACTCTGTCACAGCGGGCCTGCCCCCGCGCTCCCTCACTGCCATGCGCTGGCGATGGCGCACATCGCGCCCAATGGGAGCCTCAATTCGACCCTCGTCTTCCTCCACGCGCCCATGAACGAGCGCCAGATACGTTTTCTGGACTTCGCGTTCTTTGAACTGTCGGATGAGATCGTAGTATGCCGCGTCGCTCTTGGCGACGACGATCACGCCGCTCGTCTCTTTGTCTAGGCGGTGGACCACACCCGGTCGCTCTGGGGCTCCAATGCTCGCGAGCTTTCTATTGAAGAGCAGCCCTTGGATCAGAGTGCCTGTACGATTTCCTGCTGCCGGGTAGACGACCAGCCCTGAGGGTTTATCAATGACCACAAGATCATCGTCCTCATACAGAATAGAAAGATCCATCTCTTCGGGTTCAAGTTGGGGAGCCTCCGCGGAGGGGATGCTCACTTCGACTCGTGTCCCTGGCGTCAGCGGGGTGCTCGGCTTGCCCCGTTGGCCATCCACGAGCACATGACCCTCATGAATGAGCTTCTGGATTCGGCTACGCGAGATCTCTGACAGATGGCTAGAGAGCCAACGGTCGAGCCTGTGACCTTCGCTCTCGGGTGGCACAACCAACACGTATTTCACTCCAACTATATTACTGAAGAGCAGCGCACTGATGCATATCGGCATTGATCCGGGGGGGATTTCGAGTATAATTGGGGTCGATGTAGCATGATGGCTCAAAACGAGTCTGTGAAGATGATAGACAGATTTGCTGAGGCGCTTGCTTTGTACGAGAAGCGACTTCCACCATTTCCGTTCCTCACAGGTCGAATCTTACCTGAGTTCAACCTCTCCTAAGGGTGCTAGAGCGCTCATGGCATAAGGAGCCGTGATGAAACGATGAATGTCGAGTTCTTAGAGGCATTGGAAGAGATGGCCAAAGAGGAAGGCATCGAGCGCGAGGAGCTCTATGAGGCCGTCAAGAAGGGCCTTGCCGCCGCCTATGTCGAGAAGTTTGGCCCCGCGGCGGTTCTGGATGTCGACATCGATCGAAGCTCTGGCGATATCACGATTACTGCCGATGGGGAATCCATCGATTTTGACCTCTCCCAACTGGGACGCATTGCCACCCGTCGCGCCGAAGAGACCATCCGCCAGGAGATCGTCAAGCGCCGTCGCCAGACGATCTTTGAACGGTACCTTGCACGAGTGGGAGAGTTGATCAACGGCAGCGTCCATCGGTTCGAGGGGCGTGATGTCTGGCTCAACTTGGGGCAGGCGGAAGCCCTACTCTCGGAAGAGGAACGCATCCCGAACGAGCATTATCGCCCCGGCCAAGTGCTCCGCACCTATCTGTATCGCGTGGAAGAAACCCAAGGCGACCCGAGGATCATGGTATCGCGCGCTCACAAGGATTTCGTGCGCCAACTCCTTAGGCTGGAGGTCCCGGAGATCGAGAAGGGACTTGTCGAGATTGTCGGGATCGCCCGCGAGCCGGGTGTGCGTAGCAAGGTGGCGGTGCGCGCCCGATCTCCGGAAATCGAGCCCGTGGGGACCTGTGTGGGTGCCTCGGGTTCGCGCGTCCGCGAGGTGGTCAAGGAACTCTCCGGGGAGAAGATTGATATCATCCGCTGGAGCGAGGATCTAAAAGAGTTGATCAAGAATAGTTTGGAGCCTGCCTCGGTGATTCGCATCGAGCTCCCCGAGCAAGGCAAAGACGCCTTAGTCGTCGTCCCGGACAACGAGCTGAGCTTAGCCATCGGCAAGGGCGGCCAGAACGTGCGACTCACGGCCAAGCTCACGGGTTGGAATATCGAGGTCACCAGCCCTGAGGAGATCGAACGCCAAAAGGCTCCTCCAGAAGAAGTCGTAGAGGAATGAAGTGGCTGCATGAGGCAACGGTTGTTGCTTCGCTTATATCAGCTCATCCGGCATTATGCGTGGTGGGTATTGCTGGTCACGCTGACCGTGGCGATTCTGGCGCTCTTTTCCCTGCGAGACCTAAAGCTCGATAGCTCCTATCAAAACCTGCTGCCTCACGATGATCCCATCTTGGCGAAATTCGCCAAGCATCAGGAATCTCTCCAAGAGGCGGAGACGATCACCATCTTGCTCACGCTGACCTCGCCTCCATCTCTGCCTGGGGGAGGAGTCGCACAACTCCTTCAGGCTGGCCAACGAATCCAAGAGGTTCTCCAGCAGATGGAGGACATCGCTTCTGTCAGCTACCGCCAGACGGCGACCCAGCTGACCTCTCTGCCCAACTTGCTTTACTTTAATGAGCAGAGCATACAGACGATGAGTCAGAAGATCGGCCCGCTCAAAGCGACCGTGGAGGCTCTGGATCCGTTGACCCAGCGTACTTTGCCTCTGGATAAGATCTACTCCGAGATCACCTCCGGACTTCAACAACTCATGAGCGGCTTGGCCGTCCTCGATTTCCAGAAGCTTGCAGAGGCACTTCAGCAGCTCAGTGGAAGACTGGACGAACTGAGGCAGCTTAATCAGCGAGTCTATGAGATTCTAGAGCAGCTCCCCGAGGAGCTCCCCTACATGGAGAAGCAAGTGGATGAGCTCACGGATCTCACGAGTTTCTGGCAGAGCTCGCTTCAGCCGCCCTCGCCTCAGGGGGAAGAGGACTATCTGCTTTCGACGGATCAACAAGCGCTGCTCGTCCAAGTCTGGCCGCGCCAGGCA
>MFGX01000033.1:0-1814 GCA_001778455.1 Candidatus Fraserbacteria bacterium RBG_16_55_9 | reverse complement strand
CATCGCTGGACGTAAGATCCCAAGGACTGGAGTGGGGACTTAAGGGGCCTTACGTCTTTAGCACGGAGACCAACGATGCTCTAAGAAGGGATATGGAGCGGACCGCGCTCATCACCCATATTGGGGTGCTCTTGCTCTTCGTTCTCGTTCTCAAGCGAATCTTCTACCCCCTGTTGGCGATGTTGCCCATCTTGATTGCACTCATTCTCACGCTGGTCTGGGCGAAATTCTCCTTTGGGGGCTTGAATCTACTGACCGCCTTTCTGCCGGCCATCGTGTTGGGCATGGGAATAGACTATGGAATTCAGTTCATCAGCCACTACATAGAGGAGCGAGGTCGCTCGCGCCGGATTGCCCCCGCGCTTCGAGCTACTCTGGTCACTAAGGGAAGCGCCATGCTCGTCGCGGCGAGCGCGACCGCTCTCGTGCTCTTTGGGCTAGGGATCGTGTCGCGTTCGGTAGGGCTCTCTGAGATGGGCTACATTGTGGGGCTGGGCGTGCTGCTCTCGTGCCTTCTCACTCTCATCGTGCTGCCTGCGTTGATCATCGCGGCGCACACCGTCTTGGGAAAGCGGCTGCGCGGGCGGACCTCTCGCCCCTGGAATCTGCGGTGGGCGGCGAATCTGCTTGTCCGGCGACGCTGGGTGGTGCTCGGCCTTGTGCTTATGGGAAGTGTGGCCATGGTCTTGCCAGCGAGTCGGGTGCAGTTCTCGTTCATCTCGGATGCGCTCTTGCCAACGCAGCTGCCCACGCAGCGCGTGCGAGCATACATCACAGAACATTTCGAACTGCAACAGGCCCCCGATCTAGAAAATTATTTCTTCTTCTTCATGGAGTCGGACGAAAACAGAGTTAGGCAAGTAGCCCAGCAATTGGATCAGTTGGAAGCTGTCGATCGCGTTACCAGTTATTACAGCATCATTCCCGACCCGGCGGAACTCGAAGGGATCAAACAGAGGCTTGCACATCTTAAAGCGCTTGACCCATTCGGCCTGCTGGAGCGGGCCGCGCTCCAGCTCCAATCGCTGGAGGAGCAGCTCACCCGTCGCGAGGCGCTCCAACTGGAATTGGCACGTCTAGAGGAGCGTTTGGGAAAAGGCCAAGAGGAAATCTTACGAGCCAGCGGAGATACGGAACTCGCAGCGGTATTGGCCTCGCTCCATGACTCCACTCGCGAGATCCGGCAACGCCTAGAGCAACTTAGCCCCACGAAGCCCGAGGATCAGATTCGTGTCTTGCGCGTACGGCTCGATACATTGATCGATCAGGTCAGGCCGATCATCCAAGTGATTCCGACCGCGGAAGAGATCGATCATCTGATTTTGAACCCTCCGGAGGAGCTAAGAAAGATCTTCTTCACGCCCGAGGGGCAGACGATCATCTACGCGCACGCGAAGCCAGAATGGCTCTGGAGTAGCGTGCGCTACGATCAGTTCGTGGGCGAAGCGGCGTCCATCTGTGTGAAGCCGATCTGTGATTTCGTGGGGTCGACCATGATCAACGCTACATTGAAAGATTACATGCAGCGGGATTTCTGGCGCTCCACAGCTCTGGCGGTATTCATCATTCTGGCCATCATGTGGCTGAATTTCCGTCGTTCCGAGCTGCCGGGCGCCACCTGGCTCTCGTTGGCGACTCTGGCCTTGGGATACCTTTGGATGTTGGGCGTGATGAAGTTCTTAGGGATCGACTTCAACGTGGCCAACATCTTGATCTCTGCCCTTCTCATTGGCCTTGGAGTGGACAACTGTGTCTATCTGCTCCACCGACATCGAGATCTCGGTGGTAGATCCATTGAGCGTGCGACAGCTTCG
>MFGX01000032.1:4735-10600 GCA_001778455.1 Candidatus Fraserbacteria bacterium RBG_16_55_9 | reverse complement strand
ATGATCTTTGCGAGTCTTTTCGGAGAGCTGGTAATGGGGCTCGGACGCGGGCTCTACGTCTGGGCTGCGGCAGCATTTTGCGCCGCTTTTTTTCTCCCCATCATCAACGGATCAAACCAGGCCATCTGGCAAACCAAGGTGGCTCCCGATGTGCAAGGACGCGTCTTTGCCACCAGAAGACTCATTGCCCAGATCGCGGCTCCGGTTGCCATGCTCCTAGCCGGACCGCTCGCGGATCGCGTTTTTGAGCCAGCTATGAGATCCGAGAGCGCTCTGGCAAATCTATTTGATGGTTTTGTGGGTACGGGCCCGGGAGCGGGCATGTCGCTCATGTTTGTCTTCGCTGGCGCTCTGGGAGCGCTGTCCGGGTTAGGTGGCTATGCCTTCTCTGCGGTGCGGAATGCGGAAGATCTCTTGCCGGATCACGACCATGACAGGGCGCTTGTGGAAGACTAGTTGGTGTCCGGCTTTGTGGGCGATGTTGTGCCTATGCGGTCGCTCAGCGAAGCAACGCTCTTACGCATGAGAGGGACGAAGACAAGCGCGAGCAACCCAATTCCTAGCGTAATTCCTCCCGCCCACAAGAACCCCTCGCCCCACTCGAACGTTGCCCCCACAGACTGTAAGCCTCTCGTGAGCAGATATGCCCCCACTCCCAGGAGCCATCTGCGCGTCATGAGGAAGTAGAGCGCTCCTTTGTGATATAGAGGCACACGAGGCAATCCCAGCATCCACCCGAGAGAGCCGGAGATTCCATGCCGCAGACGGGCCCCTTCTGTGCCTAGATCCCCCGCCCAGGCCAGCGCTGCCACACTAATGGTGAGGGCTCCTGCTAGAACGTACCACCAGAAAAGAAACTGGATGCTGCCAACAAACGCCGTCTCAAGGAGCTCGTTCTTCACCCAGAACTGAAGACCGAAAAGCGCCACGGCAATTAGAAAACCAAACACACCTCATTATATTAGGTGGTTGAAGAATCAGCGAACCGCACGCGCTGAGGGCCTGCATAGATGTTAAAACTCTTCTCTCGTACAAAGCCGAGAAGAGTCATGCCGAACTCGCGTGCCAGATCGATCCCCAAGCTTGATGGCGCACCCACAGCCGCGACCATGGGTATCCCCGCCATGAGAGTCTTCTGCAGGATCTCAAAACTCGCCCGGCCACTCACTATCATAAGATGTTCATGAAGAGGGATCTTCTTGGCCAGAAGCCGCTCGCCGATGAGCTTATCGACAGCGTTATGTCGCCCTACGTCCTCTCGCAGAGTAATCAGATCACCAGAAGAATCGAAGAGTCCCGCGGCATGCAGGCCGCCCGTCGCCTTGAAGATCGCCTGCGCTTCCTTGAGCTTTTGAGGAAGCTGATGGATGATCTTTGCTGAGATGATGGGACGATCTCGCGGAAGCACAGGGCAGCCTCGGATTTGAAGAGCTTCCAGCGAGGCTTTCCCGCAGACTCCACAGCTTGAAGTAGTATAGAAATGGCGTAGCAAGCGCTCGGAATTGAACTGAAGACCAGAGCGAAGCTGCACCGTCACGACGTTGTATTCCTGCATTTCTTTTTGCGATCCCATGCAGTAACGGATCTCCTGAATGTCATTTCCGCTTTGGATGATTCCTTCACTGAATAAAAAACCCGCGGCCAGCTCGAAGTCATCGCCGGGTGTGCGCATGGTGATCGAAATGCTCTGGCCACTTTGCTGGCCTGCAGCGGCAAACGCGAGACGAATCTCCAACGGTTCCTCAACGGCTACCGCATCCTGCTTGCGCTGGATCTCCTCACCGCGCACTTTTTCAATCTGGACGCGCGCGGCGCGGCGACGGGGCATCATGCCCCCGCCCTTTGGACTTCAAACTTCTCGGGCTCCTGAACAGCTACCTTAAGGGGGAGAACTTGAACCAGTGCATTGTAGTTCGGAATCCCACATACCGGATCGCATACCCCGTGTTTGATGAGCACGTTGCCCTCGGGCCAGTGGGTCTGAACGTTTCTCGGCTTGATGGACATCAGCTTCACTCGGCCTCGATACTCGCCCGCTTCGGATCGTAAGAGTACCGGATCGCCCTCACTCATTTCGAGCGCACGAGCGTCCTCTGGGCTCAAGAAGACTTCGTCACGCTGAGCACCGGTGAGCGGGTCGTATTTATCATGCACAATGCTATTAAACTGCTTGCCTCTCCGCGTGCTCAACAAGAACCAGCCCTCGGGGATCTCGTTCTCCGGAGGCCGGAGAACTGTGAAGTGCGCTTTGCCATCCGCCGTATGGAACTGACCCCCTTCGCAGAGCCGCGGGCCTCCCCACTGAACCGCATCTCTCTTCTTTGTAAGATGCTGGATGCCGTCATAGAAGGGCACAGCTTTTGCGATCTCGGCGCGGATACTCTTAGTATCCTCAAAGTGAATCAAGTGCTTGCGCTCAGGATGGACGCGTTCGGCCAGCTCCATGAAGATCTCCCATTCAGACTTGCTTTCTCCAACTCTTCGGCCCGGGATCTCTGGACTGAAGATGATGTATCTTTCGGTCGTAGTCTCCGTCCCGCCGCCGCGTTGCTCATAACGAGTCCGAGCAGGGAGCAGCACCACTGTATCTGCGGGATCGACCAACATCTGAGGCGTGAGCACGATGTCCTGATGCACTCTCAAGGGAACTTTTTCGAGCGCCTCGCGCACCAACCAAGGCTCGGGCAACGTCTCCAGAAAATTACCACCAGCAGAATACAGGATATCGATGTATCCCGCATGAGCCGCGTCGATCATCTCGACTGCTGAATATCCCTTGTTGCTTGGTACTTGAAAACCCCAGTGTTTCGAGAGTTTTTCGGCTGTCTGTACGCTCACGGAATCGCCGCCAGGGAAATTCCAGGGCACACAGCCCACTTCGGATCCGCCCTGCACACCGCTATGCCCACGAATGGGCATCACGCCACACTTTTCTCGGCCAATCATCCCTCGAACCAGCGCCAGGTTGATGATCGCCTTGACGTTTTCAACGCCAAAGACGTGCTGCGTTACTCCCATGCTCCAGACAAAGACAGCTGACTTCGCTTGGGTGTACATCTCCGCAAAACGCTTCATCTCCACACGCGACGCACCCGAGTATTTTTCGAGTTGCTCCCAAGGTTGCTGGGCTAACCCACTTTTCAGTTCCTTATACCCCTTAGTGTGCTCCTGAATAAACTCTTCATCGACAACATTCAACTCAATCAGATGCTTGAGCACCCCGTTGAAAAATGCGATGTCGCCGCCGGTGTGGATGGCGAAAAACTCATCGGCGAGCTTGGTACCGAAGAGCGCACTCTCGAAGACCGACGGCACCCAGTAGCGCTCTAGCCCCGGTTCACGGTAGGGATTGATGACGACGATCTTCGTACCCTGCTGTTTGGCATAGTAGAGGTATTTCGTAGTGACGGGCTGATTGTTGGGCACATTGCTACCGATAAAGACGATCAGATCGCTCCCGATCCAGTCTTTGTACGAACAGGTGGAAGCCGGCACACCCAGGGTTTGCTTGAGGGCTACCGTGCTCGGGGAATGGCAAACTCGCGCCGAGTTATCCACATTGTTCGTTCCCAAGAAGCGCGCGACCTTCTGCGCAACATAGTAGACTTCGTTGGTCATTCCACGAGAGGTGAGAAAGAAAGCCAGTCGCCCGGGATCCGTCCGGCGTATGCGCATAGCAATGGTATCGAGAGCTTGATCCCAGCTTATGCGCCGGAAGCCTGGCTCGCCTTTCGCTCGCATCATGGGGTAGGGCAATCGGCCCAATGCTCTCAGCTCTGCCGCGCTCTTATTCTCTAGCGGTTCACAATCTTCAAGAACTCGTACATCCAGCGCAGTCATGGTGTTCAATTGCAGCAGGTTGAGCCGAACAACGCACAGATGGACGCCCTTCATGGTGAAATCGCGTAGACCCGTGGTGCCCAATGCGCAGCCGTCGCAGACACCATCTCGCAAAATCCGCCATGCAAAGGGCAGCTGACGGCGGTTCTGCCAGATGGTCTTAACGATCTCAGAATAATGATTGGGCTTGATCTGGCCAAGGCCGTTGGGCATGAACCCGACCCAGGAAGCCGGGTTAAACCATCGTGGCACGCAATTCACCTCTTTGGCATCATTCCGTGAAGTATACACGTAAGGGAGGAGTGAGCCAATCAGGATACTTGGAACGCAAGATTCGGATAGCTTTTCGCTCTTTCCTGCCTTAACGTAGAGACATGAGCAAAGCGCTCCTGGAGAAGACGAGTGTGCGTGAAGTAGAAATCATACGACGCATCTCAAGCTACATTGAGATTCATCTGAAGGATTCGCTCACGTTGGCAACCCTGAGCGCCGAGGTAGGCCTCAGCCCACACCACTTTCAGAAGATCTTCAAGCGTGTGATGGGAATCACACCACGTCAATACGTGGAAGCACAGCGCTTGAACCGCCTCAAAGAAGATCTACAGAAAGGAGAAGACGTGACTCGATCTCTCTACGCTGCTGGGTATGGCTCGAGCAGCCGTCTCTATGAACGCTCGAATGCACGCCTGGGCATGACGCCTGCCACGTACCGCCGAGGGGGGCAAGGGATGCGTATCGGCTACACGATCGTCCATTGCCGCCTGGGACGTCTACTGGTTGCGGCCACCGAGCGAGGCATCTCTGCCATTAGCTTGAGCAACTCCGACGCGGAGCTGGAGAAGGCCCTCCGGAGCGAGTATCCACAAGCCGAGATCTATCGGGACGAGAGCAGTAATCTCACGCAATGGGTGCGCACTCTCTTAAAGCATCTCAATGGCCGACAGCCTCATCTCGATCTGCCCATAGATGTGCAAGCGACAGCGTTTCAGTGGCGAGTTTGGGAGGAGCTGAGGAAGATCCCCTACGGCCAAACCCGTTCCTACAGCGAGATTGCGCAAGCCATCGGCCACCCCAAAGCCAGACGTGCTGTGGCTCGAGCTTGCGCCACAAACCCCGTACCCATTGTCATCCCCTGCCATCGCGTAGTGCGTTCCGACGGAGGCCTTGGCGGCTATGGGTTGGGAATCGAACGCAAGCAGGCTTTGCTAGAACAAGAAGGAGCTGTTTCCCACGCGGATGACTAACTTGAAAGCGCCTTCGCGTTGGAGCGTGATCTTGGCCTTCGGCGCGATCTATCTCATCTGGGGCTCGACATACCTGGCCATACTCTGGGCCATCAAGACCTTGCCGCCATTCCTGATGGCCGGCACGCGCTTTCTCATCGCGGGAGCGCTGCTCTATGTCTGGGTACGACTCCGAGGGACGCCACGACCTGCTCCGTACCTTTGGGGCCCGACCGCAGTGATCGGCGGACTCTTGCTTCTGGGCGGGAACGGTGGAGTCGTGCAGGCGGAACAACTCGTGCCTTCAGGTCTAACGGCATTGCTCATTGCCACGGTCCCTCTGTGGATGGTCTTAATTGAATGGTTGAGAGGTGGCATCCGGCCCCGCGCTGGAGTAGCGATCGGACTCGCGGCCGGACTCGCAGGAATCGCACTGCTCGTAAGCCCGGGAGAGATCGCCGGCGGTAACCATTTGAACCCGATTGGTGCAGCCGTGCTCGTCCTGGCATCGCTCTCGTGGGCCATTGGCTCTCTCTATTCTCGCCGAGCAAAGCTTCCAGACTCTCCGCTTTTGGCTACGGCCATGGAAATGCTGACAGGCGGAGCACTTCTCTTGCTTGCAGGCTCTGTCACAGGGGAGTGGACAAGGCTTGATCTCATCCATGTATCGCTGCGTTCTGCTCTCTCTTTCTTCTACTTGATCCTCTTTGGCTCACTGATAGGCTTCACAGCCTACATTTGGCTGTTGAGGGTGAGTACACCAGCCCGCGTCTCGACGTATGCGTATGTCAATCCGGTGATT
>MFGX01000032.1:4029-4715 GCA_001778455.1 Candidatus Fraserbacteria bacterium RBG_16_55_9 | reverse complement strand
CCGATCACACCCCGCACGCTATTGGCCGCAGCAATCATCTTGGGCGCCGTGGTGCTCATCACCACCTACGGGGCGTCGAAGAGCATACTGAGCAAGCAGGATGCCACGGCAAGCCTGCGAACGAGCCAAGCTGAAGGGTCTACCGTAGTTGTTTCGCCCAGGCGATAAACTCCTGTAGCTCGACAGTTGGATTTGTCAACGGGGACACACCTCTTCTATGATGAAAGAGCTATGGGGTACCGTTATGCAATCCTGGGGGCGGGTCGTCAAGGGGTGGCCTCGGCATACGATCTAGCGCGCTTTGGAGGCGCAGATGCCGTCGTCCTCATGGACGTGGATCTTAAGCGCGCTCAGCAGGCAGCCGCAAGAGTAAACCAGCTCAGTGGCCGAAAGTGCGCAAAGGCAGCACGCGTCGACGTTCAGAGCGCTAGCCAGCTCGCTGCCGCGTTGGAGAGCTTTGACGCCTGCCTGAGCGCCGTTCCGTATCGATTCAACGCCAAGATCAGCCAGGCAGCCATCCAAGCCCACGTCTCTCTCTGTGACCTCGGCGGAAGCACGGAGACGGTCTTTGAACAACTCAAGCTGGGCCTCAAAGCCAGAAAGGCCGGGATCGCGATTGTCCCCGATTGCGGCTTGGCGCCCGGAACGGGCAACTTGCTTGCCGTCTACGGAATGCATCGAATCAA
>MFGX01000032.1:2032-3997 GCA_001778455.1 Candidatus Fraserbacteria bacterium RBG_16_55_9 | reverse complement strand
CTGCGGCGGCCTGCCGCAGAACCCGAAACCTCCCTTGCACTATCAGCTTCTCTTCAGCATGGATGGGCTTCTCAACGAATACCTGAGCCCCGTTCACATGCTCCGAGAGGGCATGATTGTAGAACGCGAGGCTCTCACTGAGATCGAAGTGCTTGAATTCCCAGAACCCGTTGGGCGATGTGAGGCCTTCCTGACGGCTGGAGGGACGTCCACTTGTCCTTGGACGTTCAAGGGGACACTCAAAGCATACGAATATAAGACAGTCCGCTATCCCGGCCACTGTGAGAAGATCCGAACGCTTCGAGATCTCGGGCTCTTCAAGACGGAGCCCTTGGAGATGCGCCGTGTAAAGATTTCCCCGCGCCAAGTCTTTGAGGCCGTCGCCAGCCCAAAGTTGAATATTCCGGATGAACCGGATCTTGTGGTGCTCCGGGTGATCTGCCAAGGAAAACAAGAAGGCCCCAGTGGGAACGCCATCGAAATCCAGATCGACCATATGGACCTCTATGACTCCAAAACGGAGTTTACAGCTATGGAGCGAACGACAGGGTTTTCCGCAGCGATCGTGGCCATCCTCTTGGCTCAGAAGAAGATCAAACCGGGTGCTCACACGCCCGAGCGGGCCGTGCCCATTGACTCTTTCATGCGGGCGCTCACGCAGCGTGATTTTCAGTTTACGGAGACAGTCCGCCAACCCTTAGAACCACCATGAAGACTCATCACCTTCGAAAGTCTGCCTTCGTCAATTTAGCTCATCGTACCGCGCCTCTAGCTGGCCTACAGCAACCGTAGCGCGATTTACGGAAGAACCTTCCGAGATACGGTGAAGCACGTAGGATCATCTTGTGCTGGCGTCGTCGGGTCATCCGTCAACTCCACGGAATCATTGACGAGATCGCCATTGGAATCGAAGTTCACTTGTCCCTGATTACAGATCTCTACCTGATTAGCCAGATTGGGTACGAGACTCCCGCAACTGCTGAGACTTAAAGCTGCGAGCATCAGCAGTACCCCAAACAGCCACCGACGCCGCTTGCTGAACAAGAGCGCCGCACCTCCCAAGATTGAGCCGACGAAGAAGAACCCGAGAGGCATCGGGTCCTGAGCCACTTGTCGAGAACCACCTGCACTGATGACCTCGCCTCCACCTTCTACCTCAATGGCAAAGCGGATCTCCACGCTCCCCCCGGCAGGTATCGCCCCATTCCAGAGGATCTGGTTGTTCGTGGTATCGAGCGTCACAATCCCGGAACTCACCTTGGAGAAACTGCTGAGGATGTGAGTACCAGGAGGAAGTTGGTCTTCAAACTCGGGTCCTGAATTATCCAGCTGGTCTTGTCCGCCGACATTTCGACAAATCACGATGTACATAATGCGGGGGTCTGGGTTAATAACTTGGTATCGCTTAGTGCAATCAATGACCGTTCCACCGGTCGTCACGACCGTGGGATCCGTATCGTCATCATTGGCAGGATTGTCATCGCCAAACGATAAGACACTGACGCTGTTGGTCCCACCCGGGACCGCCGCGAGGAAGGCTTCCACCGTGAGAGTAATTGTGCTGCTGGCACCCGATCCCAGCGGCCCAGGGTTTGTGCACGTGACGACCTGACCGGCAGCCGAGCAGGTCCAGCCACCACCCGCCCCAGACACCAACACCAATCCCGTAGGCAGGGTATCCGTCACGATGATTGGACCGATTGTGCTTGCCGGACCCGCGTTGGTCACCGTCAAGGTATACACCCCATTCGTCCCAACTAGAAATTCTCCATTATGGCTCTTGCTGATGACCAGATCGGGAGTCTGAGGTGTCACGATCTCACTTTGCTGGTCGTCTTCACTCGGATCGTTGTTGTTCGGTGTAGAGTCCGGATCTAACTGATCGGAATCAGAGACCTCCGCCGTGTTTGTAATGGAATTGATGGCGCTCACCGTTGCTGTGATGGTCAACGCTGCACTACTGCC
>MFGX01000032.1:1602-1983 GCA_001778455.1 Candidatus Fraserbacteria bacterium RBG_16_55_9 | reverse complement strand
CCCTGACTCGGCGTGGCCGACACAAATGTCAACCCGGCGGGCAGAAGATCCGTAATTTCCACATTGGTAGCTGTATTGGGGCCGTTGTTGACGACTGTGATCGTGAAGGTGATTTCCTCACCCACGTTGGGCGTGAGGGTGTCGGCGATCTTGGTCAAGTTGAGATCGGATACCTGTGTGGGAGTAGTGAAGCTGGCCTGATCGTCTTCGGCAGGATTGTTGTTATTCGGCGTGGAATCCGGATCGAGTTGATCAGACGCTGTAAGCTCTGCCGTGTTGGTGATCAGAATGGACGCAGTCACCGTGGCCGTGATATCCAGCGTGGCACTCCCGCCGCCGGCGACCGTTCCGACCGTCCATAGACCCGTCCCGCTGTTGTAA
>MFGX01000032.1:1308-1514 GCA_001778455.1 Candidatus Fraserbacteria bacterium RBG_16_55_9 | reverse complement strand
CGTTGCTGACCGTGATGTTGTAGGTGATGTTCTGTCCTACGAGCGGGGTAGGGTTATCCACATCTTTCGCGACTTGCAGATCTGCCACCGGGTTCACGTTCGTGGGGTCGGTCGTACTATCGTTGCCTGTGTTGCCATCACCTGGAGTCGAGACGGTCACGGAGTTGGTGGCTGCGGGAGCTGCGGCACCACCTACACTCACTGTT
>MFGX01000032.1:1120-1300 GCA_001778455.1 Candidatus Fraserbacteria bacterium RBG_16_55_9 | reverse complement strand
ATCGGTGCTCGCGCTGTCTGTCAGAGGGCCAGGGTTCACGCACGTGACAGTCTGCCCCGCCGCGGAACAGACCCAGCCTGCACCCGTGCCTGATACGAAGCCTAGACCTGTGGGTAGAGTATCAGTGACGGTGATTGTCCCCACAGTGCTGGCCGTCCCAACATTGGTCACCGTAATGGT
>MFGX01000032.1:753-1083 GCA_001778455.1 Candidatus Fraserbacteria bacterium RBG_16_55_9 | reverse complement strand
TGGCTCTTGCTGATGGACAGATCCGGCGCGAGTACCGTCGTCGGATCGTCATCACTGTTATCGCCGGGATCTGGATCGGTCGTGGGGCTGGACACACTGGCGGTATTGGTGACGGAGGGCACAGCACTGGCATCGACGCTAACGGTCAGAGTGATGGTCGTGCTCGAACTGGCTGTAAGCGGGCCAGCGTTGGTGCATGTCACAGTCTGCCCCACCGCAGAGCAATTCCAGCCCGAGCCAGTACCAGACAAGAAGCTTAGACCTGTGGGCAACGTGTCTGTGACTGTAATAGGACCTGCGGCGTCATTGGGTCCATTGTTCGTGACTGTG
>MFGX01000032.1:0-741 GCA_001778455.1 Candidatus Fraserbacteria bacterium RBG_16_55_9 | reverse complement strand
GAAATCTCCTGTGTGGCTCTTGGTAATCGACAGATCCGCCTCCACAGTGCCCACGTCCAATGCTTCACTGGCAGGAGTGTTGTCGTTTGTATTCAGTGTGGTATCGATTTGAGTCGTACCCACGTGAGCGATCGCGCTGTTCACATACGTTCCATCCACAGCCGGAAAGCTCACCTGATACGTAAGAGTCCGTGTCGTTGCCGCGGGAATCGTGAAGACTCCCACCCAGGTGAGCGTGTTACCGGAGAGCGTGGGATCGGGAATGGAGACGCTATTGAACTGAGAAGAACCGCCTACATAACTTGGGCTAGCCGGACTTGTGGGGAGTGTATCTTCAATATCATCGAAGCTCGCATCCGTGGTGCCATCTGTATTGTTGAAGGTCAACGTGTAGGTGACCGTTCCACCCCCGGAAGGGAGATTTGGGGGAGCTGCCGTCTTGCTGAGGATCAGCAGTGAATTGCTAGGTGGCTGAACGGGAGACAAGTTTGCGAAATCACTCTCATCGGTGTGTTTGATCTGCGTTCCGCTGCTGATGTAACCTACCGGGCTTACAGGAGTGGTGATGCTGGTCGAATCTGCCGCACGAAACGTATAGACGGCCGTGTAGTCGGTGTTGGCTGTCGAAGTGATCGAAGCGCTCGGTATTAAGAGTATGTTGTTGAAGGTGCCCGTGTTCGCGCCAGATAAAGTAATGGTCGCGCTGGTCAGCTCAAAGACATCGGCGCGCCAGTTTAGGTA
>MFGX01000031.1:10606-11671 GCA_001778455.1 Candidatus Fraserbacteria bacterium RBG_16_55_9 | reverse complement strand
CGTTCCCTTGCTCGTGCTGATGTTCCCCAGATCCTGCACGGCCGGAGTGATCGAGATCTTCGGAACGCCACCGGCTACGGCTGACGTTAGATTCGATCGCTCGACTTCTCGTGGCGCATTCTGCGTGTATATCCAGTAAGCGCCCACACCCACAGCAATCGCAGCAACAAACAGCGTTGCCCAAAGTTTGAGGTTCATCGTTGCCTCCCTTTGTTGTAACCTATGGCTTCGTCTTGCCCAAGAAAGCTTCTTCCCATTTGAAGAGCAGAGAAGTCATTCCGATGCCTTTTAGCTCCAGTTCGATGTATTCTGTCGCCCGGGCGATGATGGGCTTACCCTGGGCGAGTGCATCGAGTTTGAGCAGTCCCACTCGGTGATGGCTCGACTCGCTTTGCGGCTCCCAGGTGAAGCTCTTCTCCACAGCCAGACCTTCGCTTGTGTGTAGCACGGCCAGCTTCGTCAGGTCATACGCCATCAGGTCGCCCGAATGCGTGTCCAGAGCGATCTTGAAGACGAGTTTGCCGGCAGCCTCTTCCGGCTTCAGTAACGGGTTCAGGAAGGTAGCATCGACCTTGATGCCCTCGCCCATGGTCGTGCGGGTAAGAGCAGCTTCCGTAAGCGGGCTTGCGGGAGTGGCAGGCTGAGACGGCATCATCGATCCTGCCATGCCTTGCATGTGCGGGCAATCCTGCATCATCTGCTCCATCATGCTTTGCATATTCTGCCCCATCATGCCCGATCCACCCATCATTCCCGACATCATGTCGCCCATCATGCTACCGGAGTTCATTCCGCCCATTCGTTCCATGGCAACGGCCATTCGCTCCATCGCTGCGGCCATACGCGCCATCGGGTCTTCTGTCGTCTGTGCAGTTGCTGCAGAGGGCATTCCCATCTGCGCTGTTGCCAGGTAGGACCCCAGCCAGTATGCGACTGCGATCAACAGCACCGCGACTCCAATACCCACAATCTTTGCATTAGGCTTCATTGAAACCTCCTCAATGGATTGAGTTGTCTTATGTGTACATCCAATACTTCAACGGATGGCTAATGGAGGCACAAAGA
>MFGX01000031.1:8023-10598 GCA_001778455.1 Candidatus Fraserbacteria bacterium RBG_16_55_9 | reverse complement strand
GGGGAAGGTAGAGTGATAAAGGCGATAGGCTCGGCAGGACTCCAGCGATTCCAAGACGCTTCTTCCAGTAGGAACGGCCTATCGGCTAGCAAGGCCGCAGCACAGTAAGTGCAGTGCGTGGCGAAGCTCGGTGCCGGATGGGTGTTGGAGTCGCAGTCGGTGGAAGGAACGGTTGGGTGATGAGCCGGCGAATCGGCACCTGTGGACAACTCCGTAGACATGCAGAGGCCTAAGCCTCTGATCTGGGGTGCGGTGATCAGGACCAGTACGAGTATCGCAAGGACTAGCGCTCGCAGACTTATCACACGCATTCACTTCCTGTACTCAAAGATTAATTCATACCAATCTTCTTTTCAATGATCTCCATCAGGTCGCGGTTTGCTTCACACCGTGACAGTCTTTGGGGAAGGGGAATGCGGAAGCCTTGCGCCCACACGAGACTTGTCCCTCTTTTATGGGTGCAAGGCCCCCATTGATCTTGCTCCGTTGTGCGCACAGCTCTTACTTGATGACCAGCTTGGTTTTCTGACCAGCCTCATAGTGACCGGTGATCAGGCAGCCGATCTCCCACTCTCCCTTTCGGTCGGAGGGAACGAGCAGATGAACTGAAGCCTGCTGTTGTGGTGCAAGATGCAGTCCGAGAAAACCGGGCATCAACTCCTCTTGATACCGGCGCGTCGCGAGGTCGGCAGTGCGTCCAAAGTGAGCCTCGTGGAGAATGCTTCCTTCGTTGACGAACTTGATGAGAAGCTCTTTCCCGGCTTCCAGCTCAATGGGAGCGTTCTTATCTTTGCCAGCGACCTGAAAGTAAAACTCGCCGATGCGGATCTCTAGATCCGCTGTGGTGGGGTCCTTCTGGGCGAGGGCAGAAGCACCCATGCCCAACTGTAGAGCAGCCCCGCTCAAAGCTACGACTCCGGCAGTCTTGAACAGATGGCGCCGTGTGACTTGCTTGTGGTTCATTATGTTCACTCCTTTGTTTCAAAGTGCGAGGAGGGGCACCTTCTGTCCTGCCCCTCCTCCGATGGCGGTTTCACGTTGTCTTGTGGGTTATGCCGTGACCTTACTTTGTGACGACGATCGTGCCCTTCATGCCGCCTACATAGTGGCCCGGAATGAAGCAGCCAACTTCAAATTCGACCTGCCCGTTCTTTTCGTCGAGGACCTTACTGCTGAGAGTAGGCTTTACTATGAACGAGACCTGCTTGCCCGGCTCCAGATCCATGTCGCGGATGCCGACGGTCTCGATCTCGCCGACGCCTGCGATCTCTACATCGAACTGGAAGAGCCGGAACAGATCGCTGCGCAGCTCGTGAGGAATCTGGCCCTTATTTACCAGGGTAACCTGGTTCTCCACGTTGTTCTGCAGGACCAGTTTGTCGACCGGCTTGCCGTCCTTATCCAAGAAGCTGAAGGTCAGTTCGCCCTTGGCCGGATCTCCCATGAGGATGGTGGGGCGTCCCGCTTCTTGGCCTGACATAGTCGTCAAGAATGCACCCGCTCCCAGCAATGCCAGCAGCACCACTCCGAGCGCGCCTGCTGTGAACTTCTTCGTCATTGTTATCGATCTCCTTTTGTTGAGTTATGAGCTTCTTGCTTACTCTAACTCTCCCACAAATCAGTAGGTAGATGAAAACGTCCCGGATATCGTGGGCTATTTGTCCCTAGCGGCAAAGTTCATGATGCACTAGGATGGAACTGCACAATTGACTTGATGAGGTGCGCATGAGTGTTATACGACTAGCCTGGCAACGTTGGCGAACTCTGAGCATCCGCGAGCAGGTTGCTTGGACGCGGCGCCTCTTACCATTGGGGATCTTCCTCGTTGTCTTCAGTGTTCAGGTCTGGCTCAACTTGGCCCAGCACAGAGAAGATGCCTTCTGGGCCCATCTGACGATTGAATTGCTCTTGTACGCCCTGCTCGGTCCCGTAATCACTTGGAACGTGCTCCTGTGGATCGAACGTCAATTGGTGGAAAAGGAGCGCGTTGAACACCGCTTGCACCAACAGGAGCGACGCATGCTCCAGATCGCGGATGACGTGCGCGCCCAGATTGCAAACGACTTACACGACAGTCTAGGACCCAATCTCTTCGCCACGGCGCTCAAAGCCGAGGTCTGCCGCAAGCTTCTGCGCTCCGATCCATGCCAAGTCGAGCAGGAGCTGGGCGTGATCAACCGGGCCCTCCAACAGAGCATTCGCGAGGTGCGCCAGACAGTCTACGCTTTGCGACCCATCAAACTCGAACGCATGGGATTATTTCAGACGTTGCGCAAATTAGCAGCCGATTTTGAAGAAGTGAACCAGGCTCGCATGCAGCTGACGATCATCGGAGAGGAGAGACGGTTGCCCAGTGAACTGGAAATCGGGGTCTTTCACATTGTTCAGGCGGCTTTACACAACGTGAGCCGGCATGCAGGAGCGCAGAACGTGTCCATAAAGCTTGACGTCAAGCCGCAGCTCCTCTGCCTGCGAATCCATGACGATGGGCGAGGTTTTGATCCAGATGCTACGCCGGAGGGTGTGGGACTCCGGCATATGCGCGAGCGTGCGGAAGTGCTCGGCGGAACTCTTT
>MFGX01000031.1:7105-8011 GCA_001778455.1 Candidatus Fraserbacteria bacterium RBG_16_55_9 | reverse complement strand
CTCTCAGCCAAGGCGCAGAAATCCTCGCCTGTTTACCGGTGTCCAGCGAGGGGATACGATGATTCGCGTGTTGATCGCGGATGACCACAACTTGGTGCGCCAAGCACTGGCGCAAATGCTGAAGACCGAATCGGATATGACCGTCGTCGATCAGGCGGCGAACGCTGAGCAAGCAGTGGAGCGCTGTAAGCTTCTGGCACCAGACGTGGTGCTCATGGACATCCACATGCCTCATGGGAGGGAAGGGATTGAGGCGACGCGTCAAATCGCCGAACACTGCCCCCGTGCCAAAGTCATCATGCTGACGATGGAGCGTCAGGACGAATACCTCTTTGAGGCCATCCAAGCGGGGGCGAACGGTTATTTATTGAAGAACGCAAACTCGGGTGAACTGCTCGACGCGATCCGCGCCGTGGCCTCCGGCGAAGCCACCCTAAACCCAGCGATGGCTCGCAGCGTACTTGAGGAGTTCCGGAGGCTGACGGAGCGTGAATCCCAAGAGAGCCCCTACGAGCGACTGACAGAGCGCGAGAAGGATATTTTAAGTTTGCTCAGTCGGGGAGCAACGAATCATGAGATCGCAGAGCAGCTCGGTATCTCAGAGAAGACTGTTCGCAACCGGCTTTCGGTGATCTTCGATAAGCTGCACATCAACAACCGCACGCAGGCAGCGCTCTACGCACTGAAGCGGGGATTATCCCCCCCACAACAGAAAGACTGACGGTGCGGTCAGGACGTCAGGTCGCCCACCTCCGTAAGGGCCTGGCGAAGCCAAGCAAACAGTCTTCATCCAGGATGATCAGTCTTCGACCTCGCACCGTCAAGATCCCTTGAGCACGCCAACGGCTCAAGATCCGGCTTGTCGTCTCCGGCCGCAGCCCGAGAAGTTCTGCCAGCTCGATCCGA
>MFGX01000031.1:1185-7054 GCA_001778455.1 Candidatus Fraserbacteria bacterium RBG_16_55_9 | reverse complement strand
CAATTGCAGAAGCGTCCGCGCCAAGCGCGCGTCCGCCCGATCGTAGATGATTTCGACCAACGCCTTTTGCAGGGCCTTGAGTTCCCGCGAGAGTTCCTCAAGCAACTTGAGGGCTACCTTGTGATGTCGATTCAGAAAGCGCAAGAAATCATCTCTCGAGAAGAACCACAGTTGCGTGGATTCCAGGGCTCGTGCGTCCACATTGTAAGCAGCCGTAGCAAAGAACGCTTCCTCTCCAACCAGATCGCCTGGACCAAGGATCTTGAGGATCTGCGTCTTGCGCCTGTCCGGCGTCTGGCCTACGAGTTTCACCTTCCCAGTGCAGATGAGATAAATGCCTTCGGCAGGCATTCCCTCTCGGAAGATGAGTTCTCCTTTCTCCCGATTGAAGTGCTGAGCCGCAGCCAACAACTCGTCATACTCTTCCGGTTTGAGTTCGGAAAACAGTGGAGATGCGCACATCTCCTTGAAGCTTCTGATCTCTCTCTTCCGTGTGGTCGCGATGAGGTCTTCGGTCATACCCCCCTCCTTCACGACAGATTGACTCCCCTGGGAACCGCCTCTTATCGTGAGCTTTCGCTCAGATAACGACGGAGCTGGTCCTCGGCAGTCCGGGGGATCTTTAATGCCGACTCCGAAGTCTCTAGCTCGTGCAAGATCTTTTGAAAAGAGGTTTCCACCACTTTCGCCGGGGCTTCCAGCGGCAAATGGAGCCGAACAAACTCGTCGAAGAGATCCAGAGCCAGTAGTTGAAGGTTGTGATTCGCCAGTGCTTTCGTTAAGCCGGGTACCAACTTTTGGCGTGTGCCTATGGGAAGCCTTTCGCTCAGCGCATACACTATTTCCAGCGAAGCCTTCCTCTCTGGCGAGACTCCCACTCGGCACCGTTCGCGGACGAGCTTATATGTAAAGGCCATCCCGATCACTCCCTTTCCAACGAGGGGTCTGCCACAGCAACCAATCCCCACGCGGCCGATTGGCTCGACCAGGGTTTGGCCCGCCCCTCCTCGCTGGGCCGGCAGAGCGAGCTGGTTCCACAGGCTGGAGAGGCATAAATGTTTTCGTTAATTACATGTTTGATAGCCCTTCTCAACCTGTCACGTTTCTCCTCCGTTAGCTCTACTCCATCCCTCCGCAGTTCTTGCACCACGGCTTGATGGAGGTGAGTTAGAAACTCCTCGATCGTGATCTTCTCCCACAACCGGAAGCCCGCCATGGCTCATCACTCCTTTCTCTGCATCCATGGGACATTACTCCCTCTGGATGTGAGCGTCAAACGCACCCGGCGTCATCTCACTACCATTAGATTAAGAGTTAACGATCTCTTATGTTATGATTGATATCATGGGAGAGGGTGATCTTCATCAGGGATTGGGTTTACGAAGTGGCGCGACGAGGCCGGCGAACATCGCAAGGAGGTGCGAGGGTCGTCCACCGGCCATTCGTCTAAGCTGCGCTGCAGGTACGCGTCCCCTTCACGAAGGGGATTTAGTAGACTGTCACCTTGGCCTTCATGTAGGGGTGAATCGCACAGATGTATTCGTATTCCCCTGGCTTCGTAAACGTAAACGTGAACTGGTCCGCGTGGCTGAGCAAGGGTGATGAGAAGTTCTCAGGGCCACGGATGGCCACCGCGTTGTGCTTGCCTGTGCGCTCCCCATCGAGCAGATCAAACGCTTCCTCGTTCACCCATGTGACCTCCGCTCCTGCGGGAACCTCCGCGGACTTGGGCCAGAAGCTGTTACCCACCATCTGGATCTGTACGTGGTCGCCGGGATGGAAGCGAACGGGGCCATCTAGATCAGGTGATCCAATGTCAAAGGGCGATACGATGCGCTTCGGATCTATGGGTGTGGGCAGATGGGGCCCTTCGCTCCGAACTTCCGGGACCCGCGGAGCATCGGGCTTGGCGCTAATGATCCCAATGGCCCCCTTGATTGCCTGGGTTCCGAATGCGTGGCTCACCAGTGTGAACGACCCCTCGGCAGGCACCTGCCACTCGATGACCCAGGAATCCGTCGGCCCGGAGATGGCTGACTGAGAGCCCACGGTCACGTTGCTTGGGTTACCCTGAGAGTAGCTGTAGTTCCAGATGCCGCCTACAGCGTGGAACGTCGAGGTCAGGTTGGGCCCTACATTAAGGTAGTAGAAGCGGATATAGTCCCCGGGATGGGTCGGGATGGGCTCGTTGACATAGCGGAAGTTGTAGCCATTGAACATCACGTAGAGGGGCTTCCCGTCGTAGAAGTCTCGCCCGTTTGAGTACAACTCGTTCTGGACGATATAAAACCTCAGATCGGGGGCTTTGCCCAACTCTTCTTCCAATCGATACTTCTTCTTCGGCTCTACCACAATCATGCCGAACATGCCGCCGAGGGTGTGAGTCATGATGCCGTGGCCACCTGGGGCGCAGTGATACATGAAGACGCCAGGATACTCGGCCTTAAAGGTCAGTGTCTTCGTCTGTCCCGCGGAAATGTTGCCGACGAAAGCTGAAGTCTGGGTATTGGCTGCGTGCATCGAAAGCCCATGGGTGATGGAGTCTTCGTTCCGCACGGTGATCTCCACGGTATCACCCTCATTCACGATCATGAGCGGTCCAGGCATGGTCCCGTTGAAGGTAAACGCCTTGAAAGCCACTCCCTCATCGATCGAGATGAGTTCCGCCTTCTGGGCGACCAATTCAAATTTCTTTACTGTTGGGGACTGCGACATGGATGCTCCATTGGAATCCTTCGGTCCAACAAAGACCCACAGTGCCCAGCCCGTGCCGATGATCAGAGCAGCAAACAATACGATCAGAAGCGTCTTCGTAACCGTCTTGATTCCCATAAGATCCCCCCATGTCGATTCGTGCCATCACTAGATTCTAACTTGAGCCCATATTAAGACCCCCACATCTCTTATGCCATGACTCGTATCATCGAGTCAGATGATCTTTGTCAGTTAGGCATTCTCCCGCAATCGTTCAAGCACATTCGAAAAATCTTCGGGCAACGGAGCCTCAAGACGAAGGAGTTTTCCGGTCGTCGGGGAAATGAACTCCAACGCAGCCGCATGCAACATCTGGCGTTGTATGCCCAATTGGCCCTGTAATTGGCGATTGAGATCGGTTCTCCCATAGAGACTATCGCCCAGAATGGGACATCGTATTGCCGCGAAGTGCGCTCGCAACTGGTGCATACGCCCGGTGCGGGGCCAAGCTTTCACAAGCGAGATCTTTTCATTGGCGTAATCGAGTACCTCTAACCGCCGGTAGTCTGTCTCTGCATGGAGGCCGCCCCGGGGAACCGGAACCATCAGGGCCAACCAGCGCTTCCGGTCCAGCTGCTTCTTAAGAGGCAGTCGAATCGCACCACTCGGAGGAATCTCTCCAGCCAAGAGAGTGATATAGGTCTTCCGAATCTTCTTGAACTTGAGTTGGCGATTGAGCGATTGAAGGGCAGAGCGCGTCTTGGCCATGAGGATCAATCCGGAAGTGTCTTTGTCGAGTCTCTGCGCGAAGGCCGCTCGAAAACCCGTTGGCGGCAAGTGTTGCAAGGCGAGCGCCAGGAGCGTCTGGTCGCTCGCGTGATGGCGATCGCCGTGCACGGGCCAGCCTGCGGGTTTATCGATCACCAGCAGGTCCAAGTCCTCATGAAGAATGCGCTTGCGAAATTCCTCGGGTGCAAAATCGGGCATCTTTCTCAATGTGTTACATCATCGTAGCCAGAGAGCTCTATTCGATCAAATCAGCATGACCTTGAACGCACGTGTTATAATGAACTGAGCATAGAGAAGGAGGGCACATGAGCTTGCGTGAGACGACGAAAAAACCCGTAGACAAACTTGCCTTCGTCCGACAGAGCCTAGACGATCTGCGGAAGACCGGATTATATAATCAAATCCGCGCCATCCAATCTGCCCAAGGATCGTGGCTGCTCGTCGATGGAAAACGCGTGCTCAACTTCTGCTCTAACAACTATTTGGGGCTCGCAAATCATCCCGACCTCCGCAGGGCCGCCATGACGGCCATTGAGGAATACGGTGTTGGACCGGCTGCCGTGCGCTCCATCGCCGGCACCATGGATCTTCACCTGGAACTGGAGGTACGCCTGGCTAGCTTCAAGGGAGTGGAGGCGACAATTGCCCTACAGTCGGGCTTTAATGCCAACCAGGCGGTCATTCCGCTCTTGATGGGCGAGGGGGACCTCATCATCAGCGATGAACTCAATCATGCCTCGATCATTGATGGAGTGCGCCTTTGTAAAGCAGATCGGGCGATCTATCGCCACTGTGACGTGGCGGATCTTAGAACGCGTCTGGTCGAAGCGAATGAGAAAGGGTACTCGAAAGTGCTCGTGATTACCGATGGTGTCTTCTCCATGGATGGAGACATCACGCCTCTGGACAAGATCGTCGAAGCCTGTGAACCCTACGGGGCACTGGTGATGGTGGATGACGCACACGGGGAGGGAGTGCTGGGCAAGGGAGGGCGTGGCATCGTGGACCATTTCGATTTGCATGGACGAGTGGATATCGAAGTGGGCACGCTGTCGAAGGCTTTCGGAGTAGTGGGTGGCTACGTAGCGGGGAATGCACTGGTCATTGAGTATCTACGCCAACGAGCTCGCCCGTTCTTGTTTTCGAGCGCCTCTACTCCCCCAGACACGGCCGCCTGCATCGCTGCCGTTGACCTACTGGAGCGCTCTACGGAGTTCGTGGATCACCTGTGGGAGAATACCCGCTACTTCAAAGAACAGATGGTCAAGCTGGGCTTCGATACGGGCCGGAGCCAGACGCCCATTGTGCCCATCATGCTCGGCGAAGCGCCTTTGGCGCAAGAATTCAGTCGACGACTCTTTGAAGAGGGCGTGTTCGCGATGTCGATTGGTTACCCGACAGTGCCTCAGGGCAAGGCTCGCATCCGAGTGATGATGTCCGCATCTCACAGTCCCGACGATCTGGATCAGGGAATCGCAGCTTTTCAGAAAGTGGGCCAGGAGCTTGGGGTGATCTAGGGCTTGGCTGATCCCGAACGATGCAAGTATTGCCTCAACGAGTCGTGCATTCTCTTAGGGGTAAGCCGCGAAGAGATGTCGTTCCACCCCGAGGACTTCACACGCTCTCTGGAGTACGAACCAGGTCAGATGCTCTTTCCTCAAGGCGCCCCTCTCTACGGATACTCGATCATCTGCGAAGGAGCGGTAAAGCTTGTCCGGCGCATGAAGGAAGGCAAGAAACTCATCGCGGCCGTCTTAGGGCCTGGGGATATCTTGGGGTTATCGGCGACTCGTCAAGGGCATTTCACTCTGGAGGCGGAAGCCATAGAAAAGACGCGCGTGGGATTCATTGACAAGGGCGACTTCGTAAGGCTCTTGGAGAGATATCCGAACTTGGCAGCGGCTCTTGTGCAGAAGCTTTCGGATGAAGTCGCCCATCTTCAGGAGCGCCTCTTTGCGACCGCGCGGCAGAGCGCACGCAGCAAATTGGCGTATCTTCTCTTACAGCTTGCTTCCTCCCATGGCCGAGTGCATCCTCAGGGAACCCTCATCGATCTAGAACTCAGTCGCTCCGAACTGGCAGAGATGGCTGGGGTGGCTCGCGAGACGGCCAGCTTGATGATCGGTCAACTGAGATCCCGTGGGCTCATCGCGCTCGAAGGCCACAAGCTTGTGATCCTGGATGCGACTGGACTGGAGAACCTCTACTAGATCTTCCCACTTCGCGTTATGCTCTGGCTGATATTCGTCATGCTGCCGTGACTGAGGCAATCGTGGTTTTCTAAAGAAAAGTGGCTTCAAGTCGTCAATACCTTATAGATTCGGAGTTGCCAGGAGACCGGGTTTCTCCCACCTAATGTGGGAAGACCAACATGATCTTGTGAGAA
>MFGX01000031.1:319-1125 GCA_001778455.1 Candidatus Fraserbacteria bacterium RBG_16_55_9 | reverse complement strand
AGCGGTTACCACTAAACGGGTAGGTGCACAAATGGCGAAGGCAGCGGAGATACAACAGTCAATAGAATCGGAGATCCTCTCGATTCTCAAAGAGGCCAGGACGGAAGTCCATACGGAGCAGCTGGCCTCACGGCTGGGCGTCGCACGCCACACCGCCGCGAAGTATCTGGAGATCCTGCATGCCAAGGGCCGGGTCAGCTGCCGAAAGGTGGGCAATGCCAAGCTCTGGCGAGAGGCCTCCTCCGAGATTATCGTTCGACCGCTTACCACAGCGGATCTCGCTCAAATCCTATCGATTCAAAGACAAGTTCAGGCCCAAGCCGAACTAGCGAAGCTCAAGCCAGCTGAGGGGGAATCCGCACTCAGAAGCTTCCAGCAGATGGTCGAATACCAGTTGGAGGGTAGCGACCCGAGCTTGAGGCTGGGTGCAGAAGTACAGGGTCAATTGGCAGGCTTCATCCTCGGTGAGCTTCGGCTGTGGGAGTATGGCAGCGAGGAGCAGATGGGTTGGATCAAGACCCTGGCTGTGGATGCTCGCCATCAAGGACGTGGCGTTGGGCGCCGACTTGCCGAAGAGTTGTTCGCTCAGTTCCAACGGCGCGGAGTCCGACGCGTCCGGGCCATGATCGACTGGCGAGCTGGCAAGCTCTTCGCGTACTTTCATGCTATTGGATTCTCGATCCTCAATATGCTGCCCCTGGAAAAAGAGCTCACAGAACCTAGAGATGACAAAACCAAAATAACGCAGAACGTCGGGGCGCTCATGGCCCAAGTGACGTTACGAGAAGGAGCAGAAATGAACGAGA
>MFGX01000031.1:0-274 GCA_001778455.1 Candidatus Fraserbacteria bacterium RBG_16_55_9 | reverse complement strand
CTCGCCGATCGCCAAGCCATCGTGGAAGCCACCCGGTGTCTGGAGTGCGGCGGGCCGTATGCACAGGCTCCGTGCACTCTTGCGTGCCCCACGCACATTGACATCTCCAAGTTCATCCGTGAGATTCGCGAAGGTCGGCCCGTGGACGCGGCCCGCACGATCTTCGAGGCGAACGTATTGGGGGGCAGTTGTGCTCGCGTCTGCCCTGTGGAAGTCCTGTGCCAAGGAGCCTGTGTATTAAACAAAGAGGGGCGACGGGCTGTAGAGATCGGTC
>MFGX01000030.1:7037-7377 GCA_001778455.1 Candidatus Fraserbacteria bacterium RBG_16_55_9 | reverse complement strand
CCCGGCACATCGATGATGGTGATGTGATCACCCAAGAAGGCAAATCCCAGGTCGATCGTCATGCCGCGTTCTTTCTCTTCGGGCAATCTATCCGCATCCATGCCAGTTAGGGCTTTGACCAGAGCGGTCTTCCCATGGTCAATGTGTCCTGAGGTGCCCACGACCGTATGGCGTCTCACGAGCGCCCCTCCCACAAGCCCTGAAGTGCCTGGACCAGCACGGGAATCTCCTCTTCATCAATCGTGCGAAAGTCAAACATGACTTGCCCATCTTGGACGCGGACAAAGACCGGAGGGGAGTTCTTCCGCAGTCGATAGGCAATTTCTTCTAGGCTGAGCTC
>MFGX01000030.1:5944-7029 GCA_001778455.1 Candidatus Fraserbacteria bacterium RBG_16_55_9 | reverse complement strand
CTTGCAAGGAGATCACGATGGTCGGAATCGGCTCTTCCGGCAGGGTTCCTCCCCCGGCAAATGTAATCGATTCCTCCACGGTCAACTTTATTGTGGATGGGACAGTTCCCGTAAGCTGGGCCAGTAGAGCCAAGGCTCTTTTCCGTAGCGCATCGATGGGCTCAAGCAGCTTGCGCAGGGTCACATTACGCTGTGTTGCCGTTGCTTCGTCCAAGAATAGCTTCAACGTAGCCTCAACGGCGGCATACGTCAGTTTACAGCAGCGCATGGCGCGGGTCAGTGGGTTTTTCTTGATGAGATCAACGTACTCTCTCTTTCCTACGATCATCCCTGCTTGCGGCCCCCCCATGAGCTTATCGCCACTGAATGTGACGATGTCTGCTCCCGCGGTGAGGCTCTCTTGGACGGTGGGTTCATGTGGCAAACCATACCGGGAGAAGTCGAGTAACGCACCGCTACCGAGATCATGATAGACGGGCAAACCATGTTTCTTTGCTAACTGCACTAGCACTTTGAGGGGAACGTCACCCGTAAAACCACGGATCGTGAAGTTACTTTTATGTACTTTGCATATCACGCCCGTATTCTCGCTGAGCGCTGCCTCATAATCTCGCAGGTGGGTCTTGTTCGTGGTGCCCACTTCGCGCAGGATGGCACCGCTTTGAGCCATGATCTCTGGCATGCGGAAAGAACCACCGATCTCGACCAGTTCCCCCCGCGAGACAATGGCTTCCCGTCCCTTAGCCAAGGTATTGAGTACGAGAAGAGTGGCAGCAGCATTGTTGTTGACAATGATACCCGCTTCACTGCCAGCGACTTGGGATAGGAGCTGTTCCGTGTGGAAGTGTCGCTCACGCCGCTCTCCGCTCTCGATGTCGACTTCTAGGGTGACGTAGCCCTCCAAGACCTCCTGTACGCGGCGCTTCGCTTCTGGCGAGAGGGGAGCCCGCCCTAAACCGGTATGGAGCAAGATTCCGGTGGCGTTGACTGCTCTTCGCAAAGTACCAGTCCAGCTCTCTTGAATGCGACGTTTGACTTCCATTAGGACGTTGGCTCTGACGTCAGCACCCGTTCCTTGCCAGTGA
>MFGX01000030.1:1700-5912 GCA_001778455.1 Candidatus Fraserbacteria bacterium RBG_16_55_9 | reverse complement strand
TGTGTGGTCAACCCTCGGGGAATTCCTGTGCTCGTGGTGAATTCATCTAGCTCTTGAAGGGTGGCCTCCACGCTCGGCAGCTCTCGCCGAGCTGCCTGTGCTTTCGCTTTGCTTGGCAGTCCCTTTTTCATCTGGTGCGGGAGGGGTAGGAATCGAACCTACCACGGGCTGTGTTAGCAACCCGCCATCGGGTTTGAAGCCCGTGAGGGCCACCAGACCCCATCCTCTCCCTCGCCATCATATACGAAAGCTGCGTGCTCGGTCCAGGTTTGGCGTTCCCCTAGTTTAGTGATATACTTTCAGATAAAGGGAGGTATTGGTATGAAAATAACGAGGGTGACCAGATGGCTGGTCATACTGGTAGCGGTGGCTGGTCTTTTCGTGTCTGGGCCTGGATACTATGCTGCCCAGCAAGGGACCATCTCTCCCTCGACCTTTGTCTATGTGACCAGTGGGAATGTGGCGACCTCCATCGATTCCACTCTGTCGGTAATCCGCTCGTCGGATGACACGGTCATTTCCAGAATTGGACTGGGTGGATTGCCACTAAGTCTTGCCGTCATGCCCAACGGTGCCAAAGTCTATATGGGTGTTTATAGCCGAGGTGTTCTGGTCTTGCAGACTTCAGATAACACGATCAAGGCCCGTGTGGGGGGCGATCCCCTGGTCTTAGGGGCTACGCCGGATAACTCCAAGGTCCTGGCCATCAATGTTCAGGAGGACACCGTTTCAGTGATCGAGACCTCAGATGATGTCATCATGGATTCCTGCCTATTCGTCATAGAGGTCATTTGCGCAACGTGAGCAACAGACAATTGGGGGTCGGGAACCCCCAGCATCGCCTTCAGTCCAGATAGCTCGAAAGCGTACATCACCACGTTTACAACCTCGCCCTGGATGATGGTGATGCAGGCGCGTGATTGCACATGGAAAGCCTCGCTCAATGTCGGTGTCAATATTCAGCAACCCGTTTTCACGCCGGATGGATCTAAGCTCTATGCAGCGGGTGTTCAAGGAATAGAGCCCATGCTATCCGTAGTAGATATCGCCACGGGTACTGTCGTCGCTGCTGTACCGCTGCCGGATATTCCCGGGCCTATGGTGATCACGCCCGACGGATCTAAGGCATACCTAGCTACCTGGTCGGACGTGCTGGTGATAGACACCGCATCCGATGCCATCATTGCCACCATCCCTGTAGCTGCGCCGGGTGTCCCAAGCGACATGGTCATCGCCCCAGATGGCTCCAAGATCTATCTGGCGACCTATGATGGAGATACGATCTCAGTGATCCAGACATCCGACGACACTCTGCTCGCTGCGGTCAAAGTGGGCAAGAGGCCAGTAGATCTCGCTGTGACCCCGGATGGCTCCAAGGTGTATGTGGCCAATCACGACTCAGATAGCGTATCGGTGATTGAGACGTCGAGTGATACGGTGATATCCACGGTGGAGCTAGGGCAATCTCCCCAAGACCTGGTGATCGCTGAAGTGGTGCCTGGAATCAGAGCTCCGAGGCCTCGCTGACTGATCTCATGAGGGCATGGAACAAGATCCCATCCTCTCCCTGACTGGAAGTTAGAACCAAGCCTTGTGCCAGAGCCCACTGTTTGGACCGTTCACAAAGCAGTCAATCCGATTGGCGCTCCAAGAGACGCAATCGGGGTCCGAGGCGAGAATCCCTCCCAGATCGACCCAATTACTCCATGCTATGCCGTTCCACGATGACTGCCAGAGCGTATTTCCGGGGCCGCGAACGAGGACATCCAGACGGTTCTCATCCCACGATGCGACGGTCGGCCCAGAGATCAGGATTCCTCCCAAACGCAACCACCCGCTCCAACTGATACCATTCCACGCGTTCTGCCAGAGAGCCTCGTCGGGGCCTCTCGCAAAGCAATCGATCTTGGTTGTGCTCCGAGAGATGCAGTCCGCATCGGAGGTCAGCAATCCACCCAGATCTTCCCAGTCGCTCCAGATCAAGACGCCTCCGCCCAGGGCTCCCGATCTATGCCACAGGGCATTGTTAAACCCTCTAGCAAAGACATCTAAGAGACCCTCACCTCGGGATGCGGCAGTGGGTCCAGAGGTCAGCAATCCACCAAGGTCAACCCATTCCGTCCATGTCGCTCCGTCCCATGCTCTCTGCCAGAGGGCACCATTGGGTCCCCGCGCAAAGCAGTCCATCCGATTGAGTCCCCACGAGGTACAGTCGGGATCCGAAGTGAGGATTCCTCCCAGATCCGTCCAGTCGGCCCATGAAATACCATCCCATGCTCTCTGCCAGAGGGCACCATTAGGGCCTCGAGCGAAAACGTCTAGGCGGTTGGCGGCCCGAGACGTGACCGAGGGCCCCGAGGTCAGAATTCCCCCGAGGTCAACCCAATCCCCCCAGATGGCTGCACCCGGCACACTCAGCAATGTCACGGCCACACCCAGGACTCCAGCGAATCGCATCCATGCTTTGATCATCGGGCGATCCCTCCTTGTTTTGTTGCGAGTTTACCACTGTAGCATCATCCGCGGAGGAGTGCAAAAGCGGGCCAGGCACGTGTGCCGAGAATTCTATTGACTTCGGCCCCCTCGCAACTTTACTATTCCACAGGAGTCGTATGGATTCTACACAACAATTGATCGCGGTCATCGCGCTTCTGATTATTGGGCTTCTGCTCACCACAAGCTGTGGCCCGCAAGAGAGGCATGTCAATACAGAGCAGCCGTCTGGGAAGATTGAGGATTACCCGCAACTGGAGAGCCGCCTCTTTGAACTGGCTACGGCGCAGGAACCGGCGAAGTACGCCAAAGAACATGACATCGACTACGATGGCGGACTTGTACGAGTCGTCATCGAAACCCAAGACCCCACATGGGCCGAAGACATCGCCTGGGCCGTGGAGGTACTTGGCGGTCATCTCGAAGCAAGCTATCAGGAATTGATTCAAGCACAAGTGCCCGTAGGTGTTCTCTTGATGTTGGCCGAGCACCCAAGGGTGCGCATGATTAGTACACCTGTAGAAGCACACCCAGACGAGGAGTAGCCGGTGGCAGGCGTTTTGGTAAAGAAGAGAGTGAGTCTGATCAAGTACGGAATCCTTTGCTTGAATATTCTTGCAGTTCTCCATCTTGATTCCCTGGGTCAGAGGGTAGCGGAACCTCACTCTATCAAACTGGAATCGGCTCTGTTTCAAGTGCTGGCAGCATCCCAGAGTCAACTTCGAAGTAGTCAGGAATGGAGTGAAGCTCCCGCTGATCTACCTGCCGGCTTTCGACTACCGGGAACCCAAGATAAAGAGCTTCAACAGGGATTCGCCCGCATCGTCATTGAGGGGCGCGACCCATCTGGGAATCCCGAGATCCAAGCGACGGTCGAGGCGCGTGGTGGCCAGGTGGAAGCGACCTATGAAGAACTGATTCAGGCTCTCGTGCCCATCTCTGCGCTCGATGATCTCAGCAAGCTAGAGGCCGTCCGGCTGATCACTCTGCCCGATGAAGCTGAGCCTGATCAGGGGACAACGATCAGCGAGGGAGTTGCCTCCATCGGGGCGGACCTATGGAGACTTGCCGGGTTTCGAGGTCAAGGGCTTAAAATAGGAATCATTGACTTGGGTTTCGAGAATTACCGTCAATTGTTGGGAAGCGAACTCCCTCGAGAGGTAGTTACGCGAAACTTCAGATCCGATCGTGATTTTGAATCCACCACTCATGGTTCTGCCGTTGCGGAGATCATTCACGACATCGCAACGGATTCGCAGCTATTCCTTGTTGCGGTCGATACCAGCGTTGTATTGTTTCAAGCCGTAGATTGGCTCATCGCTCAACAAGTGGACATCATCTCCATGTCCGTATCGTTTTTCACTGGGTGTTTCTACGATAACGGAGGCCGCGGTTCATTTGATGAGCGCATTCTTCAGCGTGTGCGCCAAGCCGGAATTCTATGGGTCAATGCTGCGGGAAACTATGCGCGTAATCACTGGTCCGGAGAGTTTCGCGATCAAGATAGCGATGGTCGTCACGAGTTCTCCGGCACGGACGAATCGCAGACTCTTCAACTGCGGCAGGGGCAGAACGTCAGGATCTTCCTATCCTGGGATGAGGTCTGTAGCCATGCCTCCCAAGACCTTGAGATGCAGCTACTCGACTCCTTGGGCAGGGTCGTCGCACGAAGCAACAGCTCCCAGAGGGGGACAGGAAATCCCAGGGAGTTTATTGGTC
>MFGX01000030.1:0-1687 GCA_001778455.1 Candidatus Fraserbacteria bacterium RBG_16_55_9 | reverse complement strand
AGATGGGGCGTATCACATTGAGGTCCACCGCATTCAGACTACCCGATCCCCGTATATGCACCTCTTCATCTACGGTGACGTGAATGACTTTGGGACTCTCCAATACTATGTGCGTTCCGGGAGTCTTGTCGAGCCCGCTATTTCGTCCAACGTAGCAACCGTTGGGGCTGTATTCTGGAACTCTTCTCAGTGCGCACGATTTCGCAACGTGATGGATGAGGGATGCTTACTGAGATATAGCTCACAGGGCCCGACTCCCGATGGACGAGTCAAGCCGGATATTTCTGCACCAGCGCATGTATCTGTTTCCCGGCAGACGTCGGGTCCCTATGTCCAGCTCGGAACCGCCAATGACGGATTCGGGGGGACCTCCGCCGCCGCTCCTCATATCGCTGGTGCGGCAGCGATTGTCGTGCAAGCGTTCCCCAACTTTACACCGGATCAGGTAGAGCAGTATCTGGAATCCAATGCGGAGGATTTTGGAGTCCCTGGGAAAGACAATAAGTACGGCTCAGGGTACCTTGAGCTGCCCCCGCCTCCACAAGGTGAGTCGCGGCCAGCCATCACAGCCATCACCCCTAACAGCGGCTTCCAAGGAACTACATCCGATGCCACGGTCAGCGGCGTAAATCTCATGGGCGCATCTTTGGTCGCCTTCAGCGGCACCGGCGTGACTGCCGTAGTCCGTACTGACGGAACCGCAACCAGTCTGCCCATCACCATCACTATCTCTCCCGATGCCGTGCCAGAATTGCGCACCTTTAGCGTGGAGACCCCCGCTGGAACGATCACGAGTGGCAGCGCGACCTTTAGGGTGGAAGCCTCCCCGGCCCTCAGTGTGAGCCCGGAGAGCTTGGAGTACCGTGTCACTTTGGGATCTGAGAACCCTCTACCCCAAACACTCTCCATACGGAACACTCGAGGAGGAACGCTGAACTGGCAGGCGACAGCAAATGCACCCTGGATCGAATTGAATACCACGCTTGGAGTGGCGCCCTCCCTCCTCACCGTAACCGCGAGAGTCTCGGATCTAGGTGCAGGGATTCATCAAGGTGAAATCGTGATCTCTGCTCCAGGTGCCTCCAATAGTCCTCTTACGGTTTCGGTCCTCTTGACGATTGAATCGCTGGCGAAGCGGCTTACTGTTTTGAGTGTCACGCAAGTCCTGTTCATGTTCTCAGGTTGGGAGAGTTCGCTGAAACAAGGATGCGTCACCTATAGCCATCAGGCGGACTCTGTCAGCCAGGTCCAGCTGGAAAGGACAGACGGTGCCCGTCTGGAGTACGACGTATCGGCTGGCACTGAGGTTTTGATCTGTGGCAATGCCGTACACATCATGAGCATAGGTAATCCACGTCATATCGATAGTCTGTCGACGGAAATGAAATTGCTGGCCTTGGCTTTCTATCGAGTTGAGTTCAGTAATCTCTCGCTCTGGGCCAGAGCAGCACGTGAAGGCTGCCTCGTGTACGTGAACATGCAAGAAGGCCCAAGCCTCGTAGTGGTGAGCACGCTGGATCGCTCGCAGAGAAGCTTTCTTGTCGGCTCAGGTCGAGAGCTTTTCATCTGTGGGGGCGTGATTCATCTTGATCCCACGAAGACCGATAGCCCATAGGCTCATATAATTCTCAACATCGACATTGCGAAGAGCAAGGCGCTCGCAACAAGCAACTGCACCAGGACTACG
>MFGX01000029.1 GCA_001778455.1 Candidatus Fraserbacteria bacterium RBG_16_55_9 | reverse complement strand
ATCCCAGAAGGGCTCGGGTTCATCCGCAATCGCGACCGCGGCGATCGGTGGCAGCCGCGGTGGCATCCATCTCACGTATATCGCACTCGGGTAGGCTCCCAAAATGAACGTATGACAGCGCTGCCTGGAAGTGGGAGATCGAGGTGCTGCCGGAGAGCCAAAGAGGTAGCGGTACTGTGACATCCTGAGTCCTCCCGCGTGGAGCCCAACGGCCTCGAGATGAGCGCCCGGCCAGCCCAAGGCTAGTATCGCGCCAACCCTACGCCTGGCTGGCCGAGTCGGCTCCATCGAGTTGACTGTATGAAAGCACTGCACCTCCCGCTTCACTGGGATTGTCGAAGTCCAGACAGTGCACAGGAGGTGCAGGATGTTCCATTCAGATTATACGGTCGGTTGTGACGCCCACAAGCACTTCTCTCTATCGGCAAGCTCCCCGCCGTCTGGATCCCGCCGGCGGACCTCCGTGACGAGCGAGAGCTGCCGCGCACCCGGATGACCTTCGCCAAGCACCACACGATGCTGAAGAACCGCATCCGCTCCACCCTGGCCAAGTATGCCCTGTCCCTCGACACCCCCCTTCGCCCGAAGTGGCGCCCCGAGCTGGAAGCCGCTCTGCAGCGGCTTCCCCCGGAGACCGAGTGCTGCCTGCGCCAGCACCTTCAGCTCCTGGACGCCCTCGACCACTACATCCGGGAGCTGGAAGTTCGAATCCTCCAGCGCATTCAAGCTTCCCCCTCCCTCCACCTGGTTCAGTCCGTCCCAGGTCCCGCCAAGGTGCTGGTCATCGTCATCGAGCGTGAGCTGGGCTCCATCGATCGCTTTTCCCTCCCCTCACCACTTCGCCAGCTACTGCGGCCTGGTCCCCCGGCTCAGCGCCAGCGCCGGCCGGGCCTACTACGGCCACATGGTCAAGCAGTGCAATACCTACCTGAAGTGGGCCTTCATCGAGGGGATCGTCGCCCACCGCCAGGCCGCCAAGTGGCGAAGCACGTACGTCGTCCAGCTCTACGTGCGCTCCCGCCGGCGCAAGGGCCATTCCGTTGCCGTCGGTGCACTGGCTCGCTATCTGGCCGAATCAACCTACTGGGTTCTCAAGAAGGGTGAGCCCTACCGGGATCCCCCACACTGGGCTCCCCCAGGGAGCAAGTCCCCTGTCTCGCTCAGCCGGGAGCAGGTGCTTCCCTAACATGGGTCCAAAGAGATCCGCGAGTTGACTGCGCCGCCCCCGGCGAACGTGCTCATGCCCTTGGAGGGCGAATAGATGTTTCCGGCGAGACCGGCCTGGGTGTGAAAGTTGGAGGCCAAACCATCAGAACCAAGCAGCCTCCCGGCTGGAGGAGGTCCCTGATTCCTTCAGGCTTGACAGGTGTAGCGCTTTCATAGATGTTGGGCTGCACTGTTCATTGGAGGGATTTAGGAATCGCCTCGGCCAACCCTAGGCTCTATGTAGCTGAGAGGGAAGGAAGGCGTCAATCTCCTCGTCGCTGAAAGTCATGTCGTCAAGTCTCTTGAGAGCGGCCTGAGCCTTCTTGTAGGCCTGGAATGTCGTTGACGGAGCGCCTCCATATGCAACCTGGAGGTCTTCTATGAAGCGATCTCGTTCCAGGCGAATTTCCTTCAATGAAATCTCATTCATAGCTAGGTCGGTGAGTAAGGAGAGATATCTCTCTCGAATGGCCCATAATTCGGCTGCGGTCTGCCTATGCTTCTCAGCCAGCTCCCCGAGATCGTAATCCTTGGTGTACGCATTGAGGGCGAGCAGACATGTGGAAACGATGAGCCCCACAAGCGACCCTACCGCGGTTGGACCGACGACAGCCGTAACGAATCCGGCAGTGGCAATGGCGGAAAGCGTGATCTGCCAGAACTTGATCCTGCTAAGGCGTGTAAGGAGAAGATCGGCGCACTTCTCATGGGTCTTATGCGAATAGACGACACGCCCATATGATTCGCGCAGCTGCGCCTCAAGGATCTCGCGAGGATCGAGTTGTGGCTTAGTTTGGGAATTCTGAGCCAAAGACGTCTCTCCATTTCTGTTTGGCTGACCACTCTTGCTTGGGCTTCGATGTTTCGTGTGCAATGGCCTCGAGGGAGATGTTGTAGCAGCGCTTGGCTTTGTATTGGAATAGGCCCTTTCCGTAGACATGCTGACTGCTACCGGGGGCCCGCCAGAACTCTTGGTTCTCGTCCTGGTCGCTCATCCACTTGAAGAAATCCCGGGACATGAAGTCGTAATAGAGATACGACTTGTCCTTGTAGTCATAGTTCTCGATAAATTGGTATGCAAGGGTGTCTATGAGCAGACCGCCGACAGGGACGTCCCACTTGCGCTTCCACGAACGCATAATGCGACAGAGGGGAACAAGATTGTTGTTGCAGGCTAAGTTCCTTGTCCGGATGGCCTCAATCTCGGGCTTGGGATTCGTGACGCGCCAAGCCCCGCCAGCATTGGCATCGGGGAAGGTGAAGCTGTCGCCTTTGTTGATGAACGCGGGGACAACTTCGAAGGTAATCCCATCCGTAAATGGAACAAGGATGACTTGGCCATCGGCACGGATACTCGTTGTTGAGTAGGTCTTCTCGATCGAAGATTTGACGGATTGAAGGAGTGCAGATTGTCCATTACCGACATACGCGTTGTATTGTTCATAGAGGGAGTACGGCAGTTGGAAGACCATGTCAAGGTCGCTGAAGCCTTGGATTGCGGTATTTCTGCCGTATGAACCGACGTAGATGGAATGCGCCGTATCGGAAGTCGTATTCCAGAAATCAGTGTTCAGGCGGCGCGTGATTGCGCGGTAGCGCGTTGATATGGTGCCGCCATCCTGAACTTGGGTATTGGCGCAGAACGATTGGAACCAGTCAGCGAGTCCCATTTTGCCCCCAGTTGCCACGGACTCTTGGTCAGAGTATGCCGCAGAATGCATATCGCTGCAGGTGATGCTCTGGGCGTATTCGTGCGGCATATCGCTTCCGAGCTGTTCGGCCGGAGGCCACGCCCAAGCCTGCCTCCAGCCCGTCCTGAGCATACAACAACTAGGCCAATTTCGCCCCGCATCCCCGGCCCGAGCCAGCGAGATGTTGGGCTGCAAGCGTTGAGGAATCACGCTTTCCATCAACCTGCGGGATTGGGAGAAGTGATTCCGTATTTGATCTTGAACAGGTACTCCAAATGGGCATCAACAGCTTGAGTATCGACCTTCTTGCCGTCGAAGTAGTTGGCAAGCTCGGAAAGGGTGCTGGAAGGCGGAACAGGGAGTAATCGAAGGTCTGCCGCATTGACTTGCGTGTGGCCGCTGAATTGCCTGAAGAAGAGATCAACGATCTTTGAGGACAGGTAACTCACCATCCCGAACGCGGTGGTTGGATACAAGTCGTTATCAGGCGACTTCACGACATTTACGTGATTCTCGAATCCGATCCAGTCGTAATCCTCTATGGGGGAGAAGAGCGCTGGGTATATCCTGCGCTTCTCTTCTTTGGAAGAGAATCTTCTCGTAAGAACGTAACAACTGTTGGGGTAAAGCCAGCGGCGAGTCCTCTCGTTGCAGGCTATGGCATTGGGCTTCTTGGCGCTCTCAATGGGCCATTCAACATGCTGGTCCACGAAGTGGGCCGAGTAAATGAGCGGGACAGAGTCCCTGTCAGGTTGGTCAAGAATGTGCCGCCTGAGGCGGAAATCCACGACGGGACCTGTTGAAACTTGCAGTCCGAGATCGTGAAGGCGGTTGGTGAACGCAGTCATCCGCTCAAGAACATAGTCGTCTGACTCGTTCGAGGGTATTCGGATGACGAGATCGGGGTCGCCATCTTGAACAATCGACTCGTGAGGCACCAGCCTCGTGGTGGAGCTTTCCAGAGATCGACCAAGCGACGATGAGAGTTCGACACGTCTTTGGGGTCTTGACTTGCGTAAATGGAAGATGATGTTCTCCTGGAGCACCTTGTCCTCAGAGAAGGCATCGTCCCTTCGTTCGAAGACATGGATCCTTTCAAAACTTGCAGCGTCGAGAAGGTGGCGCCGAAAAGGCCTGAAGTAAGGCCCGTTGCAGAAGCTCCGAGGTGTAATCGCAACCAGTTCTCCCCCTTCACGCAAGAGGGGAAGGGCAAGGGCAACGAAAGCCGAGTAGAGGTTCGATGTTTGAATCCCTGCTCTTTCCAGGCAGGTGCGTTGATCAGAACCGGAGGAAAGCTTGTGGTAGGGAGGATTCATGATGACGTGGGTGAATGACGGCAACTCTTTCAGGGCGTCGAGCAGAGGGGGAACCAAGGAGCGTGATGCAGAGAGGATGAAATCCTCTCGGAGTACGTTGTAGGTAAGTTCGATCCCTTGATCGATTAGCCCGACGGCGGCGTTGTGTAGGTTGGATTCAAGGAGTCGGGCAAGAAAATCGTCATTCTCATATGCGAAGACCTTCACTCTGGCTACTGCCTGGGATTGGCGTGCTACTCTTTCAAGGAATGCGATCGTTAGGATGCCAGAGCCTGCACCGGGATCAAGTAGAACAATCTCGTTGGGGAGGGGAACCGAGAACATGTCGGCCATTGCGGCCGCTATGGTGGACGGAGTGAGGAACTGGCCGTTGGCTACTTTGGCCTGGGGGTCAAGGGCCGAAGACAGCTGCGATCTATTGCTTTCGAGGACTTCGAGCATAGATGAAGACATTTGCAAACGATATCCGTATGGCACACTTATAGCAGTTAAGCGCTAGAACTGTTGTGCTATTGATTATACACTACTCGATCGCTATCTCAAGCCCCTAACCCGAAGTTGGTCATCGACTTCGCTGACCAAGTACTGCTTTGCAGGGTCATTAGCGATCCAGACGTAGGTAGAGGGCGCAATATTCGTGTTCGCAGACTGGCGCCGTGCGGCATCTCTCCAGGAGTAGTACGCAGTCGTAAACCCGCAGCCCGCCTTTCCCGAACTCCTCACCACGGAGAGGACCTGCGCCACTTTGTGCTCATCTACTTCGCCGTCGCTGGTAACAGCTTCTATCACCCAGAGGACGTCAGAGTCAGGATTCCACAGGAGCACATCGGGCATGGGGTCTCCTAGCCCGAGCTCGATGCCTGCTGTGGAAAGGCGCTCCTTATCCTCAGGCGTAACTCGTTCCCCGTCCTCGTAGTCGGTGAAAAGCAGGGAGAATTCTGAGAGGAAGGTGGGAACGTAGATAGCCACACATGACTCGATTAGGTCTCTGTGACCGCCTTCGACAAGGCTCGCGGAAATCTCGTGGGCCTCAGCTTGAAGCAATGCTCTCTTTCGAACGTTTTCCCCCGATGCCCACTCGCTCAGCATTTGGGCCCACTCATCTTTGGGGGCTTTGAGAATATCCACGAATTCTTCGGAGAGCCGGTAACAGGAGTTGGGCGATTTCGGCTTCGGGTGGCCCGGGACGAACTTTCTTGCCTTTGGGTCGAGGTAGATTGGGTCGATCGCTCCAAGCTCTCTCAGGGGCTTGATCCAGTAATCCCTACCCTCTCTATCGAGCTTTGTGTGAATTCCCCTTTGAAGGATAGAGACGTGGGCGCCGATGTGTGCGGTTGTAGCTCCGTCGCAGAGCTTGGCGTCGTAGGGGGAATTAGGAAATAGACTTGGGGTTTCATCGTCGAGGAGTGCAAAGACAGCATCTATCATGTCCTCGGTCTCACGGGCTAGGTTTCTTAGAACCAGGCGTATGCGTGCCTTCGTAACTCCCTGCAGTGATGCGGAGACGGCTCGATCGCGGACTTCCAGTCTACTATTTCTCAGCTGCGAGACTTTTAGCTCGACTGTCATGAATCCTCAAGCCCCTGA
>MFGX01000028.1:8942-11778 GCA_001778455.1 Candidatus Fraserbacteria bacterium RBG_16_55_9 | reverse complement strand
GGCGCACCGGAGATGTTCATCTGGATGAGGCCAAACGAAGAGCACGTCTACCGGGCAGCCAAGATGTTGCTGGGTTGACAAGTAAGCCCACCACGGGGGAAGGGGAGACTTCTCCCAGGGCGTGCAATGTCGCGAAAGGAGAGCTGAGCAATGAGCGATGAGATTCAAGAGGCTCCAGAGCAAGTGGAAGCCCACACTTGCCAGTACTGCGGCTCCAAGACGCGGGCCGACATCGTGAACATGGCGCTCTGGGAGGGCGAACGACTCGTGATCATCACCGATGTACCGGCGCAGATCTGCGAGAAGTGTTACGAGCAGTTCTATGAAGACAGTGCCCTATTTAAGATCGACAAGCTGAGGGGAACTAGGTTCCCAAAGGAGAAAGCTCAGGAGGTGATCGAAGTCCCCGTATTCTCTCTGAAGAGTGTCGATATTCGAATCGAAACGAGCCACCCGGTAAAGGGGGGCAACCCCAAGGACGAAGAAACAAGCAAGTTTGCCGGATACGAAGAGCTATAAGCGGAAAGCCAGGCAAGCAACCCCGCATCAGGTTCGCTGGGCTGAAGCGGGGGGAGGTAGAGTGAGAATCATGCACACAGCGAAACGAAAGGGAGGAAAGATGTCTCGTCGAAAGACACTAGTCGTGGTCGCCTCGATTGCCATCTTGGCCGCAGCCGTTGCCTTTGCCTTAGCGCAAGAGGAAGACAAGTTTGCGTGGGTCCCTGCCGGAGGTTGCACTCTCACGTTGGAAGTGGTCAAGAACTGCACGAACTGTGACGACATCGTGACCATCGTGACATCCCAGAAGACCCGCGACGAATGGAAGGCATACTTCGAGGGCAAGGAAACCTCGAAGAAGAACGAATCCGAAGATCAAAAGGGAATAGGTGCCCTGCAGGGGCTTACAGAGCAGAAGATCAACACCTTGCTGGACTACCTCACCCTCAACATGCCCGTAGTCAAGGACCAGCTGCCAGCAGATCCGGCGAAGATTGACTGCACCGTCCTGCCCATGGATGGGAAGCAGGAGTTACTGCAATTCTGCTTGTCTTGCCATCCGATCTCGGTTCCGGCCTACGAAGATCGAGATCTAGAGGGGTGGCTGGCGCTCCTGGAAGATCGCACTCACATCACTGCCCTGGATGCGAATAAGGTTACGGAAAAGCAAAGACAAGAGCTTGCCCATTACCTGACGTACAATATGCCCATCCCCGAGGATCAGATTCCGCAGGAGTTCAGGGGACGTCCACCGGGGTACTAAGTCACTTTCGAATCAGAGACGAGTGGCTGCCCCGCGGGAACGGGGCAGCCACTTAAATTCACGGATGAAAGATAAAGGTGGCTGCCCATGCTACCGAATTCACTGACCTTTCTTGTATCTCTGGCGGGGCTTGTCCTCGCCTACTATTTGTTCCCCCATCGCTTCCGATGGCCTCTGCTTCTCTTGGCCAGCTACTATTTCTACGTATCGTGGGAGCCCGGACCCACTCTGCTGCTGATCGGGCTCACCCTCATCACGTACTTCATGGCTCTAGGGATCGGCAAGAACACCCCTCGAAAGAAGCTCCTCCTCGTCTTAGGTGTCCTTCTGAATGTCTCCCTGCAAGTGCTCTTTAAGTACTTCGACTTCTTCATGGGTGAGATGGAGACGCTCATGCGGGGGTTCGGGCTCACACTCGCGTTTCCCAAGCTGGGGCTGCCGCTGCCGGTAGGGCTTTCCTTTTATACGTTCTCCATCATCAGCTACTTGGTGGATGTCTATCGGGGGAAGGTCGAGCCGGAGCGACACATTGGGCGCTTGGCTGTCTATATTGCCTTCTTCCCCAAGATCCTCGCTGGCCCCATTGAGCGGGCGGTCACGTTTCTTCCGCAGCTGCGCGAGCGCATTCATTTCAATCCCGAACGGATGATTGAAGGGTCCCAGCTCATCTTGTGGGGGTTATTCAAGAAAGTGGTGATTGCCGATCGACTCGCGCCATTTGTCAATGCCGCCTTTGAGAATCCCACCTATACCCCAACGATCCAGCTCATCATCGCGAGCTATTTCTTCGCCTTTCAAATCTACTGTGACTTCTCTGGGTATACCGATATTGCCCGAGGAACAGGCAAGCTCTTTGGGTTCGACATCATGGAGAATTTCCGGAGAGCATATCTATCAAAATCGGCAGCCGAATTCTGGGGCAGCCGCTGGCATATCTCTCTAGCGACTTGGTTCCGCGACTACATGTACATCCCGATGGGAGGAAGCCGGGTCTCTCACCCGAGACACTATTTTAACCTCATGGCCGTCTTCATCGTGAGCGGCTGGTGGCATGCGGGGCTGGGCTTTGGCGTGAACTGGGCCTTCCTGATCTGGGGTGGCCTGAACGGCTTCTATCAGTGGGTCTCGGTGGGGACGGCCGGGATCTGGCGTAAACTAGCGGAGCTTCTGCCCTGGATCAAGGACCGGGGGATCGTAAACGTGGTGCGAATCCTTCTGACGTTCCATCTCATCACCTTTGCCTGGATCTTCTTCCGGGCCAATTCCATCTCTGATGCCTGGACCGTCATCACTCGAATTTATAAAGGGTGGAACCTCTTGCCACTCATGTTCGAGACCTACGCCTACACGCCAGAGTTTCTGATCGCCATCGCTTCCATTATCCTGCTGATGATTGTCGAGGTGCTTGATGAGAGGCTGCCGATGTGGGAGCGGCTGCGCACCAAGCCGGCCTTCGTCCGATGGCCCGTCTACTACGCGCTGATCTTCATTCTCCTCACCCTGGGGAAGTGGGGCGGGGAGCAGTTCATCTATATGCAATTCTAGCTCGAAAGGGGGAGTAAAGCATGAACAGAA
>MFGX01000028.1:8592-8893 GCA_001778455.1 Candidatus Fraserbacteria bacterium RBG_16_55_9 | reverse complement strand
CGCGCTGGTAGGGGGTGGTCGCCTCTATCAGGCAGCGGAAGGAACGCCAGGGTGCCTAAGTTGCCATGAGACGCTCTCCACGCCGGAGCAGCACCCCAAGGTTACGCTGGACGAAGTGGGATCGTGCCTGGTCTGCCATGGTACAGAGGGTACGGCTGTCGCCTTTGAATGGGTGATCCACCGCGACCATTTCGCGGCCGAGGGCTTCAACGGTGATTGTCTGTCGTGCCATATACTCGAAGAGGGCAAGCTCAAGCTCTCCGGCGTGGTGAGCGCAGGGATTGAGACCACTCAAGAGGAT
>MFGX01000028.1:4590-8525 GCA_001778455.1 Candidatus Fraserbacteria bacterium RBG_16_55_9 | reverse complement strand
GGGCCGGCGTGATCTGCAGCACCTGTCATGGGACGCCCTTCCCCAAGCCGGCAGCCGAGGTCCTCATGGATCAATGCAGCGTATGTCACGGCGGTTACTTTGATGTCCTTCCAGAGCTCACCCTGGAGATCAAGCCGAATCCACACGAAGTCACACACGTGGGTCTGCTCGAGTGTGCACAATGTCATGGTGCGCACAAGGAGTCTAAGAACTACTGCAGTAGCTGCCATTAGGGTCAATAGATAGAGAAATGGTGATCAGATGATGAAGACTTGGCATCGCGTAGTCCTCTTCGCCTTCATCGGCCTCCTCCTGTACGCCGCCGTGTTCTATTCCGTAGAAACCCGGTTTGTGTATGGGGATCCGCAAGAGAATAGATTCTTCCAGATCAAGACGTTGGAGAACTCCAGCTACGATTACGTCATCTTGGGGTCCTCGCATGCCCTGCCGTTCGACTTCGAAGACATGAACGAGCAGCTGGAACAGATGACCGGCAGCCAGATCCTCAACCTGGCTACCGCTGGGGGGGGAATTGTGCTCAACCGGCTGCTCTTCGAGTACTTCCTCAAGCGGCATAATACGAAGAATATCCTCTACGTCTTAGACTCCTTTGCCCTCTACTCCAGCGAATGGAATGAGAATAGGCTGAACGACTCTCAGCTCCTTCAGCGAGCGCCCTTTGACTTGGCCCTCGCTCAGCTGTTCTTCTCTTATAACTTCACCGGGAGGGCGAGCCTCGGCGTCACCTTGGACTATCTCTCCGGGTTCTCCAAGCTCAACAACCCCCACACGGCCAACTCGACCCACGTCCAGATGGAAAAGTGGTTCAACCGGCCGCCGTACAAGCCTTCGGCCAGTGAAAGAAAGGAACGCATCGAGCGCCTCTACCCCGGCGAGATTCAGCCTCAGGCCTTCGACAAGTATCTCACCCTGTTCGTGGATTTCATTCACTTCCTTAAGTCGCAGGGAATCGAGGTCATTGTGATCAAGACTCCGGTGCCCCAAGTCTTTTACGATATGATCCCCCATGAGGAGGAGTTCAACCAGAGAATCTCGGGCGTATTGGCGGGGGAAGGGGTGCCCTTCTATAACTTCTCGCTGGTAAATAACGACCCGAAGCTCTTCTTTGATACCGACCATCTGAATCGCACTGGCGTCATGCAGTTCTTTGCAGACTATTTTAGTCCCGTGCTCATCGAGCATCGTGGGAATGACTAGAGATCGTCCGCTAGCTCCGCGAAAGGTTTCCTGCTAAGATTGTGGTGGAAAGGGGGTTCTTTTGGATGAGATTAAGCTAGTTTATGCGTTGATTGGGCTTCCAGAACTCCTCCTCTTATTCGCCCTTGTCTTTCTGCTCTTTGGTAGCAGTAAGCTCCCCGGACTCGCTCGCGCTGTGGGCAATGCGGTGCGGTCGTTCCGAGATGAAGCGAAGAAGACACGAGATCAAGACGAACTGGAGCCGCCGGAAGAGCCGAACGTAGAGCGCAAGAGCAGCGGGTGAAGCATCCTACTACGCCGTGTATCACAATGCGAAGAGCAAGCCGGCTGAGAATCGAGTCGTGAATCCTCCTTGAAGATCGGCCGGGACGAGAAGAAGTCCCTCCACAGAGAAAGTCCAAGGGCCAATCGGTCTCGTCTTCAGCCCAGCGAGCACGAGAAGCGGGATCTGCATGTGAGACGGGTCTGCAGCACCCGCCACCCACGCTACGGCCACTCCGCCTCCAAAATAGATTCGCGCCCCGAGCGTGAGGTTGAGGAAGACCAGAGTCTCGAGCTGTGTGATCGACGCCTCTCCGATCACGCCCAACTCGGCTCCCAGGCGCACCTGAAGCCCGTCTCTGGGGCCGAACTCCGCAATGGGTCCGAAGATCCAGACGGGTTTCCCGGAAACATCTTGCATCCCCGCTTGTGCCCCCAGAGCCACATCCAGCGGCTCTGGGGCTCCGAGCGCGGTGGACGTAAAGACAGTCAGCACCATCATGAGGTAGAGCCAGGTTCGCTTCATCAACCTTGAACCCTCCTTCTGCTAGGACTGGAGAGTAATGAAAAACGAGCGTTCGCGCCAGCTCTACGATGACATCGCTGCGGTGGTTGCGGGACCGAACTTGTGAAACAACGTTAACACAGAGAGCCCTGTGAAGAATATCCTTGTCCTCTCGTTCACGGTATTTGCGAATCTGGTGGCCCTCTTCTCTTGGTTTTATCTCTTCCCGCTCCATCTCAAGGGCTTAGGCGCCTCGGATACCGACATTGGGCTCTCCTATACGCTCTTCACGCTGGGCCTCACGATCTTTCAGGGTTTAGGTGGCTATCTTGCGGATCACTGGGGGAGAAAGACACTCATTGTGCTGCCTACCTTCGCGCTCCCCTTGGCGTATGGGGTCTTGGCCGTGAGCGACCATTGGATGGTGGCCGCAGGCATGTACTTGCTCGCGAACATTGCGACGGCTCTTCAGATTCCCGCATTTTCTGCTCTTCTGGCCGAATCCAGCCGCCGCCGCGAGCGGGCGTTCATCTGGTATGAAGCGGCTGCCTCCTTTGGAGCCGCCTGCGGACCTTTCATGGGAGCCCTCTTCCTGAGCACATGGGATCTACGCGCTTTCATGGGGCTTACGGCCGCTATGACTCTGCTTGCCGCCGTGGTACGATTGGCCTTTCTTAGCGAAACCAAGGGAACGACGCCCGCCTCGGAGGAGCGCCCCAGGTTGTCCGACATATTCGGTCGTCCTCTTCGCTGGTTTTTCATTGGAGGTAGCCTTCTCGCCTTGGCGACGTCCATCACTCTCGGGCCGTTTCCTACGCTCTACTTCAAGGAGGGATTGCTCAAGCCGGAGAGCGAAATCAACCTGCTATTTGGCTTAGGTTGGGGGGTGGCTGCCCTGCTGAGTCTGTTTGGGGAGACGATTGCCGCTCGGCTCCAGGCCAGACGAATTCTGGCCGTCAGCAGTCTTCTGCACCCGATCTTTCTTCTGGTCTGGGTGTGGGCCGGCCAGGTCCATTGGCAGATTGGACTCTTCTTGGCTTCCTTTCTCTTTGTTCAATTCGTCTTTGTGGGATGGCAGCTATTGCTCGCGGAGCTTACGACCTTGGAGAATCGCGGTCGGATTGCGGGAATGTACGGAGTCGTCAGCGGATTGATTGGCTCTATCGGGCCGACGATCGCGATGCAGGCGAAGCTGGCTTGGGGAGATTGGCTTCCCTTCGGGTTGGCGAGCGTCTTCGGGGCTCTGTCGTTTCTGGCGCTCCTGCTCTGTCGGCCCACGAGAGACCCAGAGTGACCTGCGATCCGTGCGCCTGGCCCGCGGTGTCCTCCGCCTTGGGGGAAGAGCTACCAGGAATCCCGCGTGTAAGGAGGCGAACTACGCGGGCAAAACCCTCGTAGCTGGTGGCCTATGAATTCCACCTACAGAGGGCACCGCGGATGACCAGGCAAGGAGGTGAGTAGGGGGTAACAATATATTCATACATCCTCACTCCTCCAGTGTAACACAGGGCGTTTTAAATGCAAATGATTCTCATCAGCAGGATGACTGACGCTCGTCAGTTGACCCGCACAACACCTTCGTGTTAACTATACACACGAGGTGGAGGTTTCCGATGCTTAAGCGCATACACAACTTCAACCCAGGACCTGCGGCGTTGCCCCTGCCGGTCCTGCAACAGGTGCAGCAGGAGCTTCTCGATTTCGAAGGCTCGGGCATGTCGATCCTTGAGATGAGCCACCGGGGAGCGATCTACGAGCGGGTCCACAATGAAGCCATCATGAACCTACGAAGACTCCTTGGCTGTGGGGAGGACTACGCCATTCTGTTCATGGGCGGCGGCGCGACGACCCAGTTCGCTCTTGTGGCCATGAACCTCTTGCCCAAAGGTGAGTACGCGAATTACGTGACCACCGGCTATTTTGCAGAAGGCGCTCTGCGTGAGGCCAGCAA
>MFGX01000028.1:3959-4536 GCA_001778455.1 Candidatus Fraserbacteria bacterium RBG_16_55_9 | reverse complement strand
TATGAATTCAGAGTCAATCCGAAAGCGGCCTATCTCCATTACACGAGCAATAACACGATCGAGGGGACGCAATTCCCGTACGTGCCTGATTCCGGCACTGTGCCCTTAGTCTGCGACATGTCCTCAGACATTCTTAGCCGTCCGCTGCAAGCATCGCGCTTCGGACTCATGTACGCAGGCGCTCAGAAGAATATGGGACCTGCCGGAGTGACCGTAGTGATCATCCGCCGCGATCTCTTGGAGCGCTCGCGTCCAGATCTTCCAGCCACCTTCAGTTATGCTCGATTAGCTAAAGAGAATTCCTTACTCAATACGCCACCCGTTCTTGCCATCTACATGGTGGGGTTGGTTACGAAGTACTGGTTGGATCAAGGGGGCCTCGAAGCGGTCCAGGCATGCAACTCGAAAAAAGCAGGACTCTTGCACCATGCCATCGACGCCTCTGGCGGCTTCTATCGAGGCTGTGCGCAACAAGGCAGCCGATCACAGATGAACGTCACGTTTCGCTTGCCGACGGAAGAACTAGAGAAACGGTTTATCGTAGAGAGTAACAAGTCCAGTTTAGTCGGGTTGAAGG
>MFGX01000028.1:3331-3872 GCA_001778455.1 Candidatus Fraserbacteria bacterium RBG_16_55_9 | reverse complement strand
ACTTTCAGCGGCGTTGTGGTTGAACACCCTTCCCAACAGTCTCAGTTTGAACCTCGGGTTGTATCTGCCCTGATTGTGTTTCCGACAGCACGGCCCGCAGGCCCAGTCTCTCTGAACCCTCGATAGAGAGCGCCTACGACATTGAGGGCACTCCCACTCGTATTTGTATGGTCTATGGATTCCATCGTAGCTCTTGCAGTAGCGAGGAGCTCCTATACGTCTGGCTTCTCTTTGAAATTCTGCGCCATGCGCGACTCCTCGCTGCCACGCCCCCTTCTGATGCTGCCAGACGTGAATCATCTCATGTTTGAGGATGCTCTCGACTTCGCTAGGATACCGCGTCTGGTAGGGTAGAGAAAGGACGATCTCCCACCCGCGTTTTGACTTCCAATACTTGCCTGCAATGGCATGCATACGCCGACTCCAGCGGACGTGAATCTTTGGAAGCTGGCCTTTCCACCAGAGTTGATTCAAGCGATCGTAGAGGGCGCGTAACGCGCTTTCCGCTGGAAGCGGGAGATCTTTTCTTTCCCGCATAGGG
>MFGX01000028.1:143-3323 GCA_001778455.1 Candidatus Fraserbacteria bacterium RBG_16_55_9 | reverse complement strand
CGGCGAGAAATACGCCAACAAGCCGATAACAGAGAAGAGAGCGGAGATTCCCCAGAAGAGCAGAGTGATCGCCCATTCCGGCCATTCCACATTGGGGACGACGTACTCGTAATCCACTCCTTCCGCTCGCTCGAAATGGTGATGCAAGGGACTCACTTTAAAAACCCTCTTCTTGAAGAAGCGAAAACTGGTCACTTGCACGATGACAGATAGGGCTTCCACGACAGGCACAAAGGCCAGCAGGATGAGGATGAGCTCCGTTCGGGTAAGAACACTGAGCGCGGCTACGAAGCCTCCCAGCGCCAGCGAGCCCGTGTCTCCCAAGAAGATCCTGGCCGGATGCACGTTGAACCAGAGGAATCCCAAGAGCACTGCCCCAAAGACCACAATGAGCCCGAAGAGGTCTCCATCCGCGCGTGCTCCGTGTGTGATGATCCCATAGGCGGCCAAGATGACCAGTGTGACACCGACCGCAAGACCATCTAAGCCATCTGTGAGGTTCACTGCGTTCACCGCGCCGATAAAGACGACCAGTATGAGCAGAGACAGAAGGGGCTGGCTCAGGTTCCACTCGACCGAAGAAAACGGGACTTTGATCGTTGAATCCAGGGCGCCAGAAGCGTTTAGAGCCGAGAGGAATCCGGCAGAAATGAGAAACTGCAGCAAGAGCTTGTACCGTGCGGGGAGCCCTCGGGAATGTTGCTGAAGGAACTTGATCACATCATCCAGTAGTCCGATGAACCCAAAGCCGAGGGTCGCACCTAGCAAGAGAAGCGCTTCCATACGAAGAGGTCCCTGGAGGACTTGGTAGACGAACAGGACGCTGAGAAAGGCAATCAGAATGATGGTTCCGCCCATGGTAGGCGTGCCGCGCTTGTGTTCATGGATCACTGGGCCGTACTCTCGAATGGGCTGACCGGAACCTGCCCAGCGCATCGCTGTGATGAACACGCGTGTGCCCAGCAATGCTCCTAAGAATCCCGCCACCGCGAAGGGCATCCACTCCATGCTCCACATATACGACCTGGGTCCGCGCCAAGGCAAGTCACTAAGTCAACGCTTCCTTTGCGCAGGAGAATGCACGCGTTCTATAATCTTGATCTGGAGAGAACCGGAGGCACGGTGTCATGCGCGTCGGAATTGGGCTCGATTTTCATCGTCTTATCGAAGGGCGCAAGCTGATGTTGGGCGGGGTGGAGATCCCCCACGAGAAGGGCTTGAGCGGCCACTCGGATGCTGATGTTCTCCTGCACGCCATTTGCGATGCTCTCTTGGGCGCAGCGGGCTTGGGAGATATTGGAGCCCATTTCCCGGCGAGCGATCCCCAATATAGGAATATCTCCAGTTTGATCCTACTGAGGCGTGTAAAGGGAATGCTCGATACGAGAGGCTATGCGATCGGGCAGATCGATGCGGTCGTCGTAGCGGAAGGGCCTCTACTCACCCCACATTTCGCGAGGATGCAAGCGGCCATGGCTGAGGTTCTAGAAATCAAGGAGGAACAGATCAATCTGAAGGCCACTCGAGCCGAAGGGCTTGGATCCTTGGGGCGAGGCGAGGGGATCATGGCCCAGGCCATTGCGAGTCTAACCACTTAAAAACGATCTTCCTGATCTCCCCACAAGGTCTGCAAGTAGCAGATTTGACCCCAGTGGTAAGCAATGTGCGCGCTGGGTGCCGTGAGCAGACGGGTGACCGCCCACGTCTCACCCCAAGGCATGGGACGCTCTTGCCTCAACTGCTCGTCCGGCACAGACGCAATGGCCTCCGCTAGCGCTTGACCGCTCTCCCGCAGGGCTTCCACTGCGTGCGGATAGCTCGCGGCTGGGTTCTTGATGGACTGACGATCTACGCTTTTCTTTGCCGTTTCTGACAATGCTCCTCCACGAATCAGTGCCGCGAATCCGTGATTCGCTCCCGCCAGATGTTCCAGGATCTCGTGGACAGATTTCCCAAGCCCTTCCGGTTTCCACTGAGATTTATCCGTGGGAACACCTTGAGCGGCATTGGAGCAGAGTTCCATGATGGCCTGCACGCGACGGCTTTCGAGTTGCGGTAGTTTCATCCTTCCTCCTTTAGGCGATATCCAAGATGGTCAAGGTTGGCCTGATCCCAATGCGGAAAGGTACGTGGTTGTTCCCCAGCCCCGGCGACACATAAAGGTCGCTTTGCCCAACTTTGTACCAACCCTTCACGAACGGTCCGCTGCCAGTCGGTACGTATAGGGCAATGCCAAAGGGGGCAACCTGACCCCCGTGTGTATGGCCTGAGAGGATCAACGCGCTCCGCGAGACGCGGGGAGCAATCTCTTCCGCCAGGGCCGGGCAATGGCTTAGAACCAGCGTCGGTAGCTCCGGCTTCTCCTGGAGCAGATCCAGATTAGAGTTGCCTTCCAAAAGATCGTCCAATCCCACGATTCGTAGGTCTGTGCCTGACGCTGTGACTATCGCATCCTCGTTCACCAGCAGCTGAACACCCGCATCTCTATACGCTCTTTTTAGAATGCGGCGATTGACCCCTCGCTGATACTCCCAGTTGCCAAGAACCGCGAACTTGCCCAGGGAAGCGTTCATGGGCGCAAAGAGATCTTTGACCAGCGGCTCATTCCCTCCCTGGTCCACGGAATCGCCAACGATCGTCAATAGATCGCACTGTGCGCGGTTCACTTCCTCAATCAGTTGAGAGGCGGCAAAGCGGTAGTTTGGCGCATGAAAATCGCTCATCACGCCCAACCGCAGGGGCTGAGCAAGCCCCCAGACGGATCGGGAGTCCGTCTCCGCATTAAGAATATTGGATTGATATCCGTACGCAGTCCCGCCGGTGAGTGTGGCGGCGAGAACGGCTCCACCGACCTGAAGAAAGCGTCTTCTTATGATCTTCATTCTTCTGTCAAGACCTCTGGCCAAATATTATACCTGTGAGGCTCAGATCTCGAAGTCATCGAGGCGAAACCCCTCGGTGCTCTCGAGCACCTTCTTGACGCGAAGTTCGCCCTCTTCGAGTCGCTTTTTGAGGGTGTCAGCCAAGCGAACGCCTTCCTCGAACAGCTTCAAAGATTCTTCCAGGGAGACGTCATCTCCCTCGAGGGATTTCACGATCTGTTCGAGTCGAGCTAGGGCTTTTTCTACGCTTTGTTCTTTCTCTGGCATCGTCCTCGCCCCCTGTGGATTACTCTTCTTC
>MFGX01000028.1:0-112 GCA_001778455.1 Candidatus Fraserbacteria bacterium RBG_16_55_9 | reverse complement strand
GTCGTCGACTAGCGCAGGGGAAGATTTGTAGGTTTTCAACCGTGAAGATATCCGATTATCCCAGGGCTTGACTTTTGTCCCAGGATGTGTTATACATAAGTTAACCAAGGTA
>MFGX01000027.1:13001-13224 GCA_001778455.1 Candidatus Fraserbacteria bacterium RBG_16_55_9 | reverse complement strand
GTTTCCTCGTGAGCGGGTGATCGGCCAATCGGGAGAGCTGGATTCAACGCGCTTCCGCTCGTTCATCGCCCTGGAGCTGGGTGTTTCGATGCAAGATGTGCAGGCTCTTGTCATCGGCGGACACACCGACGTGGGCATGGTTCCCTTAGCCAGCCATGCGAGTGTGGCGGGCATCCCCCTTGCTCCGCTGCTAAGCCCCCAACAGATCGAAAAGCTCATTGAA
>MFGX01000027.1:12532-12916 GCA_001778455.1 Candidatus Fraserbacteria bacterium RBG_16_55_9 | reverse complement strand
TGGTCGAAGCTATATTGCTCGACCAAAAACGTATCATCCCTAGCGCAGCCTATCTTCAGGGCGAGTACTCCGTCAAAGACCTCTTTCTTGGCGTTCCCGTAATCTTGGGAGCGACAGGGATGGAGAAGGTCATCGAGTTGAAACTCCTGCCTAACGAGCAAGAGATGTTCAAGAAATCTGCTGAACTTGTACGACAGACAGTGAACCAAGTCAAGCTCTAACGCTGAAAGAAGCACCCTAGTCTTTAGTCCACTGCAGACCTCATTTGATTCAGACAAAGAACTCTGCTTATACTCCTGAAGCCAGCGAACTCATCAATTCTAGGGGAGGAAAGAGTGTCATGGTACAGTATCGATGGCATGTCTTACTCATCGCAGCGTTTCT
>MFGX01000027.1:7288-12495 GCA_001778455.1 Candidatus Fraserbacteria bacterium RBG_16_55_9 | reverse complement strand
TGGCTCACGATGGAAACGCCACACTTCCTCATCACATTTCAGAGCGGCCAGGAATCGGTAGCTGAGCAGGCCGCTTACTATGCCGAGCAAGCCCACCAGAGGATCACCCAACAACTGGACTTTGAACCGAGCGAGAAGACTCAGCTGGTGCTCGTCGATTCGAGCGACGATGCCAACGGGTTTGCAACTCACTTTCACGGCTACAACAAAGAGCATTTCTGGTTGGTCTACGGACGGCCCAACACGGCACTACGCTCCCGCATCGAGACGTGGCTCTACACGCTGGCGATCCACGAACATACCCACACAGTTCACATCGATATGGCGGATGGCTTACCCGCATTCTTTCGTGGCCTCTTCGGGGTGATGGGGCGACCGCAGGCAACGCCCATACCCTTCGTGCTCTGGCCGGACCTCACTTCCCCGAACGGAGATCTTCCTGTCTATCTTGTAGAGGGCTTTGCCAGCTATATGGAGACGATTAACACGGACGGCGGAAGACTGCGAGATTCCCTCTGGGAAATGATGATGCGTGCCGACTTCGTAAACGAAAAGATCATGACGCGGGATCAAGCTTCCGGACGATATGCGTACTCCCGCTTCACCGGCGATGCCCCCTACTACATGTATGGAGCCTACTTCTGTGATTACATTGCGCGCGCTTACGGCCAAGAAGAACTCTTCGAGATCATGCACGAGAACAGCCTGGGCAGTTCACTGTCCATCAACAGCACATTCATCAACGTGCTCGGCAAATTCTTGCCGGAGATCTGGGACGAGTTTATGGTCGAAGCCAAAGCGAATTACAACAAGCAAGCTGAAGAGATCCGGGCCAAAGGGCTCACAGAGACGAAGCGCATTACGACTACAGGCGAGTATGCCGCAAGCCCTGTCTTCTCCCCCGATGGCTCTTGGATTGCGTACGCTCAAGGTGGCCATGATCGAGTGCCCGCAATCCACATCATGCGCGCAGATGGCACATTCAATCACACGCTCATCACAACCAATACCGTATTCACGGGTGAAGGCTTCTCTTGGTCACCCGATGGCAGAAAACTCGTCTACGGCCGTTCGGACTACGTCGGCGAGAGAACCGTCGATGATCTCTACCTCTTCGATCTGAACACCGGACAGGAGCGGCGACTTACGTACGGCCTGCGCGCCAACGGGCCAACCTGGTCTCCCGATGGCCAGACGATCGTCTTTGTGGCCAAGACAGGCCCCGTTCAAACGAATTTGATGGCGATGAATGCCGACGGCACGAATCCAAGAGAGCTGCTCCGAGGCGAAGAGGAGATGCAACTGAGCTCGCCTCGCTTCTCTCCCGACGGTGAGCAGATCACCACGGCAGCACTTTCTTTCGGAGGCTTTGAAGACATCTACCTTCTCCGCGCCGACGGAAGCGATTTTCGCGCCCTCACTCAAGATCGGGCCAAAGATTACGCACCTCAATGGTCTCCCGATGGGAAATACGTCCTTTTCAACTCTGATCGGTCCGGTGTCAACAACATCTATGCGTATCGACTCTCCGACGGGCAGTTGCTGCAAATCACCACCGTGCTCTTTGGCGCTTTCTCTCCGACGGTGTCACCCGACGGCAGGATGATCGCGTTTGTTGCCTATGACACTCCCGGTTACGACGTGCACGTAGTCGAGACCGATCCCTCCGCTTGGAAACCGGTCACTGTGCGTCGAGAGGAATTACCTCAACCACCGGATTATGCTCAACTTGCCAAAGAGTATGAGATTCGCGCTTACTCTGCTCTGGACACACTCCTTCCTCGTCTATGGCAGCCCGTACTCTCCCCCAATGCACTGGGCGCACTCACGTATGGCGAAGATGCGCTGGGGAGGACGAGCTACGATGCCATGATTGCATACGGTTTCGGTGGTGAGGCGTCGTTTGAGCTCACTGCCACGCATTCACTCTCCGATCTCCCTGTGACAGGCAGCGGCCCGCTGCCTCCGTCGCTCAGCATACGACTGACGCCACAGTCAATAAAGGGAAGCGCGACATTGCCGCTCCAGCAGTCTATGAATTCGAGTCGGCTCCTCAGCGCCTCTGCGACATATGGAGTGCTGGGTGTGATCCCGACCCTGCAGGGTCTGCTCGTTCTACAAGGCTTGGGTGTAAATGTCGGATGGACTCTGAATCTTTCAGGTGGCCGTGACACCCTGCGCTCGTTCTACAGCTTCAACTTGAGCGGCACGACTCTGATGACCGATATCGGGACGTTTTATGGCCTGGGTGCCGAAGCGGGAGCAACCTGGCTGATCCATGGAGACTATCGGCTTCAAGCTACGCTTGGCTTGCAACCCACAGATCTCGTCGTCACCAGCAATGTCAGCTTGTCATTTCCGCTCTTCCACATTGAGAAACAACTGGGGACGTGGCCCGTCTATTTCGATGCCATCACCGTCGAGGGCTTTGCAGGTGGGGAAATGACACCTCTGGGACTCGAGAGCTACTACTACGGGTTGAGCATCGGCTTCCCCACATATCTCTGGTACAATTTCCAGATCCAGCCCAATCTGGGGATCGTCATTGGCCCCGGCGGCCAGTGGAGTCCCTTCTTCAATCTGGGGTTCTAAGAGTTGGCTCTGCTTCGATAGTGATAGAGGCGCAAGTCCTCCAAGGGGGCTCATCATCCTCATCCGGTGGAAGCTTAGGCGAATCCACAGGCTCATTCTGGGATGCGCTTCCGATCGTGGCCTCTGGCGGTGTCTCACTAGTGGGAGATATTCCACTGTATGGAGGGGCCTGGGGCTTTCGGCTGGCGGATCGCACTATGTGCAAGCGGGAGCGGGCGGAGGCCTCTTGACTATCGTAGGTGCGGTTCCAGGCACCAACTGGTCCGCTCAGGCATCCGTGCCCTTTGTGACGGTATCAGCCGGTGTGAAGTTCGGTCCGTTGCTGCTCAGCGGTGGCGCGGCCTTGCCGCTAGGAGACTGATGTGAATCACAAACAAATACTTCAGAGACTGGCTCTAGTTGTACTGGCAGGAAGCGTACTGCTTCTGCTTCCAGGATGCTTCTACTTCTTCCTCAAGGCACCGTTCGAGTGATCGGCAAAGGCGGAGGTGGATATCCGCCGCTGGGTGACCACTGTGAGGTCTGGTTCGTCGATTCTCCCGAGGGGAATCGGGTGAATTCCTATCACATGGGCGATACGGTCTTTCTCATGATCATTGTTTGCCACGATCGATAACGTAAGTCAGTTGATTCCTCCCTGGCCCTTTACCGCCCTGATGACGATAACCTCGCAGCGGCGTATACGTCCATGAACGATCCAGCAGACTTCTGTTTGGTACAGGCGAAGGTGGTCAGTAAGGGGCAATAGGCTTAGTAGACGATTCGCTTGAATTCGACTCGAAGCTGAAGGCCTTCGCGTAAGGCCTTCTGGATGATCTCTCGGCCATAGGTCATGTAGATGGCTGGGAAGCCTGTAAATTCTTGATTCTGGCGATAGGTGATGAGCGGTTTATACCCTTCGGTAGACAAGATGAGGGTATCGCTTCGTTCATCGATCCCGAGCCATTTGGCCTGCGCATCCACGTGGACCGGGGCGTAGCTCTTCCAGACCCGGCCGCCGAGATGGGGCACCTGTGGAGCCGTTGCCGTGGCCAGAATGACGAGAGGCATAGTGGGGACGACCTCAAAGCTGCGGAGCGCATCGAAGATCTTTCCCGCGGGAATGCGCCTTTCGCTCGTATCGTCGTAGCGAAAAACGAATTGAGTACCTTCAAAGCGTGCGGGCTGTCGGCTTCCCAGCGCGTCTACTCCTTCGACAAGAAACGTGTAGTCGACATAGCGATCCCGATGCGCCGGCACCGGCATCTCCCAGAATGGAAAACCCTCGCGGCATAAGAATTCCAGCACGTCGGCCAAGGGGCGCGTCAGGCTCTGGGAGAAAGGCTGCTCCGCGATGACCTCAATGCCAGTGAGAGCGAGGAAGTCTTTGCGGATGGCGATGATCCTCTCGGCTACATGCCCTGAGCCGCTGTGCTTGCGATAGATCGCGTCAATCTCGTCGTAACGAGCCCGAAACTCTTCAATCTTCTGCTCGGGAGCGCTCTTAATCCGATTCTGGCCATCCCGGATGACAGCATTGGAATCGTACTTCAGAGCGTCTTGCAAGTGAATGACCCGCTCGGGATCGAGAACATGTGGATTGACGATCACGTATTGCACACGATATCCTTTCGGGGCATCGTGGCCGGGGTGTATGTTATCGTAAGCTACGTTTCGGATCGCTTCGGCGGTCAACCCTGCTCGCGCGGCCATCTGGCGTAGAACGTAATTTCCATAGACTTCATCTATGGGCAGATTGACGTTCAGATGGGAAAACGTGGAGATGAGTTCCACACCGGCGAAGGTCTCACGGAGTCGTGGGAAACGCAGATCTCTGGATTGGGCTCCGTCTGTGATGATCTTCGCATTTCTCTTGGTGACCGCCTCGATATTCAAGCGGTCCATCGGCGGAGCCGGTGCTGGGGACTTCTCACTCGACAAGGTCCCATAGGGTATCAGAGGGCTCCAGCCAAAACAAGCTCTGGCTCTCTGGCCTTGAATGTGTAGAGCCCGTCGGCTATGATGATATAACACTTGAATCGTTCAGAGGGTGATAAGTATTCCCAATACAAAGACAGCGAAGAAGAATCTGAGGCAGAGTCTGAAACGGCGGGAGAAGAATCTGGAGCGTAAGAAGGCGTTCCAGCACATCGTAAAGCAACTCAAGAAAGCCATTGCGGCCGGGGATCAGACGCAAGTCAAAGAGTTGGTCCCCCAAGTGATGAAGGCAGCAGACAAGGCAGCGAAGAAGCACCTGATTCACCCCAACAAGGCCGCCCGACTCAAATCCCGCCTCATGAAGCGGGTTCAGGCAGCGTCGCGTCCTTAGTTATCCGTAAATGAGATGCCGTTTGGGATATCGCTTGTTCAGAGCAAGAAGCGCTGGGAGTTCCCATCCTTTTCTGAGGATCTGGTAGCACGGATCGCGGGCGAGTTGGGGGTCTCTCTGGCTCTGGCTCGAGTGCTGACCGCTCGCTCGAAAGGATCTGAACCCAGGCAGCTCTTGAAACATGATCTTGCTGATCTTAGCTCCCCCTCTCAGCTACGAGGCATCGAGCGGGCGCTCGAACGGATCGAGTGCGCACTGAAAAAGCGCGAGAATATCTTCATTCACGGGGACTTCGATGTAGATGGAT
>MFGX01000027.1:6589-7165 GCA_001778455.1 Candidatus Fraserbacteria bacterium RBG_16_55_9 | reverse complement strand
CGCTTCTCATCACCACCGATTGCGGCATTTCGGATCTCGAGTGCGTTACCAGACTCCAGGAACACGGTGTGGACGTCATCATCACCGATCATCATGAACCTCCTGAGCAGATGCCACCGGCCTTTGCGATCATCAATCCCCGACAACCCGAGTGCCCTTATCCCAATCGGGATCTGGCCGCTGTCGGGGTCGTCTATCAAGTGGTCTCGGCGCTTTACGAACATTTCGGGCAACCGCGAGAGGCCTGTCATGAGTATTTGGATCTGGTGATGATCGGAACCGTGGGTGACCTCGTGCCCCTGGTGCGCGAGGGGAGAGTAGAGAACCGTCTTCTGGTCAAGGGGGGCTTGGATCTTCTCGCCCGCGGCGAAGGCAGCACAGGTCTTCGCGTTCTCATCGAGAAACTCTCACTGGATCCCCGTCGATTGACCGCAGGGGAAATCAGCTACATCGTCATCCCCAAGCTCAATGCAGCCAACCGAGCCGGGGACCCTTGGGTAGCGTTCTTGCTGCTCACGACAGAAGACGAAAAGCAGGCAGAGTATCTTGCCAGTACGCTTTTGGACTACAACTATG
>MFGX01000027.1:4008-6497 GCA_001778455.1 Candidatus Fraserbacteria bacterium RBG_16_55_9 | reverse complement strand
GCATCATCGGGCTTGTCGCTTCGGATCTCGTTGACCAGTACTATCTGCCCGCCATCCTACTCACCAGGGGTGAGGAGTTTGCCCGCGCATCCGGTCGCAGCATTCCCGAATTCAATCTCATCGAGTGCTTGACGAATCACCGCCATCTCTTGGAGCGCTTCGGCGGACACCATATGGCAGCCGGGTTTTCCATCAAGAACGAGTGGATTCCCCGCTTGAAGCAGGAACTCGGAGAATACGCACGCGAGCGATTAGCCCAGCTGGAGGGTCCAGCCCAGTCGATCGATGCCGAGCTTGGCTCCGAGGAGATCTCGATGGCGTTCTACGAGGAACTCCAGCAGCTTGGTCCCTTTGGCGTGGGCAACCGTGAGCCACGGTTTCTGCTGCGGGATGCCCAAGTCCGCGAAGCGCGCACAGTCGGGAACGGCGCCAAACATCTTAAGCTCAAGCTCACAGCCGGAGATCAGGAGTTCGATGCCATTGGATTTGATCTGGGCGATCACATCGCGAAGGTCTATGGCGCAGGGCAGATAGATCTCATCTGTAAGCTGAGCCGCGACGACTGGGGAAACCGCTCCAAAGTTCAGCTGCAACTGCTGGATGTGCTGGAGCCTGCTCAGGCAAAGAGCTGTAACAACCTGTAGAAGAAGATCTTGAGTAAGAAGACGGGAATCACTCGCACACGCCAGAAGCGGTGCGGTTCTCGCAACGCACGCCAGAGCCACTAAAGCCCCAACGTCTGCCACGATTGAGGCGCCCGCGTCAGTCGACCCGAGAGGAGATCAAAGCTGCCTCCAACTCCCATGACCACAGGCACGGTCAGACGGTCCTGCGCGCGGAGGATCCATTCCTCCTGTCGGGGCACTCCCATGCCGACCAGGAGAAGATCGGGAGCCGATCGTTGAATCTTCTCTAGCACCGCTTTCTCTGTGCTGTCGTCAAAGTAGCCGTGGTGCGTACCCACAATCCGTAGAGAGGGGAAGCGCACTCTTAAGTTTTGAGCCGCTTCCTCGGCTACCCCCGGCTTTGCACCCAGCAAGAAGAGACGGTACCCCTTCTCGGCTGCTCGAGGGCAGAAGGCCTCAAGGAGGTCAATGCCGGCCACTCGCTCCGGTAACGACGCTCCAAAGACCTGCGAAGCCCAAACCAGACCCGCCCCATCCGCTGTGACAAGATCCGCCGTTCGATAGGCCTCTTTCAACCTATCATCCCAGCGCGCACGCATCAGTGCCGTAGTATCCGGAGTGAACAAGAGATGAGTGCAATCTCTCCTCTGAATCCAACTCTCGATACGCTCGACTGTCTGCATGAGCCCGATGCGATCAATGGGAACACCAAACAGGTTCAGTCTTGAGGAAGTGGTCGACGCCAAGCACGCCTGCTCCACCCAAGGGGACGTAGTTACCCTCTCACCTGGATTCACCCAAATCGGGGTAGACACAAGAGCAGGATAGGGTCATCGCACTCTTTTCGAAAGGACTCCGGTCAGGAGGAATAGAGACCTTTGTCCGGTTGGCCTTGAGCCGGCACCATCGGCTAAGATTCAGCTCATGGCCCTTTGGATCCTGGTTCTGGCGTTCGCACCCGCCGTATTCTGGCTCCTCTACTTCTACCGCCGCGACAGGCTCGAACCGGAGCCGCGATGGCTCATCGTCAAGACCTTCCTCTTGGGCATGCTGTCCGCAATTCCTGCTGCCGTTGGCGAAGCGCTGATCTCTTGGGTAGGGGTTTTCGTCTTGGTTGTCGCGATCGGCCCTGCCATTGAAGAGTATTGCAAGTATTTCGTCGTGAGCCGCTCGGTCTATCGGAGCGAAGAGTTCGATGAGCCCATGGACGGAATCATCTACGCTATTGCTGCTGCACTCGGCTTCGCCTCCGTCGAAAACGTGGGCTATCTCTTCACAGTGCAACAGATCGACCCAAGTGCTCTCGGCTTGACCTTCTGGGCGCGAGCGCTTCTCTCCGTTCCGGGCCATGCGCTCTTCTCGAGCATGTGGGGATATTCCTTGGGTTGGGGCCTTCTCATTCAAGATCCCAGAGAACGGGAGTCATTCATTCGCAAGGGACTCTGGCTTGCCATCGCGCTCCACGGCTCGTTCAATCTGCTCGCATGGCTCGCGCAAGACTTCGGTCTCATCGCTGCCGGATTGCTTCTGGTCTTGGTGAGTCTAGCATGGCGCGTCGTGCATCAGCGCATCGCTTCGGCTCTTGAACGATCTCCCAATCATATACCCACGGAAGGTGCCCCTAACGACTCCCTAGAACCATGAAGTCGGTCCTTCCCAATAGTTTGCCGATGTAATAGAATAATGACTGTATGGAGCGGAAGATCATCCACGTAGATATGGATGCCTTCTATGCATCCGTCGAGCAGCGGGATAACCCCGAGCTTACGGGAAGACCCGTGATCGTGGGAGGGCGACCGGAAGAACGGGGCGTCGTGGCTGCCGCCTCGTATGATGCTAGAAAGTATGGCATCCACAGTGCGA
>MFGX01000027.1:3587-3992 GCA_001778455.1 Candidatus Fraserbacteria bacterium RBG_16_55_9 | reverse complement strand
TTAGGCTCTGCCCGCAAGCCATACTCATCCGAGGCCGTATGAGCTACTATGCGGAGATCTCGCGCGAGATTCGAGAGATTCTTCGCTCATACACTCCCCTTATCGAGCCCCTTTCGCTCGATGAGGCGTTTCTCGATGTGACAGGCAGTGAGCGGCTCTTCGGTCCAGTGGAACAGATTGGGCGTGAGATCAAGAGTCGGATCCGTGAGGAGGTGAGGCTCACATGTTCTGTTGGCATTGCTCCCAATAAGTTCCTGGCCAAGCTTGCCTCCGATCTCAAGAAGCCCGATGGCTTTGTGATTGTCCGCCCCGAACAGATCGAGACATTTCTTGAAAACCTGCCGGTTTCACGCCTCTGGGGAGTGGGACCAGCAACGGAAGAGCGCCTCCGTGCGCGAGGGATCT
>MFGX01000027.1:3203-3551 GCA_001778455.1 Candidatus Fraserbacteria bacterium RBG_16_55_9 | reverse complement strand
ATTTGCTTGAGCAGTTCGGCAAGTGGGGAGCTCAGCTCTTCGAGCTGGCTCGCGGCATCGACGAGCGCCCCGTCGTGTCGGAGTATGAGCCGAAGTCCATCAGTCGGGAGACGACCTTTGCAAAAGATCTCTATGAGCGAGGAGATCTCTTGAAAACCCTGTACGCGCTCGTCGAAGAAGTCGCCCACGAATTGCGAGAGGAAGAGATGAAAGCTCGCACCATCCAGATTAAAGTTCGCTTTGAGGATTTTTCGACCATCACGCGAAGTGTCACTCTCAAGGAAATGACCGACTCAACTCGTGTCATCCGAGAAGCCGCGAGAATGCTCTTCGATCACAAAGTGGATC
>MFGX01000027.1:2694-3183 GCA_001778455.1 Candidatus Fraserbacteria bacterium RBG_16_55_9 | reverse complement strand
GTCGGAGTTTCCAATCTGGAAGAGCAAGCCAGAACGCAGCTAACGCTCTTCGAACTCGAGGACCCCGACTCAAAAGATTCGCGCTTGCTGGATCATGTGATCGACGAGTTACGCCGCCAATTTGGTGAAATTCGGCAGCACACTATGCCTTAGCGCTCCCACCAAAATAATCCTCATCCAACATCTCCCATAAGATGCAGTCGTGCCAGCACCCGTCACGCCAGCGCTTCTTGCGAGCGATGCCGATACGCTTGTACCCAACCTTCTCCAGGCAGCGAGCGCTGGCCATGTTGTCTAGAAAGCACTCGCTCTCCAGACGATGCAACCCCAATTGCTCAAACGCATACCGGACGCGGGTCCGCATCACATCCGTGCCGTAGCCCTTGCCCCATGCCTCTTTTTCTCCAATCATCGTTCCCGAAATCCCGCTACGTTCCTTCCAGTTGATGCGATGGAAACCGCTGACTCCAATATGCCGTCCGGTCTCAT
>MFGX01000027.1:0-2679 GCA_001778455.1 Candidatus Fraserbacteria bacterium RBG_16_55_9 | reverse complement strand
CGATATCTTCCTTGCTTTCGGCGATCTTCTCGAACCACTTCTCTTCCTGCAGCCGAGAGAGAGGCATGGTGCTGGATAGATAGCGCGTCACCTCTGGATCATTCAGCCAGCGCACGAAGTTCTCAAGGTGTTGGCCTTTGTCCAGGGGAATCAGACGAATCCGTTCACCTGGCAGTCCAATGATGTCCATGCTTGCTCCTTTACTGAGATTCTAATCCCAGTCTACTTAGCATGACCCCTGCTTCCCACCTCCTCGCGAGGTTGCTCATTCCCATCATTTGCATTTGAGACGCGCTACATCATTGAGATCTGTGCTGTTGCCGGTGATCGTATTCCCTCGACATTCGACGAGATCTGCGGCCTTCTCAACCCACATGCCCCAAGTGGCGTTGGTGGTGATCGTATTCTCAATAACGGTAGCGCGGGCATCGTCTCGGACGACTACACCTGCGTTCTTATTCTCGGAAATCTTGCTTCCCTTAAGGGTCACTATAGAGTTGGAGGCGAGATCTACGCCCACGAAACCGTTGCTCGTGATCGTACTGTTCTCAATCGTTGCCTTGGACTGATTTAAGGCCCACAGGCCGGTGTCTTTGTTCCCTGAGATGGTCACTTGCTCCAAAGTGACAGTGGAGTCGTTCTGCAGCACGAGGCCCAGTTTCTCATTATTCGAGATCGTGCTCTTGCGGATCTCCGCTTGCGTTGTGTGGAACATGAAGATGCCGCCCTTGACATTCTGCGAGATCTGTGTGTTCTCGACAACGGCTCGGGAGGCATCTTGCATACCAATGCCTACTTGACTGTTATTGGTGATCGTGCTGTCCTGAATCGTGGCATTGGCAGTGTTAAACAGGCTCACGCCGGAGTCCCCGTTGCCGCTGATCGCGCTGTCTCGGATGACGACACTCCCATTATCAGTCACAGTGACCCCACGACTGAAGGTATTGTCGACAGCAGATCGGTTGTCCGAAATACGGGAGTTCACGATCTCCGCCACCGAATCCCCTGCAACCAGGATACCATCTTGGGCATTCCCGCTGACTGTGGTGCTCTCGATGCTAGCAATTGATTGAATCAAGGTGATACCTCGCCCGCGCTGTCCATCAGAGCTGAGCTGGTTATTGAGGATTTGGCTGTCGCGCAGGGTTAAAGTCGAGCCATCAGCGAGTAAGCCATGGCGCAAGTTCTCGCGGACGACTACATTTCTCATGGTAACGGTCGAGTTAGAGATGTCTAGCCCCCCTCCTCGACCACTATCACCGGTGCCTCCACTGCCTCGGGTGATCGTCAGATCCGTGATCGCCACATCACTTGTCCCCGTTATGACCACCGCAGGCACTTGAAGGTCTCCCGAGATGATAGTCGCATCCCTTGAGGCACCTTGGAGTGTGATTGGCTTCGAGATCGTCAAGTTGGCGCTGTGTGTTCCAGCGTCGATGAAGACGATATCTCCCGCGCTGGCCGCATCGATGGCAGCCTGAATGCTCGAGAAATCCTGGGGGACATTGATCTTCCGAGGCTCGCGTTGGCTAGTTATCGTGATGAGATCGGCATCGCTGCCCGCTTGGTTCTTCACTGTCAGTCGCAGCTTAAAGTACCCCACGACGTCAGCCACAAACGTGGGCTTAGCCACAGCAGCATCCGAAAGCGCAGCTTGGCTTCCTGATGGTCTGGAGACGAAGCTCCAGGCAAAGATGAGAGAACTCGTGCAGCTGCTGGATTGAGATGAGGCGCCGCCATCGAGCTGCGCGGTCTGGCCCACAAAAATGCTCTGGTCTGGTCCAGCAGCGGCATTGGGAGGCAGGCAGGCTTGTTGCGCGTAGCCCTCTATCTGGATGTTCTCCAACAGGGCTCCGCCTGCCAGCAGCCACGCCATGAGGCACATGAGCGTTGTGCTGATCCATCTGAGTGCAGTCCTCATAATTTCGACCTCCTTTCCTGTTTTGGGAGCAAGTCCACGACGGGATTAAGACCCCCAGGCGACGTCTGAAGGAGCTGGATGCCCTCGCTCAGGAAGCGTAAGCACACCCGGCACGCCGCTCCTCTCGATCTGGATCGACTCCTTGCGGAACTCGTGACTCTTCTGCCGAAGTTTTCGGGCCTTGCAGCCCAGCGCTGGCTCGCTACAATGAGTTGAAACTTCGCAAGAAGGGATGATTGACCATGACCCAGACAATTGAAGCGATTTATGAAGATGGAGTGCTCAAGCCCTTGATCCCGTTGCAGTTGCCCGAACATCAGCGGGTCACTTTGGCAATTCAGGCCATCCAGACGCTTCGCCCTGACGAGATCCTTGAGATGGCCCATCAAGTTTATGAGGGGCTCTCGGATGAAGAGATCGATGAAATTGAGGCGATCGCCCTGGACCGTCGCAATTTCATGCGCCCCGCTGAGTAGACGATGGCCAAAGCTGTTTCGGCTCTTCTTGACACCGACACGCTCTCGGAGATCATGAAGGGCAAGCACCCAGCGTTGACGCAGCAATCCCGACAATACTTGAAGGCACACGGGCACTTCACCTTCTCAATCATGACGCGCTACGAGATCCTGCGGGGCCTGAAAGCTCAAGGAGCGACGGCGAAGCTTGTCGCTTTCGAACAGTTTTGCCAAGTGAACGATATCTTGCCGCTGAGCGATCCAATCATCGTGCGTGCAGCCGATATTTACGCAGATCTCAAG
>MFGX01000026.1:3446-6612 GCA_001778455.1 Candidatus Fraserbacteria bacterium RBG_16_55_9 | reverse complement strand
GCTCCACGCTCTGGTGGCACTGGAAACACGTAGCCGAGTCGGCCTCCGGATTGATGGGGATTGGGTGCGTGGCTGGAATGGGCGGAGGCGAAGCGGCGACCACCAACAGGGCGACGCCCATCACAGCGAAGAACGTGATGTACAACAGGAGCTTCTTCTTTAGCGGAGCCAAGATGATTCACCTCCTTTATGGTCTTTCGCTTTCGCGATTTTATATTCTTAGATCCCTTTATGTCAAGATGTGATTACCGTGTTAATGACAAAGCTCAAGTTGGGGCTTGACTTCTCCGATCGCGATCACTGATGACGATCAGGATTGCGGCTGACAAGGATCATAGACGCTTGCGGGTGCACCGGGTACACTATTTGACCAGCCGGTCGAAGTTCGTCTCGTAGGTCGAGGTGACACGATGGGAATTGCGGAACGGCGGTTGCACGAGCGACAGGAGCGGGCCCGGCGCATTTTGGAGGCCGCGCTTCTGGTCTTCGCCCGTGAGGGCCTACGCCCAGCCACGATGGAGGCCATCGCTGCCGAAGCCCAGTTGGGCAAGGGCACAATCTATTACTATTACCCCTCTAAGGAAGCCCTGCTAGGAAGTCTGATTACGGCCATGGCGGAGGAGTACTTTCGAGGCCTGCTCGAGGGAGCTGCCGATCAGACGACTCCCGTGGCGATCGCCACGGGAGTCAGCCGAGCGCTCCTCGCACATTACAAGAGGCAGCCCGAGCTCTTCCGGGTGATCCACATGGTGCTGGGGGAGCCCGAGCCGCGACCTCGCACCGCCGTAACGGCTTTCACAACTGCTCATTTGGGTTGGCTGAGGCAACTGGAAGCGGCCATCTCCGGAACCCTAGGTGTGCACCGCGTGCCGATTAGACCCTTCATCACGCTCCTCGGTACCTACTCTCACGGTCTGCTCTTCGAGGTGGTCGCTGGCCGGCAGCCGGATCGCCTACTGGCTGAGGCGACGACCACCTTCCGGGCTCTACTGAGTCCCCCGCCCCAGAAGGCTTCGACCGGACTCAAAGATCAGAAGAACATCCAGGAGGGATGAACATGCGTCGTACAGCGTCATTGCTCGCGTTGGGTCTGTTGCTGCTCCATCTTCCGGTCCTCAGCGGTACTGAGCTTGGGACGGATCAGGTGATGGTCCGCTACCCTGCGGGCTTTACCAAGTTGCTTGTCGTAGATCTGGCACCCTTCCTGACGCAGCCGCAGCTTAGCGAGGGTGTCATCGAACCGCTCACGGCGGCCAGCCACCCGTTGGCGGGAATCGTGCGTACCATTGGGCTCCTCCGCATCCCGCCGGAGCGAGTCTCTTGGGTTGCCCACGGCGAGGGTCCAGATGTCACGGGTTTCTCGCTCATCGAGGGGCCGCCCTTCGCCCAGACGTTCGGAGCCCTGCAGGGCCTACGCGCTGCGGCTGGCGCACCGGGATCTCCCTACACTCACTGGGACCTCGAGACGTTCGAAACTCTGTCGGTGGTCTTCGTTGGTGGGGTCTTTGGACCGGTGGCCATCGAGTGGGCATATATCCCGATCGAGGGAGCACTGTGGGTGGGCACGGAGATCGCTTTTCAGCCAGGGAAGCCGAGCGTCGCGCGCCTCCGAGCCACGGCAGAGAAGATTGTGAGCAAGCTTTTGGGTCAGCGTGGCTCAGGGAGCATGGATGAGCTACTGATCGGCGTTCAGGTACGGGGCGGCCAGGCTGCCTTCGTGCGCGCAAGTGCGCCCGATGAGCGATTCCTTGAAGCGGGAGAGCAGGCCATGGGCTTTACACTGAATGTGGCTGGGGATCAAGTGGGAGGCCGATTCGTCCTGCGCTTTGAGTCAGAAGAGGCGGCCATCGCGGCTGCAGACCGCCTGACAAGCGGCAGCAGCCCCTATCTGGCTCAAGGGATTTACCAAGCGCAGCTCGTGAACGTCCAGTGCACCGGCCGTGTGCTGGTCCTCGACGTGGCGACAGGGCTTCGGGGTCTGGTGGGGCTGCTCTTGCTTGTGATGCCATTCTGATCCAAGGCGATGGAGCGCTTTCTCGATGGGCTTGCTAAGCTGGCGGGGCGCCACCCCAAGGCTGTCCTGCTTGGGGTGGCACTCGTAACTGTGATCTTAGCGGCGCAGCTGCCGCGGCTTCAGGTCGCTTATGACCCATCGGCCTTCCTGCCAGAGCACCCCCAAGTCGAAACCTTCCGCGCGATCGAGAAAGAGTTCGGGGTCGGGAGCTTCTCTCATCTCCTGGCCGTCCGGTTCGCGCCACGGTCGGGCTATCGTGTGGACAGCCCCCCGGCCGTGATGGAGATGGAGGCTGTCTTGCAAGCGCTAAGAGCCGTTCCCGGCATTGTTTCCGCTGAGGGCATCCCTGACTTCATCAAATTCGCGCGCGCACAGCTCCACGGCGGCGACCCCCGCTTCTCCAGCCTGCCCCTGAGCGGCGATGAGCTGGGTTACTCGTTTGAGGAGATCATTCGCATGGCCTTCCAGCGCATGGCGCTCTTGAAGAAGTTCACCTCTCAGGAGGGCACAGCTCTTGCGCTGGCAACGATTGCCAAAGATGCCGATATTGTTGAGGTCTCGCGCCAGGCATTGTTAAAGCTGGCACCCCTGCAACAGAGCGCCGTGGCCCTCGAGATCGGCCCGGTCAGCTACGGTGAGACGCTGGGCGTCTTCAACCAAATCACCCAACGCGACATTCGGCGTCTCACGCCCATCGTCGTCGTGTTCGTGACCCTGACGTTGGCTTGGGTCTTTCGCCTCACGCGCCCCGGGGATCTGGCTCTCGTCTCGTTGGTGCTGCTCGCCGTAGCTGCTTTGGCCTTGAGTCCCGAGCTCTTTCCCGCTTTCGCGCTGCCAGCGGGCGTTCTACTGATTACGCTGCTTGCCGGGCTCATTCTGCTGACGTATCGCAGGTTGGCGAGCCTCTACCTGACGCTGGCTGTCGTGAGCCTCTCGGGCGTGTGGGCCTTTGGACTCTTAGGGCTGACGGGAGTGCCGCTGAATTTCCTTATGGCAGCTGTACTTCCGCTTTTGATGGGGCTTGGCGATGACTACTCCATCCACCTCTTGCATCGCTATGAGGAAGAGCGCTGCAAGGCGCACGACGGGCCGCAGGCGATGGCCATTGCGCTCTCGCGCACGGGGCGCGCGTTGCTGCTCACGACACTCACT
>MFGX01000026.1:1995-3434 GCA_001778455.1 Candidatus Fraserbacteria bacterium RBG_16_55_9 | reverse complement strand
TTTGCATCGTTGCTCTTCGTGCCAAGCCCACCGGTGCGCTGGTTCGGTCTGCTGGCGGCCCTCTCGATCATCAGTGCCCTCATCGTCACGGTCACTCTCATCCCCGCTGCCAAACAACTGCTCAAGGAGGGTCCGCGGGTCGAGCCCTGGCCGAGTGCTCGCCTCTTCTTCGGTCACCCCAAAGAGAGCCTCATCAGCCGCTGTCTTTCCCGCTATGTAGGCCTCTTTCGTTGGCGGACGGCCGCGCTCGTCGCGCTGATCATCGGCCTCGCTATCGCTGCCATCGGCTACTGGGAAGGCCGCACCTTCCAGACGTATACGGTCGATTACCGACGGCTTCTGCCTCCAGATTATCCCGTCGTCAAGCTCTACACCCAAATCAATCAAGAGTTCCGCACGTATGATGAGGTGCAAATCTATCTTACAGGGGATATAGCGCGCTTGGACGTCATGCGCCTTCTGCTCAAAGAAGTGCCTGAAGCCTTGGCGGCCTCGCCGTATGCTCACAAGATCACGAGCATCGCTCACTACATCGACGACGTGCGTGCGGCGAACACACAAGTGGCCCAGGGATTCATGGAGCGCTTCCTTAAGAGCCCGGACGAAGCCTATCGCTGGATCTTAGGCGAGATCTTCGCAAGCGACTCGCTGCGCCAGCGCGCTGAAGCCTACGTTAAACAAGACTCTTCAGGCTTTGAAGCCTCCGTGATGCGCGTCAACACCATGAGGTTCTCCGATCAAGCGGGCATCAGCCGCGTCACCCAAGATCTCGCGAAGCGCTTGGAGCCGGTCATGGCAAAGCTCGAAAGCTTGGGCATCAGGGTGCAGATCACGGGCGCGCCCTTCTTAGAGGAGCTAGAGTTGGTGGCCCTACGCCACTCACTCATCCAGTCGCTGCTCATCTCGTTCACCTTATGCTTTGGCGTGATGGTGCTCTTGCTCCGCTCCGTGCTTTGGGGGGCCGTGGGACTCTTCCCCATGGTGCTCGTGACTGGATTCATTCTCGGCACGGTGAATCTCTTGGGCATTGAGCTCAACGCCTCGACGGCGATCGTAGCGGCTCTCAGCGTCGGCCTGGGCGTCGGCTACGCCATTCATTTGATGCAACGCTTCCGTGAGGAAAGTGACTTGACGAAAGCAACGACCCGCACGGGCGAAGCCATCTTTGCCGCCTTCTTCACCACTGCCTCCGCCTTCTTTGTGCTCATGCTGGGCACGATCACGTGGAATCGCGACTTCGGGCTGCTGGTGGGCCTCGGTGTCTTCTATGCCTTTGCCGCCACTGCCCTTTTCTTACCGGCACTTCTGAACCTGGTAGCCCCGGCTCTTAAAGCATCGCAGGCAGCGCGCGCTCCAACCCCTGCGCACTCGTTTGAGTGCACGAAAGGAGATCCAGAATGAAAGCCGTCTTTCGTAAGGCAACGCTCCTCGTGCTTCTG
>MFGX01000026.1:711-1946 GCA_001778455.1 Candidatus Fraserbacteria bacterium RBG_16_55_9 | reverse complement strand
ACTCCGATACCGACGGCGATGGCTGGCTGGATGGCCCGGAATACTTCACGTACTTTACAGATCCGACTAAACCCGACACCGACGGCGACGGCCTCTTAGACCCTCAAGATCCCTACCCGCGCCTCTTGCTCTACGAAGACCTCAATGGCATCACCACCACAGAGGACAGCATCCTCCAAGGCGATGGGGGCCTGCGCCTACATCAACTTGTCCAGGTGAAGGTGGGTAACGTCATCACCATCGACTGGACGAATTTCCTAGATAACTTCGCCGTGCGAGAGACGCGCTTCACGATCCGCTTCGACTTCCTGGATCCCTCTCGGGCCGACTACCAGGGTGAAGGCTACTACCGGCCTGTGGAGGGCAGTGACCCGCCTGCGATGCAGATTCGGCTCCCCAGCTACGCGGGGATCTTTGAGGCGGTCATCCCTTGGTCAAGGCCGGCCATGACGATCTCCGACTGGATCTATCACTTGTACAGCAAGCCCCTGAAGGTCGGCCAGGTTTGGGAGTTCAACGTCTTCTATCACGAACTGATGCGTTGGGGTGAGGATCCCTTCTTCCGAGTCCGCGCAGAGGTCGTCGGTCAGGGGACTGTACCTTTGGAGACGCGCTTGGGCCGCCGGAACTATCCGGCTTACGAAGTGCGAACCACCTTTAAGCATGTGACCTTCCAAGATCCCTTCTTCAAGACGTTCTTGGGGGAGAACCCTGAGCTAGTACTGCAGGCATCTATCGTGGCCAGCGATGATCCCCAGGCCCAGGTGCTGCTGCGCTATAGCACACCGGTCTTCGGCATCACGCCAACCAAATCTGTCAGCTTCTCAGACTTTCTGGTGCAGCGCTGAGGCCCTCGTTAGCCATAGCTATGCAGACCTGAGAGGACGTAGTTGACACCGAACCAGGTGAAGAGAGCAGCCACAAAACCCAAGGCAGCCAGCCAGGCCGTCTTGTGGTCACGCCAGCCCCAGGTGACCCGGGCGTGCAGATAGAGAGCGAAGACGAACCAGGTGACCAGGCTCCAGACCTCCTTAGGGTCCCAACCCCAATACCGACCCCAGGCATGCTGGGCCCAGACCATACCGAAGATCAGCGCTCCCAGTGTGAAGAAGGGGAAACCGACCGCAATGGCCTTGTAGCCCACTTCATCGAGCTTCTTGAGAGCCTGCGTGTCCTTGCCTCGCCAGCTCAGCCAGAGGAAGAGCAACCCGGCCACGAAGGCGAGAGCGAAGAAA
>MFGX01000026.1:365-665 GCA_001778455.1 Candidatus Fraserbacteria bacterium RBG_16_55_9 | reverse complement strand
TGAAGATGACGTGGGCCACCAGCCAGTAGCTCTGCAGGGCCGGTACTAGCGGCTGAGCCCCCTTGTCTGCCACGAGAGGTGAGGAGGCCAAGGCGACAAAAAGAAAGGCCAATCCGATGGCGAAAGCTCCGAGAGTCTTGATCTTGTAGCGCAACTCGAAGATGAGATACGCCAGCGGGATCACCCAGGCGAAGAAGGCGAAGGTCTCGTAGCTACTCGTGACTGGCAGCGGTAGGAAGAAGCCGGAGACGCGCCAGAGTTCAATGACCCGGAAGACGACACCGACGGGAGCGCTGGCGA
>MFGX01000026.1:0-304 GCA_001778455.1 Candidatus Fraserbacteria bacterium RBG_16_55_9 | reverse complement strand
CTGCCCGAGCAACAACGCCGAGGCGTTCGCTATCGGCTCGCGGAGTGCCAATGAGGTGTAACAAGTAGAAGACAAATCCCAGGAAGTACCCGAGCGCACTCAAGTAGAAGAAGAACGTGCTATCGAACATCGCGATCCCCCTTTAGGGTTTGGTTGCTGCGAGAGGGGCGGCAGAATCCACCGACGTAGCTGACAGAGCCTTGCTCGCCTCCTCTTTCAATGTCTCGAACTCACTCCTGAATTCTTGATCGTCCCGTCCCTTGCCCCCCATGCAGAGTCGATCTCGTTCGGCCACCGCCCAGAT
>MFGX01000025.1:14169-19542 GCA_001778455.1 Candidatus Fraserbacteria bacterium RBG_16_55_9 | reverse complement strand
GCCCGCGCGCGCGAAGCGGTGCTACGCGCCAAAGGACAGGCAGCCGAGAGGATCTTCGAGCAACTCTCCAAAGACGTGATGGGCTTGCGCTCCGATCAAGAAAAGTACCGGGCGCTTCTCGCTCACTGCCTGAAGGAGGCCGAACGCGAGATCCCCGGTCCTCTTGTGCTTCAGATTGATCCTCAAGACGAGACGCTCGTGAGGGAGCTTCTTAAGGGCACCGCTCACACCATCGGGGAGAAGATCAAGACGCTCGGAGGGTTCATCGCTACGAACCAACGCGGCGACCTGCTGGTGGATAATCGCTTGGAGACGCGCATCGCGAACCTCAGGCAGCATTTCCGCCCTGAGCTGAGAGAAGCACTCTTTGACCGATCTGGATGAGAAATGTCCTACGAGTATCTGAATACGCGGCTGCGCTTCATGAAGATGAGACTGCTCACTCCCCAGCAGTTCAAATCGCTCATCGAGCTTCGCGACCTCGAAGAGATGATCCACGCTTTGGCCGAGACCGACTACGGGCCAGAGATCGAGACGAGCTCTTTGGAATACTCGGGTTACGCTCTCATTGAGAACGCCCTCGTCCAGCATGTGCAGCGCGTCTTCAGCAAGCTCTTTCGCATGGCCTTTGACGATGCAAGGATTCTTATGCGTGTCTTGCTCGAGCGCTTCGAAGTCTTCAATTTGAAGACAATTTTGAGGGGCTTTCACGTGGAGGCCGATCCGGAGGAGACGGCTCTCAGTCTGTTTCCCACGATTCTCTACCCCACGGCGTTTTATGGCGAACTCCTGAAGCGCGATGGGATCAGTGCCGTAATTGATTATTTGCTCAGCGTAGGCAATCGCTACTACAAGCCTCTTTCCGCAACGTACGCCGAATACGAAGCCAGCGGGAAACTCGCCGTTCTGGAGAGCGCAATCGATTCGTTCTACTTCCAAGGCTCGCGCCAGACTCTCCAATCCCTTGGGGATGAGAACGCTGTTCTCGTCCGCCAACTCCTCTGCACCGAGACGGACATCCAAAACCTGGAGTATGCCTTCCGCGTGGTGGAAGCCGGGGTCGAGTCCGAGGAGAAGTACAGATATATTCTGAAAGGCGGCGAGCGCCTCGACGAAGAGTTCGTGAGAGATCTGCTGAGCAGTCCCGACAAACCTTCATTCGTGCGCAAGCTATCAGGCACGTATTACCAAAAGCGATTGGGCGAGATCGAGGAAACGATTACAGCGAATGACTTCCAGGAGCGCTTGGAAGACCTGCTCTATCAGGAGAATTGCAGACTGGATCCCGGGCGACTCTTCGATATTCATCTGGCTTCCGCCTACATTTGGCGGGTGAATGTGGAAGTGACCAATCTGCGCGTGATTGCCATGGGCCATTGGCGAAAAGCGCCGTGGGAAGAGGTTGACAAGCGTCTCATTTGGGTCGAGGGAATGATGCCCGAACGAGGGGCAGTGAGGGGTGCGGTGTGAAGCCTGTCATTGTGGTCACAAGCGATCTAGCGGACGGCTTCCGGCTTGCGGGGATTGCCGTCTTTGAACTCAACGAAGAGCGCAATGTGAGCCAGATCATACAAGAGGTTTTTGAGATGCCGGAAGCGGGCATCGTGCTCGTGGATGAGCGCTATATGGAGCCGTTTGAGAAGGCCTTCGCGGGACGAGATCTGCCCATGGTCGCCTCGTTTCCCGCAGAAGAAGTCCAGCGTGAGGGATCCTACATCGATGAACTGACCCTGCGTTATCTAGGACAAAAGATCTATGTGGAGGGAGAGAGCGAATGATTCAGGGAAAGATCTCACGAATCTCCGGCCCTGTGGTGCGCGCCAGGGGCATGGAAGGGATCAAGATCAGAGATTTGGTACAAGTCGGAGATCTGGGACTTCTGGGAGAGGTCATCGAGGTCAAGGGTGAAGAGATCTCGATTCAGGTCTACGAGGAGACGGATGGGCTGACTGTAGGCGAGCCCGTCAAGAGCGATGGCAGGCCATTCTTGGCTCAGTTGGGTCCAGGGCTCTTGGGTATGACGTACGATGGGATTCAGCGGCCTCTGGAGATTCTCCGCGACCTGACGGGGAATTTTATTGCCCGCGGCGCCACGGGTGATCCACTCGCTAAGAATAAGAAGTGGCACTTCATCCCCACAGTCAAAGTCGGAGATTCCGTCTCCTATGGCGACATCATAGGCTGGGTGCAAGAGAGCCCTACCATCAAACACTACGTCATGATTCCCGAGAGCGTCTCGGGCGTGATCGCACAGATCAAAGAGGGCGATTACACCATTGAAGAGGCTGTGGGGCTGCTAAAAGATGGGGTGCCGCTCAAGATGGTCCAGTCATGGCCGATTCGTCGCCCCAGGCCAGCTCAGCGCAAGGTCCCCACGAGCCTCCCCCTGGTGAGCGGTCAACGCATCTTCGACGTCTTCTTCCCTGTGCCCAAGGGGGGAAACGCGATCATCCCCGGACCCTTCGGTAGCGGCAAGACCGTCATGCAGCAGTCGCTGGCCAAGTGGTCCGATGCTGATATCGTCGTCTACATTGGCTGCGGTGAGCGCGGCAACGAGATGACGGAGGTACTGACGGAGTTCCCTCATCTCGAAGACCCGCGCACCGGTGCGCCCTTGATGAACCGGACGATCTTGGTCGCCAACACGTCCAATATGCCTGTGGCTGCGCGCGAGACCTCCATTTATACGGGCATTACGCTGGCGGAGTATTATCGCGATATGGGCTACGATGTGGCGCTCTTCGCTGACTCGACTTCACGTTGGGCCGAGGCGCTGAGAGAGATCTCGGGGCGCCTGGGGGAGATGCCCGGCGAAGAGGGTTATCCGCCGTATCTTGCCAGCCGCGTGGCCGAGTTCTATGAGCGAAGCGGACGAGTCATCTGCATGGGCCGTGGAACACCCGAAGGCGTGAAGCCTTCCGATTCCCGTGAGGGCTCAGTAACCGTGATTGGAGCCGTCTCGCCCCCCGGTGGGGATTTTTCAGAACCTGTCACACAGAACTCGCTAAGAATCGCGGGGGCGTTCTGGGGACTGGACGCCCGGCTTGCGTACAGTCGTCACTTCCCCGCGATCAACTGGCTCACGAGTTATTCGCTCTATCTGGATGCGCTGCGAGACTGGTATGTGAGCGAACTCAGCGAAGAATTTCTCACCATGCGCACCGAGCTCATGGAGATCCTCCAGAAGGAAGATGAAATGAACAAAATCGTCCAGCTGGTCGGAAAGGAGTCCCTGAGCGACCCAGACAAGCTCCTGCTGGACGTCGCCCGAACCGTGCGCGATGACTTCTTAAGACAGAGCGCTTTCCATGAGATCGAAGCGTACTGCCCGCCCAAGAAGGCTTTTTACATGATGAAGGCGATCACGACATTCTATGCGCAGTGCCAATCGCTGCTGGGCAAGATGCCGTACAGTGACGTTCTCAAATTGCCGGGTTGGGAGAAGATCTCGAAGATGAGGTACTTCCCGAACGACAACTTTGAGGTTCAGTGCGAAGCAGCACTCAAAGAACTCGCCCAAGAAGGCGTTGTACAGAGCGCATAAGGAGAGGATGAGAGATGACCACAGAGCTCTACGCCAAGGCGCACCGAAAGATTCAAGATATCAAGGGACCGCTCGTATTCATGTCGCCCGTGGCCGATGTCAAGTACGGCGAGCGAGTCGTAATCGTCAACAGCCAAGGCCGCAAGAAGAGCGGTCAGGTGCTCGAGGTCGGCGAGAAGGCCATCGTCATCCAGGTCTTCGAGGGCAGCGACGGCCTCGATCGCAAGAGCACGGCAGTCTTCTTCACGGGAGACATAGTGAAGTTGGGGCTTTCGGACGACATGCTGGGCAGGGTCTTCGACGGCTCGGGCAATCCGCGCGATGGCCTGGGTGAAGTCTACCCTGAGGTCGAGCGCCCGATCACGGGAAGCCCACTCAATCCCGTCTGCCGCCAACAGCCCAAAGCCTGGATCGAAACGGGGATCTCTTCCATCGACATGCTCTTCACGCTGGTGAAAGGCCAGAAGTTGCCCATCTGGGGCGGGCCAGGTTTGCCCTTGAACGCTGTCACCATGCAGATCGCCCGCCAAGTGATTCGACAGTCAGGCGAGGAACTGGTTGTCGTCTTTGCCGGAATGGGAATTACCTCTAGGGAATACAACTATTTCTACAAAGAATTCCAGGACAGCGGAGCGCTCGCGAGCTCTGTGCTCTTCCTCAACTTGGCTGATGACGCGACGATCGAGAGAATCTTAACCCCGCGCTTGGCGCTCACGACGGCTGAGTATTTTGCGTTCGATAAGGGCCGCGACGTGCTCGTGATTCTCACGGACCTGCTCAACTACGCCAACGCTCTTCGAGAGATCAGCTCCGCTCGCGAAGAGATTCCCGGTCGGCGCGGCTACCCCGGCTATCTCTACACCGACCTCTCGACGATCTATGAGCGCGCAGGCATCATCAAAGGACAGAAGGGAAGCATCACCCAAATGCCGATTGTCACCATGCCTAACGACGACATCACCCATCCGGTGATTGATCTCACCGGCTACATCACCGAGGGGCAGATTCTCCTCAGCCGTGCGCTCGACCGTGCAGGCTTCTATCCACCCATTGACGTGATGCCGAGCCTCTCACGGCTGATGAACTTGGGAATTGGTGAAGAGAAGACCCGTGAGGATCACCGTCAGCTCGCAGATCAGCTCTACGCGCTCTATGCGCAAGGCAAAGAGCTCGAAAAGCTCACGGCCATCATTGGAAGTGAGGGTTTGGGCACTTTTGAAAAGCGCGTCTTGAAGTTCACCCGCCGTTTCGAAGACGAATTCATCAACCAAGGGACGCAGCCAAGATCTCTGAAGGAGAGTCTGGACTTGGGCTGGGATCTTCTGGCGGAAGCTCCACGAGGAGAACTGCGACGCGTGGAGGACAAGCACGTCGAAAAATACATGCCCAAGCGCGAAGGCGTTGGAGCCGAAGCGTAAGCGATCATGGCCGCCACCGATACGATTAAGACAACACGAGACGAACTCCTGCGCACCCGCCAAGAGCTGAAAATTGCGCGCGGTGGCAAAGAGATTCTCGAAAAGAAGAAAGAAGCACTGCTCGCTCGCTTCCTCCAGATGATTCGCCAGTACAAAGGCAAGCGCGAGGCGCTTCTTGATGATCTTAAGTACCTAAAGGACACGCTTGCGCTCACGCGCGCTCGGGACGGCGGAATTACCGTGAGATCGTTGGCGCTGGCGACAAGTCAGGATGTAGAGCTGGATATCTCGAAAGACAACGTGATGGGCACGAAGATTTTTGGGATGAAGCACACGGCACTACGACGTGACATGCTCTCGCGTGGTTACAATCCGGCGAGCACGAGCAGCCGCATTGAAGCTGTGGCAGCG
>MFGX01000025.1:12387-14143 GCA_001778455.1 Candidatus Fraserbacteria bacterium RBG_16_55_9 | reverse complement strand
GCTTGCCATCGCCCACCTGGAGCACAACATCAAGACCGTGGGCAAAGAGATGGGAGCACTCAAGCGCAAGATCAACGCTCTGGAAGAGACGATCATTCCCAGTCTTCAAAAGAAGCTTCGTTACATTCAAGATGCACTAGAGCAGAATGAGCGCGAAGAGATTTTTAGATTGAAAATGGTCAAGCGTGTACAGGAGCGCAAGGCTACGGCAGCGGCAAAGCAGGACGAGCTTATGCCATTGGCATAGCTAAGGTTGTTTCTGGAAGTTTGGAGGCCAGTTGTAGTCCTCAGGGCAAAGGTCTCCCTTCCCGTTCTCTCGGATCTCATTGCCTTCACCTTGGATGAAAATGGGATCAATGAAGCGAGGATCGGTGGGTGGATTCTCTACACAAGGAGATCTAAAGAGCGCTACACCCCATTCGTGGTTGTGAAGAATGCTATTGTTCACGAGTGATAATAGGTTATCAGCGCGAAAGATCACTATCCCCGAACCATTTCCCTGAATCAAGTTGTTGCGAAGTTCTATCCAACTTGAACTCAAGATGTACAACCCACGCTCGATGTTGTAGGCGACGACCGAATCCTCCAGCAAAATAGATCCCGACTTTTCACCAATCAGCAAGTGTCCTAGCTGTAGTCCAATTCTATTGCCAATGAAACGACTGGTACGGATCTCGGTCGTACTACTCATGGTGCTACCAATACCGACCACATTGTCCAAGAACCAACTGTTACGAATCGTAAGCTTAGAGCCTTCAATTCTTAGGTTTGCAGTAAGACCGTTTCCGTTTGCGGCAAAGCGACTCTCCTCAATCTCCACGGTCATGCGGCCTGCTTTCCTCCCGAGTTGATCGATGAGGACTCCTAGTTGATTGCCCGCAAAGGTTGCCTGCTCTAGCGTAAGGTTGACCTCCTGGAAGTCACAGCCATCCAAGTACATACCAAAAACATTCTCGGAGAACCGAGAGTTGAGCAGGATCAAGCGGGCCGACCCTTCTGAATGCAGGGTCCAAGGACAAAGAATTCCTGTATTGGCCTGGGTGATTTGAGAGTCAACCAGGGTGAAAGCCACAGAGCCTTCACCACTCAATGCCACCCCATCAGGACAGATCCAGTTCCGCTCATCAAAGCAGGCTTGTGTAGGGTTAATTGGTGAGCCTCCAGAGATGATAACACCTTCCAGCGTGACCCGCAGGTCTTCCTCTCTTGAGGTCTTAAGGGTAATCGTCGGTCTGCCGGGTTGCATGCCCTGAATGCGAACACGCCCGGTTTCCGTAGCAACTAAGCGCACGGGCTTCTCGAAGATGAGCGTCTCTTTGTATGTTCCCGGTCGCAGAAGGATCAGATCATCAGCACCCGCAGCCTGGATTGCCTCGTCGATTTTTGAGAATTGACAATTAGGAGATCCCTCAGGGCAGACCACAAAGGTCTTAAAGGGCTCTTCCGGTTGTGATCCCCGTCCACCCCCTCCACTAAGGACCAGGAACGAACTCAAGACGGCTGCAATCAGGAGAAAGCGAATGCGCTCCATGAGGCCTCCATTCAATATAGTAAGCAGAGCTTCCCTTTAGGGCAAGCAGATGGGTCATCAACTATAGGTACAGGCGGTGGAACGGGAGCCAGCACAGCAACCGGTTCAGCAATCATGGAGCTCGCACCGCCTTGTAGACCACCGCAGTACCCCATCTGCCTGCACAACTCCTGGGCCTCCTGCTGAGTCATATTCTTTGAGCAGGCCACTTGTCCATCCGGACCG
>MFGX01000025.1:12110-12281 GCA_001778455.1 Candidatus Fraserbacteria bacterium RBG_16_55_9 | reverse complement strand
AGGTTGCTGGAAGCAGGGTCTTCCAGTTTCGTGGAGCAACTCAACATATTCAGCTGCGGGTTGTATAGCTTTCACCATCTCATCAACTTCCTCTTTCTCGAGGTAAGGCTCGAGAAGACCATGCACAAACGTTTCTATTCCCCCATCAACTCGCGAGGCCTCGAATGCGAA
>MFGX01000025.1:6273-12014 GCA_001778455.1 Candidatus Fraserbacteria bacterium RBG_16_55_9 | reverse complement strand
TCCTTCAGCTCCCATACCAACGTTCGTATCATAGACGACTTGGGCTGCGCAGATGGCCAGGTAGATAACTAGCACTTCAAGGTCTTTCACGCCGCTATTGGCGAGCCCTTGGAGCGCTAGCAGCATCGAGCCAGCCAGCGATGGATCGATCAACTTGTCCAACAGACCAAAAGCAATGACCACTCCTACGCCGAACATGTCCAATGCTCGATCGCCTAGAGTCAGGTTGCCTGATTGGGCAAGACTGCTTAAGTAGTGGTAGAAGATCTCGAAAGCTTCTGCCCGAAGCTCGTCTGGAGATAGATTGGGAAGACTCGTCCTCAGTTGAGCTACCATCTTGTCTACGAGCTCTCGGAAGGCTGGGGTGTCGTTGTAGCGGTTTTCCAGCTCCTGTCTAAGTTGATCAGGATTGACCAGCTGGAGCTTCAGGTTGAGCAGGATGTTCTTGATTTCATTGCGCTGTGCATCATTCAAATGCTGCCAATACTCTACGGCATCGAAGATCAGGCTTATGATGAAGGCGGGCACGCCGAGTCGTTTCAGGATTTCTCTCATGAGAATAGTGGGGATATCCTGACTTTCGACTTGCAAGCCTCGGTTCTTGACGATCGTCTCATAAAGCTGCATTAGCTTTGCAACGTCCGGATTCTTCACTCCTGCTACAATGAGGTTCCCCTCGGGACCGGCTATGCCGATGGCCCCGCTACCGGAGGCTTGGTTGGATTGCATCGCCTGGTTGTGCACCTTCGTCAAGCTCATCATTCCTTGGTTGAAGATCAGCTGTCGAACCTTCTCTGGCTCCATCATTTCCCACGCGCGACAGAGGATCTCACGAAAGTTCGAGAGGTTTCCGTAGTATTGAAACGGACAGTACTTGAACGGGTTTGCGGCCTTCTTTTCCTGCGGGGTCTGTGGAGGCACTTTCAGTTTTGGTCTCGATTGCGGCCCTGCTTGGGAATCTTCCAGTTGCACGCGCACCTGAGTAACCACGCTGGGTATCCGAACCGGCTGCCCCCAGAGCGCTTGCCCCATGGCCTCTACCCGAGGCACGGCTACCAGCCCATCTGCCTCTCCTTCTTCTTCATTTAGGAGCACCACTTCGGCCTTGGACCAGTCTAGCTCTCCCGATGCATCCATCGCCCTGAGGCTGGCGCTTGCTGCCCCAGATTCCTGCAGCACCTGTCTGACTTGATCGACGACCTCCTGAGTCCCTTCCGCATCCGGCAGAAAGAGGCTCACGCTATCCATATCCGCGCTCAGTCCTTGGACTCCGCCATCGCCTTCCAAGCTCACTTCCATGTGGACGAGCCTTTTGCCGCCTGGCACCGTCCGCTTGAGCGATGCCCAGTAGTTTCCTTCCTCTCCGGATTCCACAATGTAGAGTGCGGCATCAGAGCCCGCGGGCACTTCCACTAAGATGGTCTCGCTTTCGTCCCCCTGAGCCCTCAAACCTTGCGAGGTAGAATCGCTTAGCTCCTCTTCTTTAACCACACAGCCCTGTGCTCGAAAGGCAGACAACTTCTTACCTAGAGAGGCCAGTGCTTGCTTGAGGACCTGAGCTTCCCCTTCTTCTTTGAGAGCCTCTGTGGCTTCCTGACGGGACTCGGCACGGCTAAGATTCTCCTCGCAGACCGCAGGCTCTTCTTCGCCTTGGGAAGCGATCAGCCATGGAGTGGACACCGTAAGTTCTTCCATCCCAGCTGTCGGCAGCGAACTTTCCTCCGGCATGAAGAGCGAACAGCCCGTCAAGAACGTTGTGAATAACAAGAAGACTCCCAGTAGGCCGCTGAGATGAAAGATGCGCATACTTCTGCCTCCTTACCTCCAAACTAGGAATGTGGTTCTAAGTGATTATAATGCTAAAGGGTATATGCTGTCAAGAGGAGAATCTATGAAAGATGACTATTTCGCGAGGATCTTCAGCGCCGGAGAGCCTCGGCGTTCAGGGCCACCTCTGCAATGTTCGCGGAGTAGTCCTTGACCCTGCCCAGGCTGTCCACCACGATGGCCAAATGGGGATCCTTGAGATCCAGCACCCTTTCATCGAGCTTTTTTAAGAGCCTTTCGATCGGGCTGAGCATTGCGAGAGCCTGATGAGCCTCCTCACCACTCAGATGTGTAAAGGCTGCCATCGCTTTAGCCAAGAGCTGCTGCACATCACCCCTCACTTTCGCCAGTTGGGTCATGAGCTCGGAATCGAGCTTGTGCCCTTTCTCTGCGAGAGCCTGAGCCTCATGAGCGACCTTGACGGCGTGATCGGCCACACGCTCCAACTGGCGCGCCACAAGATGAATGTTGAAGAAATCCACCCGTGAGACCCCGCGCTCCACTTCCGCAAGAGGGTCCCGCAGCGTCGCATAGAGCTGGCGCGAGAGCCGCAGGTAGAAACGATCCACCCGTTCGTCTCGTTGAATCACACGGCTCGCTTTCTTGGGATGTCCCTCGAGGAGCGCATCCGCCGCTTCCTTCCACATCTCTGCCGCGTTTTCGTAGATGTACTCTAGCAGTTGCGGTACAGAGAGCACCTCGGGATCTCGCAGGGTCTGTATGAGGAGCCGTTCGTCGGTCTCCTGGAGGATCTCGCCGATCAGGCGCTGAGTCGCCTCTCTTACCACCTTGCGCTGTTCCTCGGTAATGGGGCCAACGACTTCGATGACGTCAAAGCCAGCAATATAGAGCGATAGGAGGGCGCGAACGAGCGCCTCGCCCGAAAGCTCCTCTTCCGCTCTGAGCTGGGTGCGAGTCGCTTCCGATTTCCGCTCGTGCGCCTGATAAAAGTAGATACCCGAACCGACTTGGACCAGCGTGAGTGGATCCCCTTTTTTTAACCCTAACCGGTCAATCCATTGCTTAGGCAGGGTGATCATGTACGTGTTGCCCCCGGCGGTGGTACCGAGAATTCGCTGTTCTTGAGCGAGTCTAGACTCTTTCATGGTCACGACCTCCAGAGCCTCATGAGCAATATGGACAGCACTATAGATTATAGAGTATCTACATAGAACGGATTTCCAGAAAACCAGATCAGAACTATCGTTCTCATCACTTGACAAGGATGCGGCCATTGTTCGGCTTGACACCGCAATATATAGTCACAACATCAAACTTATATAGGAGGTTCACTTTCGATGCAGATTCGACAGATCATCACAGCAGGGCTGGGACTGCTGCTCATCGGGCTCATGGGAACATCGTCGCTCTCCCAGCCGACGGCAGCCACCGATTCGAAGGACGTCATCGTCGACGGCTCCAGCACCGTAGGACCGATCACTCAGGCTGTGGCAGCCGACTTCGTCAAGATTCGCCCTGACGTAAGAGTCTCCGTGGGCGTCAGCGGCACCAGTGGTGGCTTCCGCCGCTTCTTGGCGAAGGAGACGGATATCTCTGACGCCTCCCGCACGATCAAGACTTCCGAGATCGACAGTGCCAACCAGAACGGCATTGAGTACATCGAGTCACTGGTTGCCTTCGATGGGCTCACCGTGGCCGTCGACCACGCTACCCAGATCTTCCAGGGCGGTCAGCCCTGCATGACCGTGGGCGAGTTGGAACTGCTCTGGTCTCGCGAGGCCGAAGGCTTCATTACCATCTGGAACCAGCTGGGCAGCCGCTTTGCCAATGCGGGTATCACGCTCTCGGGCGCTGCGGAGACGTCAGGCACATTTGACTTCTTCACCGAGGTGGTCAATCGGGCGACCGGAGACACCCGTTCCGACTACTTCGGCACCGAGGAAGACCAATTGCTCGCTGAGCAGACGGGTCAAAACGTCTTTGCCTTGACGTATTTCGGCTTTGCCTTCTTCCTCAACAATCAAGAATTGGTGCAAGCTGTGGCGATCGATCCGCGACGGACATTGATCGATGCAGCTCAAAGTGTATTGGATCAGATCAACGCCCGCCGGACTGCCAACAACAAACAACCCCTCGCGAACGCCGGCGGCACTTGCCAAGGCGTCCTGCCGAGCCTAGACACCATCCTGAGCTTCCAGTACAGTCCACTCAGCCGCCCACTCTTCATCTACACCAACGCTCAATCCGCTCAGCGCGAGGCCATCGACGCCTTTGTGGATTACTATCTCACCGAGAACATCCTCGGAAACGACGAATTCATGCAGGATGTCGGGTACGTCAACATCTCTAGTGAGCTGCGTGACGCAGCCCGACGATGTTGGGATAAGCGCGTCACGGGTACGGCCTTCGGAGGAACCATCTCAGGGCTTGACGGAGAGAAGATCAGAGAGATCTACGAAGGCCACTGCGGCCAACAATGAAAGTCTCGCTGCACGGACCCCGCGGACGCTATGTGAAAGAGGGCCTCATCCGGGGCCTTCTCTTCGCCTGCGGTCTCGCAGCCGTAGTGATCACTCTGGTCACCATCGGCACATTTCTTCTGGGTAGCCTACCCTTCTTCCAAAAGGTCTCGCCCTGGGAGTTTCTTAGCTCTCTCCGCTGGGCTCCGCTCACCGTGCCACAGAGCTACGGGGTGTTCGCTCTCATTGCCGATACCCTCGTCATTACGGCGATTGCTCTGATCGTCGCCTTGCCTCTCGGCATCCTAAGTGCTGTCTTCCTCAGCGAATACGCTCCAGAGCGAGCAAGGCGCACCGTAAAGCCCGCGCTAGAGCTACTGGCTGGTATTCCCACGGTCGTCTATGGGTTCTTCGCACTGCGCTTTGTCACGCCTCTGCTACAGGGGATCATCCCAGAGATCGGGTTCTGGAACGGACTCTCCGCTGGGCTAGTGATGGGATTCATGATCCTGCCGCTCGTGGCATCACTCAGCGAAGATGTGTTATACGCAGTGCCTCGTTCACTAAGAGAGGCAGCCTACGCGCTGGGAGCCACCAAGTTCGAGGTGGTCACCCGTGTTGTGATCCCAGCGGCCTTTTCGGGCATTGGTGCCGCGTTTATTCTGGCCATGTCCCGTGCCATCGGCGAGACGATGATCGTGGCGCTCGCCGCCGGACGCACTCCCGCATGGCCTCCCGACCCAACACAACCCATGATGGCGCTGACCACCACCATTGTCAACATCGCCACGGGAGATCACGAGGCCACGGCCTTCATCTGGTCGGCTCTCTTTGCCATCGGGCTCTTGCTCTTCGTGATGACGTTGACGCTCAATGTCGCCAGTTATTTCATCGTCCGTCGTTTTCGTGAGAGGTACGAGTGAGTGGAGTAAGACGTGTGTGGCGTCGGGGCAAGGGCGCGCTGTTTGCCTTCGTGGCTGCTGGCTCGCTGGGGCTGGGCCTGCTGGTGATGGCTGTCCTCCTGATCACAACAGGTCTCAATAGTTGGCGATTGGTCGCCATGCGCGCCACAGCGGATGCTGGGCTTTCTCTATCGCTACGGAGCTTGCAGGCCAGCACAGGCGGACAGCAAGGATATTATCCCTATGTGACGCTGGCTCAAGTTGCCCCGAACTCGACAGCGGAGAAACTGGGTCTTCGCCAAGGGGATGCGCTCACTCACGTTGCCGGACAAGCTGTGTTCAAAGTATCTGCCATTTGGGAGGCCATTGAGCATGCCCCCCGCGATCTGCGATTGCCCATTGCTTGGGTTCCAAATAGCAAGCAACTCCTAGGAGAGCTACGGGCTGAGGCGATTCCCGACATATCGGGGCGATTTCGCGTAACGATCTCGACTCTTGCACCCGGATCCTCTGCAGAGCAAGCAGGGCTCCAGGCGGGTGATGCCCTGCTCTTTGCCGATGATCTGCCCATCACGGGATCACGTCAGGCGTG
>MFGX01000025.1:5885-6237 GCA_001778455.1 Candidatus Fraserbacteria bacterium RBG_16_55_9 | reverse complement strand
AATCACCCTTCAAGTGGAGCGGAATGGTCAACTTCTCACTCTACCTTTCCACGCACAAGAGCAGGGAGGACTCCCCGTGCAGCCAGATGCCTGGAGGGCCATATGGGCTTTCATCTCCAACTTGAATGAGCCTCGCTATCCAGAACATGCGGGACTCATCAGTGCCATCTTGGGCTCATTCTATGTCGTCCTTGTCATGGCGCTGGTCGCCTTCCCGCTGGGGATCGGAGCGGCCGTCTACCTCGAAGAATACGCCTCACGAAACACGCTCACAGAGATCATTCAGGTCCTCATCGCCAATCTGGCCGGTGTGCCTTCCGTCGTCTATGGCATCATCGGCTTGGAGATCCTA
>MFGX01000025.1:3237-5850 GCA_001778455.1 Candidatus Fraserbacteria bacterium RBG_16_55_9 | reverse complement strand
TAGCCGGTGGGATCAGCCTGGCTCTTTTGAGCTTGCCCATCATGATTCTTGCGTCACGCGAAGCACTACGGACAGTACCCCCCTGGGTGCGAGAGGCAGCGTTTAGTGTGGGTGCCACCCGCTGGCAGACCGTACGCCATCACGTCCTGCCCTATGCACTCCCCGGCATCTTCACTGGCATGATCTTGACTTTATCACGGGCGATAGGAGAAGCCGCTCTGCTCATCCTATTAGGGGCCTTTCTCTATGTGACCTACGTGCCGACGAGCTTGAAAGACAATTTCACCGTCATTCCCTTGCAGATCTTTGATTGGGCGACCAAGCCTCAGGAAGGCTTCGCGACGATCGCCTCCGCTGCGATCTTGGTACTCTTGGGGATTCTGCTTATACTCAACGCAGCGGCCATCGCACTGAGAAGCCGCTTCCAGATGAGGTGGTAGCATGATCGCAAAGCAAGAGGAGACACTCGAAGTGCATTCCCAACCGGAAAGCGGCTCCATCCTGCAAACTCAGGAATTCAGTCTGTGGTACGGTAAACAGCAAGCTCTCGATCGCATCTCACTCAAGATCCCGGAACAGAACGTGACCGCGATCATCGGACCTAGTGGCTGTGGCAAGAGCACGTTCATCCGGAGCCTCAACCGCATGAATGACCTGATTCCATCCGTTCGGGTCTCCGGCCAAGTGCTCTTTCACAATCAAGATATCTATGCTGGCCACATCGACCCTGTGGAGGTTCGTCGACGGATCGGCATGGTCTTTCAAAAGCCAAATCCTTTCCCGAAATCGATCTACGAGAACCTGGCGTTTGGTCTGCGCGTGAACGGCTATCGCAGTCGCATCAGGGAGCGAGTAGAGCAATCCCTGCGCCGGGCGGCCCTTTGGGACGAAGTGAAAGACCATCTTCACAAGAAGACCGGACTCGATCTGTCCGGCGGCCAACAGCAGAGACTCTGCATTGCGCGGGCTCTGGCCATCGAACCGGAAGTTCTGCTTATGGATGAGCCGTGTTCTGCTCTCGACCCCCTTGCGACGGCAAAGATCGAAGATCTCATCCATCAACTCAAGCAGGACTACTCCGTCATCATCGTTACGCACAACATGCAGCAAGCGGCGAGAGTCTCTGACTACACCGCGTTCCTCTACTTGGGGAAACTCATCGAGTTTGGTAAGACAGCGCAGATCTTTGAGAACCCCGACAAGAAACAGACGGAAGATTACATCACAGGAAAGTTCGGGTAGAATACGACCTTATGGTGCGAGAGAGTTACAGACAACAACTAGACGGGCTCTTGGAATTCGTGTGCGGCATGGGCCAGCTCGTTGTGGAAGGCCTCAATAAGGGGCTACAAGCGATTCGCGATCACGACCGGGCGCTGGCCTTGAGCCTCGAGCCGTGGGACGACACCATCGATCAGATGGCCTTAGACATTGAAAAGAAGTGCACCGACTTGCTCGCGCTTCAACAGCCGGTGGCCGTAGATTTGCGACTCATCGTCAGTGTCTTCAAGCTCGTGACGGACCTGGAGCGGGTCGCCGATCTGGCCGTGAATCTGGGCGAGTATTCGCTGGTTTCCGAGGCGTTTGTGCTGGTTCCCAAGGAGCAGCTTCTCCAGTTGGGAAAGATCGCATCGGAGATGATGAACGATAGCCTGGAGGCCATTCGAACGCGGGACGTTGCTCGGGCGAAACAGGCGATCGCGCGAGATCGCGTCCTGGACCAACGGTGTTGGGATCTACGCACGGAAGTGCTCACGCAGATCATCCGTAGAGCCGGCCACGCGAACACATCCGAACAGGCCAAAAAGATCGCCGACAACACGATCACGGTCCTCTGGTCGATTCGAGATCTGGAGCGTGTGGGAGATCATGCCGTGAACATCTGCGCTCGCACGATCTATTGGCTAACGTCCAATCCAGAATTCATCTAGAAGCTTCACATCGTCGTCAGCTGTTTCTCTTTATCCGCCATCATGTGATCAACCTTCTCCGTGTACTGGTGCGTGATCGTGTCCATCTCTTTCTGCGAGCGGTGGAAATCATCTTCCGTCAATTCACCGTCGTTCTTCTTCTTCTCGAACTCCTCTTTTAGATGGCGGCGGATATTCCGCAGCGATACCCTGGCCTCTTCCGCTTTATGATGGATGACCTTTACCAGTTCCTTGCGCCGCTCCTGCGAGAGCTTGGGCACAGCGATACGAATCATCTCGCTGTCCTTGGAGGGGTTGAACCCTAAGTTCGCTTCCAGAATGGCCTTTTCGACCACGGTGATCTGCCCCTTGTCAAACGGACGAATGACGATCAGGCTCGGCTCCGGTGCGCTGATATTCGCGATGTGCTTCAAGGGGACTTTCGTGCCGTAGTAGTCGACGTGAAGGTCCTCCACCATGGCCGGATTGGCTCGCCCTGTGCTCAGTTTTTTGAGTTCGTCTTCAAAGACTCTGAGAGACTTCTCCATGTGCTGCCGCATCTCTTGAATGCTCTTATCGTGCATAAAGAACACCCCCGGATGGAGAAATTATAGAGGGCGCACAATGGGACAAGCAAGCTGGGGCAGGCATCGACTCCGGCTAGGAAACTCCCGGGGATCACTATGTACACGATGGTTATGCG
>MFGX01000025.1:0-3229 GCA_001778455.1 Candidatus Fraserbacteria bacterium RBG_16_55_9 | reverse complement strand
GGAGGATGAATCTTCCTCCTACGATTAACCTATGAAGCGCGTACTCACATTTCTCTCGGATTTCGGTTCGAATAGCCCTTATCCCGCTGCCGTGAAGGCCGTGGCGGCCCATATCACCGATGCGCGGTTTGTCGACATCACCCACGAAATACGAGCACACGACATCCAGGAAGGCGCCTTCGTGCTCTGGTGCGTGGCTCGCTACTATCCGGCGGGGACGGTTCACTGCGCTGTGGTTGACCCAGGCGTGGGCACCCAGCGTCGCGGACTCATCTTGACCTCAGGTGAACAGTACTTTGTTGGACCGGATAACGGCCTTCTCAGCGCCGCCGCTCAGAGCCTGGGGAACCCTTACGCCTGCGAGATCACAAACTCTCCTTATGTCCGTAGCGCCATGTCTTCGACGTTCCATGGTCGAGACGTCTTTGCTCCTGCCGCTGCTCATCTGGCCAACGGTGTACCCCTACAGGAGATCGGATTCCCTATCACCGATTGGACGAGACCAGAATACGACTTTCAAGGAGGCCGGTTCCTTAAAGAGGCTCGAGAGCTCCAAGGGCGAGTGATCTACCTGGATCGCTTCGGCAACGCGATCACGAACATTCCCGCCAAGCTCGTTGAGAAGCATATGAGTTTCGATCAAGAGCTGCTGCTACGAAGGCACGGGCAAGAAGTACCCGTGCGCCTGCGGCGAAGCTACGGATTCGCACTTCACCGCGAGCTCTGCCTTGTCTTCGACAGCCACGATCTTCTGGAGATCGCTGTTCGAGAAGGCAATGCCCAAGAGACCCTTGGGTTACAGTTGGGAGAGCGCGTTACGCTTCGCCTGGCATGAAACGGCAGACCTCAAACGAGCTACGGATTGACACCAAGAAGATCTTTGAACGTCATCCCTTTGCGCGAGAGATCCTCGAAAAACTCACTCAGGCAGGTCATGAGGCCGTCTTGATCGGAGGCACAGTGCGCGATGCCGTCCACACTCAACTGAGTGGCCAGACGGGCTTTGAACCCGAAGAGATCGATGTGGCGACTTCGGCCTTGCCTGATGAAATCAGAAGAGTCTTTCAGGGGCATCGCCTGATCGAAGTCGGAGCCGCCTTTGGCGTCCTCAAGATCATCAGCCCCCAAGGCGAACAGTACGAGATCGCGACGTTTCGGACAGAGGGCGAGTATGATGGTCGCTGGCCTGGGCACGTAGAGCTGGTACGAGATCTTGAGCAGGACGTCCGACGACGGGATTTTACCATCAATGGCCTAGCGGCGCGCGCCAATGGACAAGTGATCGATCTCGTCGGCGGCGTGCGCGACCTCCAGAGTAGGATCATTCGCACGATCGGAGATCCTCACGAACGCTTCCGTGAGGATTACTTGCGACTACTACGAGCCATCCGCTTCACGTGCGCTCTCGACGCAGAACTCACTGCCGAGACGAGCGCGGCCATCCGAGCTCACCATGAAGGGCTCTTGTTGATCTCTGCGGAGCGAGTTCAGGGTGAGCTGTTGGCGTTACTTCGCACGCGCCGCTCGGCGCGTGGCCTCGAGCTCCTGGACGAACACGGATTGTTGGATCTCATTCTTCCAGAACTGGTGGCCTGTAAAGGAGTCCCTCAACCTGAAAAGTACCACCCGGAAGGGGATGTCTATACGCACACGCTGTTGGCTCTTCGAATCGCCGATCGTTTCATCCGAAACCCACTCGTAAAACTCGCGCTTCTCTTGCATGACATCGGCAAACGCCGAGCGCTCGAGATCAACCACGGGGAGAACGCGGCAGGCCATGATATCATCGGCGCGGACATGACCCGCGAGATCTGTCGTCGGCTGCGCCTCAGCAACGACGAGCTTAGGCTCGTAGAGTACCTGGTGAGAGAGCACCAGAGGATCGGGCATTTCCCGGAGATGGGTCGAGGCAAGCAGGTCAAGTTCATGCGCCAGGGCGAGGACCCGGCACAAGAGATGGAAAACTTCCCGGCGCGATTTCCGTATTTTGCCAAGCTCATCCAGCTCATGATCGCCGATTGCCAAGCGAGCGCCATGAAATCCAAGGGCTGGTACCCGGTCATCCAGACCACGAACGAGCTGCTCATTCACCTGAAGGAGTTAGCAGAGCAGGCTCAAGCGCGGGAGCTTATTAACGGGCATGATCTACTGAGATTGGGAGTTCCCAAGGGCCCCGAGCTTGGGGCGTTTCTCGAAGAGCTTCATGAGAGGATCTTTGCCGGAGAGATTCGCAGCCGCCGAGAGGCTCTGGCTCAGGCAGAGCGCCTGATCGCGAAAACGAAACCCAATCGAACGTAAGGCAAATCACAGTTCGAAAAACCCTCGGCAGCTATAGTGAACTTGGTATCACCTCCTTGGGCTTGGCTCAAGCAAGGTGAGCCTGCAAACCGGGGGAAAGAGGCCCCCACGATTGCCCAGGGGTTTTGCCCACGAGAGTGGGATTTTCCCCAGCAATCGGTAGGTTCACTGAGCCAAGTGGCTACTAACCCTCTCACCTCCAAGGGCGGCTGCCGCACGCGGCCGCCCTTATCTTTTTTATGTGAAACTATGCAAGCTCGCGATGAAGTAATTGATCCCAATCCACGTGTAGAGGACTACTAGAAAAGCTGCGACCGAGAGCCAAGCCACCTTGAGATCCCGCCAGCCCCAGCGAAGCCTGGCGTGCAGATAGAGCGCGTACGCCAACCACGCAATAAGCATGGCCGTCTCCTTGGGGTCCCATTCCCAATAGGCTCCCCAGGCATGCTTAGCCCAGATCCCACCAAAGATCAACCCGCCGATCCCGTAGAATGGGAAACCCAAGGTATTCGCTTTATAGCTCAACTCTTCGAGTTTCTGCAGCTTCGCTGGCTCCATGCCTCGATAACGCCGCCAGAGCAAAAGAAGATTGGCCCCGAACCCCACGGTAAAGAGCGAGATGCCGACAATCATGAAGAGGACATGAATCACCAGCCAGTAGCTCTGAAGAGAAGGGACTACGGGAGCCACCTGGCGGGGGGCAATCGCTGGCGACGCGGCAATCGCCAACATCGCAAACGCCAAGCCCGTGATGATCGCACCCACACCCGGAAAACGGTAGCGGCGCTCCATAAGGAGAAAGACCAAGGGGATGATCCAAGCCATAAACGTCAGAGTCTCATACGTCGTGGTCACCGGCAGGAAGACGGTCAGAGCCCAGCTCGAGGCCGTTCCCAACTCAACCGTGCGCCAGACGACACCCACGGTGGCC
>MFGX01000024.1:39496-40982 GCA_001778455.1 Candidatus Fraserbacteria bacterium RBG_16_55_9 | reverse complement strand
TTGACCAGTGTACGCAACGCTTCATTCACGGATTGAGAGTCGGGGAAAACTTCTGCTACGTCAGGCGATAATACGACTATGTTACTCCCGGCTGCGTAGCGTTTAGCATACTTCCCACGTATGCCTTTGCGAAAGTCGTATTCATCCAACATATCTAGGTCACGTTGAGCTTTAGCTGCCTTCTTCATAGGTCTCCCTTTCGCGCCGAGTAGCGCGGCGCGCGCTGATAATGCGAATATTATCTCCACGTTCTGTATGAACGACAACCAGAATGCGCCGTCGAACTGACTCACCGATAATCACAAAGCGCTCTTCACTCTTTGAATGAAGCGGATCTTCAATAGTCAAAGAAAGCGAATCACCGAACACAGTAGCAGCTTCCTCAAAAGAAACTCCATGTTTCTTGAGGTTGTGCTTGGTCTTCTTGCCATCCCACTCGAAGGTAAGCCCCATATGTAGTGATATGTAGTGCTGGGATAAACAACGAATTCGCCACTGTCTTTCTGCGAAACTTGAATGACCATATCGCCATGAGCAGCTTCGTTTACGAAATTGCTTCTTCCGCTCTAGAACCCCAACGTGGCCCCGAAGGCAAAGAAGGCTCCATCCGAATAGGCGTCCGAGGAAGAAACGAGAAAGAGCACTTCACCAAAAATCCCTAAAGAACCCACCGGCATCTCCAAACCTGCTCTTACAATGAGGGTGCGCGGCACCACTCCAATCTGCGGGGAGATGGAAACGACGGGAGCCATTCCTACTGTAGCTTGCACGGTCAACGGCGTGCTCACACTCATGCTCGCTGCAAAGAACGGTAGGAGCTGCTGGCTGCCCAGGGAGAAGAACCAGTATTCCGCGTCGACGGACAAAGTAAGAAACCCGAGAGGAAGAATGTCCACTGCCACACGCCCCAGAGGAGCAAAGCCGCTCCCAACTGAGGCTACCCCCACTCCAGCTCGAATGGAGGCAGACGTATCTTCAGGCATTCCAGTCAGACCCAAGAAGATGATCCCAAGGGTGATTGCTACTGTGGCCGGAAGCGACGGTTTCGCTCTCATGTCGATTCGCCGCCCCCTGCCTGCTCTTTGAGTAGAACTTCTTCCTCTTCCTTCATCTCTGGCATTTCTACACCGTTCAGGCGAATGAACTCATCCAACCACTTCGCATAGCGGTAGGGCTTCCCCTGAATATTCAGGGGGTTGATGTAATTGTAAAGGCCGGAAAAGCAGCCCGTACAGAAATCTCCGGGAATGATCTTCTTGAGGATATCTATCACACCTTGGGGGCTGACGTATCCGACGTCGTCGAACTGAGTCGCTCCAAACTCTTCGTGTTCATAACCCTCCTTGAGTTTCTCTTCAAGAGGGCTGTGATCATCTGCCAACTCCGGCGGATCAAACTCTGCGACGATCTCCGCGAGGGGTTGACCCACATCGATCGCGATACCGGCGTAGCAGGGTCCAATGATAGGAGGCCAAGCCGAGACGAA
>MFGX01000024.1:25323-39477 GCA_001778455.1 Candidatus Fraserbacteria bacterium RBG_16_55_9 | reverse complement strand
GCTCCATCTTGGCGATCCACGCCGAGACGTTCCCGCGCACGATGCTGTCGTCCACGTTGATCACAACGGCGTCTTTGGCCTCTTGCACGTTGATCTCGAATTTCCCCTTCAGCCGCCGGACGATCTCGGAGCGCCCCTCTCCCAAGAACGAGCGCGTGTCCATGCCGCTTCGTCGAAGCACGATCGCGCCAAGGTGTACGTCTCTGTCGTCTCGGAGGGCTTGCTCTGCGTAACCATAAGCTGCGCTGATGCCCGACTTGGGGATGGGCGCAACGATCGTGCGATGTTTCTCATTCCCATCCGGCGGCGGGTGTTCTTTGCAGGCAGCCTTTCCGAACTCCGTTCGCGTCTGGTCCATGCTCCGCCCGTGCATGATCGAGTTGGGCTCTTGAAAGTAGGCGTATTCGAACGAGCACTCGCCTCGGCTGGCACGACCATTCAAGATGCGATTCATATCCAATCGCTCCCAACTCTTATCTCGTAGAGAGTAGATGCCTACGCTGCCCGGCGGGATGACTTCGATCTCTTCGTATTTGATTCCCAGGCTCGTGAGTGGCTTCGTCTCGGAGACAAAGATCGAAAGACCTTCCAGCTGCGCGGCATGGAGCGGGCGCATCCCGTCACGCACATAGAAGAAAGAGACGTCTTCGTTGTCGATGAGAAGCCCCAGGAGCGTAAAGCCCCCAAAGGGGAAAGCCTGCTTATAGAACTCCGTGAGCGCGGAGCCAAAATCCTCTGAGTTCAGATAGAGGTTGAGCATCTTGCCTGCGCAGCCGGTGGTATCCGTTGTGGAGCCATGAAGGTTAATGCCCTGATCTTGCGCTTGGCGTATCCAGCGCTCTGTGAACGAAAGTTCTCCGTTCATCACCAAGAAGAGATTGATTTCGCGTTCACGCCCTGAATGGCTGGCCCAGACGGGATGGATATTCTCTTCCGAGATGACTCCGCGGGTGGCGTAGCGGGTATGGCCGAGGAGTGCCTCCGGGTAATGCGAAAGATTCAGCTCATAGAGGTGCCCGGGGATCTCGTAGGCAGTGCCAAACCATTTCTCCAGGTGAAAGAGCTGGGGGAAGAGGCCTTGGCCGTAGAGCAGGAGCCCTGTGCCGTCCTCGCCGCGGTTTCGGCAGCTCTCGAGGAGCTCAATGGTCAGCCCCAGCGCCTCTCGCGTCTCCACTTCACGGAAGGGTAAGACTCCAACAACCCCGCATCCCATATGGTCTCTCCGCGGTCAGCTTAGTCTATTCTCACCGCCACGTCAACTTGCGGGCGATGATACTTGTAGCCATTTGCAGGATATCCCCAAGAGAAGTAAACTATGGGGTTGCAAACGAGTGCGTCCACCAGGCGCAAGGCTTTGATCGGAGGCAAAGAAGTCCCCATGTACGGACGAAAAACACAAAGCCAAGCCCAACCCCTCAAATAGAGGAAAGGAGCCAAGAATGATGGGTCTTCGCGGCGCACGATTTGGATTTTTGATCATCGGATTGACATTGATTGGTGTAGTAGGCGGGGGAGCGGTCAACAGCTGGGGGCAGCTTAACCCCTTTGGTCGTTGCGCAGACGCTGATCCCAAGCGTGTGCCCATTGACTGCGCCACGATTCAAGAAGCGATCGATTCCTCTTCACCAGGGGACCGGATCATCGTCCGTAGCGGGACGTACCGTGAATCTGTGAAGATCGAGCGGAAGAACCAGATCAGCATGGAGACTCAAGGGGAAGTCATTCTGCAGCCGGACCCTCAGAAGCCAAAGGAACCGTTCCCGATCACGATGAAAGACTCCCGAGAATTCGATATCAAGGGCTTTACGCTCACAGCGGGAGACGTGGGAATACGCATTCAGAGCAGCCAGGATATCACGCTGGAAGCCAACAAGATCAAGGGCAACAAGACCATCGGGATCACCATTGAGAATTCCAGGTTAAAGATCCTCGGCGGTGAGCTTAGCACCAACGGCACCCACGGACTCGAAGCCAATGCCCAGTCCACGGTGACGCTGGATGGGGGAACCATGGTTTCGGATAACGGTGCCAATGGTCTGTCCCTGCTCGGCGGCACAACTCAAGTCACCAAGGGCCAGATCACCGGAAACAAGAAACCGGGCATCGTTGCCCAGGGCGGAACACTGACCCTCTCAGAGACCACGGTCTCCAACCATCCCAACGAGGGCCTACTCATCACCGGAGGCGCACAAGCTCAGATCGGCAAAAGCCAGCTGAGCAACAACGGAGGTCCAGGCCTGAAGGTGGACGCCAACTCCAAGGCGACTGTGCTTAGTGGCAGCACCTTGACGAACAACACTCAAGAGGGCGCTCTCGTCGATCAGGCTACCCTGGAGATACAGGATAGCACAGTCACGACCAACAAGGCTCAGGGCCTGCGTGCCCAGAACGCCAAGCTGATTGTCACCGGCAGCACCATCAGCAAGAACGGCACGGAAGGAATTGGCCTCGTTTCCGGCGCCACGGCAGAGATCTCGAATAGCCAAATCCAAGAGAACAACTCCTTCGGCATCCTCAGCGATCAGGCGACGGCAACCGTTTCCGCTAGTACCGTGGCCAGCAACGCTCAAGACGGCCTTCACGTACTGAACAGCTCCACAGTCACCGTGAACAACAACAGCCAGATTGTGAGCAACACGGGTTTCGGGATCAGTGTGCAGGGTGCCCAACTCACGGTGCTCGGTAGCACCATTGAGACGAACGGGAAAGATGGTGTGGATTTGGTCGGCGCCACGGCGCAGATCTCTACCTCGCGGGTGCTTAGGAACAACGGCATCGGCGTGCACGCGGCCAGCAAGTCTACTGTGGAATTTCTAGCACAGAGCATCTCTTCCAATCACCCCAGCTATGGCTTAGCACTGAACGATTCCACGGGTACGATTGAGGGCAGCACGGTCATCCAGAACATGAGCACCGGCGTCAATGCAGAAGCCGCTTCTCAATTGACCGTCTTGGATAGCTTGGTCTCGCAGAACGGCAAGGACGGCATCCACCTGATTAGCTCCAGCGCCTCGATCATCCATTCGCAAATCACCAGCAATAACGGTTTCGGCGTGAGCGCCGTTACGCAATCCGTTGTTGCCATCTCTGCCCAGAGCGTCATTTCAGGCAATACCAGCGATGGCCTTGCCCTCAGTCAATCTACGGGCACGGTCTCGGACAGCACGATCACAGAGAACCAGGGCCATGGCATCAGCGCCCAGGCCTCTTCTAAGGTCACGGTCTCAGCCAGCACGATCTCCAAGAACGCAAACAACGGAATAGATACCGTCAGTTCAACCGCTGAAGTCCAAAATAGCCAGATCGTCGACAACAAGGGCTTCGGCGTTAACGCCGTCAGCAAATCGGCGGTGACGATCGCCTCCAACAGCCTCATCTCTGGGCACCCTAAAGACGGTATGACCTTGAGCGACTCTACGGGCACCGTCTCGGACAGCACGATCCAAGACAACCAAGGCCGGGGAATTAGCGCCTTGAGCGACTCGCAGCTCATCGTTACCGGAAGCACCATTGCTACCAACGGCAACGACGGCATCTTCTTGGACGCCAGCTCCGCGGACATCTCCACCAGCACGATTACGGCCAACAAGGCCAAGGGTGTCCAAGCCAAGAACTCTACGGCAGCCATCTCTGACAGCCGCATCACTCAGCACCCAGACGATGGTATAAAACTCATCAACTCCCTGCTCGATATGAGCAATTCTCAAGTGTTGGAGAACCGGGGCTTCGGCATCAGTGAAACAGATCAAGCCCGCTCCGTCATCGTCAGCAGCATCATATCTAAGAATGGCAAGGACGGAGTCAATCTGGTCAACTCTTCTACAGACATCTCATCGACTCAAATCACGGACAACGGAGGCAAGGGCATTAACGCTCTTACGTCCGTGGTCATCGTGGGCGACAACAGCTTGATCTCCGGTCACCCGGATGACGGCATCTTCCTAAGCAACAGCTCCGGCGACATCAGCGACAGCAAGATTCAGAATAACACCGGACGCGGCATCGCAGCCGAGACGTCCAAGGTGGCCGTGACTGTGGTTTTGGTGGCCTCCAACGGTCGTACTGGCGTTGAGCTTAAGAACAGCACAGCGGACATCCTGGCCAGCCAGATCCTGAACAATGGCGCCAAGGGCATCCACACCTTCGACAACTCGGGCCTCACCATGATCGACAGCACCGTAGCTGGCCACCCGGACGATGGCGTGACGCTGGAGAATAGCTCAGCAGAGATCAGTACAAGCACCATTCAGCAGAACAAGGGACACGGCTTGATGGCGGTCGTCTCTACGCTCCGACTTTCGGAAAGCACAGTCGATCAGAACAACAAAGACGGCCTCCAGCTTCTAAACTCTACGGGCGACATAGAGAACACCCGCATTACAAACAACAACGTTATCGGCATCGAAGCGACCAGCTCCACGGTAGAGATGGTGGGCAGCGTGATCTCGGGCCATCCGCAGCAGGGGATCAACCTGCTGAGCTCTGCCTTGGAGATGACGCGTAGCCAAGTGCAAAGCAACAAGACTCAAGGACTCTTGGCCCGAAATTCCGTAAGCGCCGTAAGCGGAGGCACCTTCTCCGGCAACGGCAGCGATGGTGTCATGCTGCAGAATAGCTCCGGTGAGCTGAGTGACTCTCAAGTCACTCAGAACCAGGGTGCTGGCGTGCGTGCCGAGCTAGCCAAGGCCACCCTCATCAACAGCAAGGTCACGGCAAACGCTCAAGACGGTGTGACCTTGAAGAGTTCTCAAGCGGCCATCCAGAACAGCCAGATTCAAGACAACAAAGGGCTCGGTCTAAATGCTTCCGAACGCTCGCGGGCCATCATCACCGCCTCACAGATCTCGGGGCACCCGCAGGGCGGCATGAAGCTCGTTGACTCCTCGGCGGATCTGACGGGCAGCCAGGTGATCAACAACCAAGTCAACGGCATCACGGCGGAGAACTCCGCAGTGAAAGTCCTCGAAGGCAGCCTCGTCTCTGGCCATCCGAACGACGGCATGTCCCTCACGAACAGCGTAGCGGAGCTAGAAAGCAGCCAGGTTGTCGATAACAAGAAGAAGGGCATCAACGCGACGGACTCGATCGCGACGGCCACGGCCAGCATGATTGCCCGTAACGGGGACGATGGCGTCGCGCTCAGCAACTCCAAGATCGACCTCGAAGAAGGCAGCAAAGTAGAGCAGAACAAGAACCGAGGCATCTTCGGAGTCGAAAACTCTGAAGCCGTCATGAAAGACAGCACGCTTTCTAACAACACGAAAGAGGGGCTTGTGCTGCAGAATGGCTCGGCAGACCTTCGCACGAGCACGATCACGGCCAATGGAGCTAAGGCGATTGCCGCCACCAACTCACAGATCACAATGGTATCGACCACCGTCACCAACCATCCAGACGACGCCTTGGCGCTGAGCAACTCTGTAGCCGATCTTAACGCAGTGACTTTACAGGGCAATCAAGGCCACGGCATCAACGCATCGGCTCGTTCAACCGTAACGGCAGTCGGCGGGACAATCTCCGGCAACGGCAAGGACGGCGTGCTGCTGACAGATGCTGCTGCCGATCTACGTGGGACGCAAGTCACGGGCAACCGCTCGAAGGGCATTGACGTAGAGATGTCCACGCTCACCGTCTCCGATGACGCTCAGGTCTCCGGGCACCCCGAAGAAGGCATACTCGTGAAGACCGGCTCGGCCAAGATCCAGAAGACGACCATCGAGAACAATAACGCCGAGGGCTTGCGAGCGGAGGACTCCAAGCTGACGCTCTTGGAGACGACCCTCTCGGGCAACGGCAAGGACGGCTTGAACCTGCTCCGCTCTTCGGCGACGTTCAGCGGTGGAGTGATCGATCAGAACGGTGCGTTAGGGGTTGAGGCCAACGAGCGTTCCCGCATTACTCTCGTAAGCAGCTCCGTCTCCGGTCATCCCGATGACGGTATCCAACTCGTTAACAGCTCGGCCGACATCCGCGCTAGCCGGATTGAAAACAACCAGAAGCGCGGCATCGACGGTCAGGCTGCCACTGTAGTCCTGAGCAGTAGCACCATCTCGGGCCAGAAAGAAGAGGGTATCGTTCTCGATGACTCCAAGGCCGATATCCGCGCGACCCAGATCACAAGCAACGGCCCTATCGGACTCAAGTCCACCCAATCTACGATCTCTATGAATGCGGGCACAATCTCTGGCCATTCACAAGATGGTGTTCAGCTTGAAGACAGCTCGCTCGACATCGCCAACAGCCAGATCCAAGATAACGGCGGCAAGGGCATCTCTGCGACGAGCGCTACCGTGGGTCTCTCTGCCAGCACGATCTCAGGCAACGGTAGTGATGGATTGTTCTTGCGCGCGAGCTCCGCGGATGTTCTGGACAAGAGCCAGATCACCAACAACAACGGCCGAGGGATCAATGCGGAGAATTCTACAGTGACTGTGGACAACAGCGAGATCTCCCAACACCCGAGCGACGGCTTGCTGCTCGTAAACTCGCCGGCCAGTGTGGGAACGAGCCGGATCACGGACAACGGCGGTTGGGGCGTCGCGGGCCAGAGCAGCACTGCCATACGCATATTTGATTCCACGGTCTCCAGCAATGCCCAAGGCGGCTTGCAGCTCAACAGCGCGGTCGCCAGCGTGCGCGGCAGCGAGATCGGCAGCAACCGTGGGAAAGGTGTAGAGATCTCCAATCGTTCAGCGTTGCTCATGATCGATGGGCGAGTGACCGGCAACGCGGCCGATGGTGTGACACTGGATAGCTCCTCGGCGAGCTTGCGCAATGTTGAGATCCGCGACAGTGGCGGCCGTGGAGTGGATGCAGTTAACCGCTCGGCACTGACCCTCGTCAGCAGTTTGATCACCGGTAGTTTCTTGGATGGTCTACGCCTGATGAACTCACTGGGCAGTATCCGAGAGACGCAGGTCAAAGAGAACAAACAATTCGGCCTCTTTGCCGATACAGTCTCTACGGTAGCCTGCAAGGGCAACGTGATCACAAACAACGGTACGGATCTCTCAGATAACCTGCGAGGTCGCTGCTAAAGGCAAGAAGAAGAAGAAGAAGAGGCGCGGAGATGGAACGAGCCAGAGTGATTCGCCTGCTGCCTTTGCTGCTGCTTATGGTGGGCGCCATTGGGATACCCTCGGTAGAGGCCCTTCCTCCCAACCCTGCGCCAGCTCTCATAGCGGAAGTCTCGCGCGTCTTCGATGGAGAGACGATTCGGGTCTTATTACACAGCGGTGCGGTGGAGACGGTGCGCTACATCGGCGTGGATGCGCCGTCTCCCACGCCTTCTGACTGTTTTGGTCCCGAGTCGACCCTCTACAACAGAGATCTCGTCATCAATCGGACGGTCTGGCTGGAGCTGGACGAGCAGGAACGCGACAGCGCCGGACGCCTCTTAGCCTACGTCTATCTGGACTCTGCCGGGCTGACGATGGTCAACGCGATCTTGATAGCCCAAGGCCTGGCTCGAGCTCTCGATTCAAGTCAAGCTGCACCGAACTTGCGGTATGCGCAAGTCTTCTCACAACTAGAGGGGGATGCGAGAGCAACCAACCGCGGCCTGTGGGGTGCCTGCTCCACCTCTCCTGCTCCTGGGGGCAATCAAGCGCCACGGGCGGAGTTTACATTCAGCCCTGAAAATCCTCGCTCGGGTGAAGCCGTGCGCTTTGATGCGGCCAACTCCGTCGATACCGATGGACAGATCGCCCAATACAATTGGGATTTCGGAGACGCCGGCACGGACGACGGCCTGACCGTTACACATGCATTCACCCGCGATGGCATCTACTCCGTCACCCTCACGGTCATCGACGATCGCAATGCGGCAGGGCGCACCAGCAAGACAATCGTGGTTGGCGAGTCGACGTCGCCGACGCCCCCGCCTCCCCCACCGCCTCCATCGCCCTTGCCCTCGAGCAAGCCGGTGATCATTGAGAGCATCCACTACGATGCGGAGGGGGATGACAATGCCAGCCTCAACGGGGAGTGGGTCATCTTACGGGCCAACCAGCAGACAGCCATGAAGGACTGGACCCTGGCAGATGAAGTCGGTGACCGCGGAGTAGCCAGCCACGTCTTCCGTTTCCCCGATGATTTTTCATTGGGAGCAGGTCAGCGCGTCACGATCTTCACCGGCTGTGGGGCGAATACGGGTTCGATGCTCTACTGGTGTGCGCGAACGCAGATCTGGGATAACGGGGAAGACACCGTCGTCTTAAAAGACGATCAAGGCCAAGACACAGATCGATGTCACTTCGGAGATCCGGACGGCAGCGAGCGGGGTAAATCCGAGTTCAATTGCGAGACGCTGGAGTATAAATAAGTGGCGGAGTTGAAGCCGAAAGGCTCTTTGAGTAGGCTTGGATGAGTCGTCCGGGCCCGTAGCTCAGGCGGTAGAGCAGCTGGCTTTTAACCAGAAGGTCACAGGTTCGAGTCCTGTCGGGCCCACCCCGGTGACGAATTTCCCGATTTTTCTCCCTTGGCGCGTATTGACTTTATGCCTCTTCTATGCTAAATTGCCTGCGTGGTGTTTGAGGTAAGGAGGCAGGGTTTCTGCGGTGAGTAGAGGGAAGACATCTACGATTATCTATTCGGTAACTCTCATCCCGCTTCAGGGTGAGAGCAAGACCCAACCTCCTTTTGGTGGAAGAGCTTGGCCCGAAGAGGGGGCCTCGGGAGCTGCCAGAGTTTTGCCGGGATCGCTCACCTCCTGATCCCGGCTTTTTGCTCAGCAGCCCTCAGATGGCATGTGAGACACACCCGGCCAAGCTCTTCCTCACTTTCCATGGATCGCTACGAAGAGGAAGGCCACTGCCGGATGACACTATTGGACTTGCCTTCCTTATCTTCTAGGTGAAGGCTGAGCGTAAGGGTGAGGCGATTGCAGTCGTTCAGCAAGTGGGCCTTGAGGTCTTTGTTGCGCCGAAGGACCTGAAGTAGGTCATCCGCCAAGAGCTGGGCCACTTGATGAAAACACTCCAACGTATGCACACCATCACAAACCTGATTCCACTCCTCCACCGTACCCGTTAGACGAGCTTGTGCAATCTCCATATCTCCGAGCCTCCTTGGAGGCCAGCTTACCGGAGGGGTGAGGCCGGAAATATGACGGACATTACGCCCGACAGACTGGCTTGACGAGACATCCCCCAAGACCGTATGTTGGAGGCGCGAGCCAAAGGGTGAAAATACCATGCGTGAACAGATCGAGGGCTTTCCCGTTGTAATGGAGTTGCCCGTGGTTTGGGGCGAAATGGACTCGTTTGGGCACGTGAACAACATCGTCTATTTTCGCTATTTTGAGAGCGCCCGCATCACCTACTTTGAGAGGATCGGTTATCTAGAAACGATCAAGACGACGGGCGTAGGCCCGATCCTTGCCTCCACGTGCTGCAATTTCAAGAAAGCCCTTACGTTTCCCGACAAGATCTATGTAGGTGCCAAGATCTCTGAGATGAGCGAAGATCGCTTTCGCATGCAGTACCGCATTGTGAGTGAGAAGCTTGGGAAGATCGCCGCTGAAGGAGATGGATGGATCGTCTCATTCAACTATCGAGAGGGACGCAAAGCGCCGGTCCCTCCTGAGATTCGCGCACGGATTGAGGCGCTCGAAGAGCGCTCCTTCACGTAAGGGTAAATCTATTCCATGGAGCATCTTAAAAACTACATCAACGGCGAGCTGGTCGAGCCAATATCGCGCCGCTATCTGGACAATTACGAACCAGCCACAGGCAGAGTCTATTCGTACGTTCCGGATTCGGATGAGCGCGACGTCGAGTTTGCGGTTTCTGCTGCAGAAAAAGCGTTTCCTGCCTGGTCGGTGACACCGGCACAGGAGCGGGCGCGCTTTCTCCTGCACATCGCCGATCTGATCACTCAGAACCTCGATTTCCTCGCACACGCCGAATCCATCGACAGCGGCAAACCTCTTTCGCTGGCCAAGAGCATGGACATCCCGCGAGCGGCCAGTAATTTCAGTTTCTTCGCTTCCGCCATCCTGCACTTTGCGAGCGAAGCACACACGATGGAGGATACAGTGCTCAACTACACCTTGAGAAAACCGATCGGTATCGCCGGCTGCATCTCGCCGTGGAATCTCCCGCTCTATCTCTTCACATGGAAGATCGCGCCGGCTCTCGCGGCGGGAAACTGCGTCATTGGAAAACCTTCCGAGATCACCCCAATGACCGCGTATCTCTTCTCCAAGCTCTGTCAAGAAGCGGATCTTCCCGCGGGTGTACTCAGTATTGTGCACGGCGTCGGGTCCAAGGCAGGAGCCGCGATCTCCAGGCATCCCAAGATTGGCGCAATCTCCTTTACGGGCGGGACGAAGACGGGTTCAGAAATCGCCCGCGTCGCTGCTCCGCTGTTCAAGAAACTCTCGCTAGAACTGGGCGGCAAGAATCCTGTGCTCATCTTTGCCGATTGCGATTATTCGACTATGCTGGAGACGACAGTACGGTCGGCGTTCACCAACCAGGGACAGATCTGTCTCTGCGGGTCGCGTGTCTTCATTCAACGTTCGCTCTACGAGAAGTTCAAGGCGGATTTTGTGGCGCGTGCCAAGAAGCTTAATGTCGGTGATCCATTGCTCGAAGGGGTGGATCAAGGGGCTCTTATCTCACAGGCACACAAAGCCAAGATTCTCTCGTACATTGAGCTGGCGAAACAGGAAGGTGGGAGAATCCTGTGCGGCGGAGGGGAAGTGAAACTCAGCGGACGGTGCCAAGACGGCTCGTTCATTGCCCCAACCGTGATCGAAGGACCTTCGTACGATTGCCGCACGAACCAAGAAGAGATCTTTGGGCCTGTCGTGACAATCATGCCCTTTGACACCGAAGAAGAAGTTTTGCAGTATGCGAACAGCACACCCTATGGCCTGGCTTCGATCTTATGGACAGGTGATCTGACCAGGGCGCATCGAGTGGCAAATCAACTCCAATCCGGCATCGTCTGGGTGAACTGCTGGATGGTGCGCGACCTACGAACGCCTTTTGGCGGGATGAAGCAATCGGGCATCGGGCGATAGGGTGGCTGGGAGGCGCTGCGCTTCTTCACCGAGCCGAAGAACGTATGTATCAAACTAAAGTAAGGGGGTGATCCTGTGAGTGAGCAGAAACCGCAAGTCTTCATTTCATCGCGAGCTCCAGAGCCAGTGGGCCCCTATCCGCACGCGCGTCGAGTGGGAAATCTCTTATTTCTGTCGGGCGTCACCTCCCGCGAACGCGGCTCCCGAACGATCCCGGGCGTCGAGCTGGGCGCGGATGGAAAGGTGGCTTCGTATGACTTCGCCGCCCAGTGTCATTCGGTCTTCCGAAACGTTCGCTACATTCTGGAAGACGCAGGCTCACGCTGGGAGAACATCGTCGACGTGACGGCCTTTCTCGTCAACATCAAGAAGGATTTTCCTACGTTTAATCGCGTGTACGCGGAGTATTTTGGGGCGAATCAGCCCTGCCGGACGACTGTCGAAGCCTCGGCGCTGGCCACGCCGGTCGCCCTTGAACTCAAGGTGATCGCAACGTTCGACTGAGTGCCATCTCAGTTAACGATATCGATTTAGCAGCTACCACAGCGAGCCCTCTGCAATCGATTGCTAGGCAGCGTCCCGCGTCATTGTCAGCTGTTGCGACGCAGCACCCTGCGCGACCCCGAGACGAATCCGGAATTATCTTTTCTTCGAGAGATACCCTCACAGATCTTGACCTTCCGCATCGCTGGGTGCAACAGCTTCGAGGCCAACTTCACGGGCAGCAAACAGAGCCGCCAGTGTTGCCATGCGGCAGCGCTCCTTTCTTTCCCGAACTTCCGCTACCTCGTCCTCATCCACCTCACCAGCTTGGTGCTGGGCACCTGCTTCCTGTTGATCGCGATAATAGAGAAGCGAGTGCGTCGCGAGCCACACCTCGTAGCGCTTTGTAAAAGATTCCGCTAGCGCCGCACTGCGTTGTTCGTACTTAGCAAGCTGATTGGAGTACCTCGGATAGGCCGTGGAGTAGTAGATTACAAGTGTGCCGTTCTCCATTTCTGCTGATGACGCAACCGTAGCAACGTCCTCTGGCCAGCCAAGGTCCGTCCACCTTTCTTCATTCGGCGCCACCGGGTGGGGTAAGAACGGGGGAAGGCTCAGTTGCTCGCGTCCCGGGCGGACCGGAGGTTTTTCACTTACCACGATTTCCCTCTGGTCCGAGAGCGCGGTCAATCCAGGTCGGCTCAGTTCCACGCGCAGTATGCCATTCGCTCCGACCATTATGGCCTCAGGAACGTCGAGCACGGCACGCAAACGGCCGCCTCGCAGTGGTGTCGAACCTTTCAGCATAACTGCGCCCTGGGCGATTATGTTGATGCGCGATGATCCGGGTCTGTCTGGGTTATGGTATGTGCTGTTGGCATCGGTTTCAATGCGGATGTATCGGCGCTGCCCCGGATAGAAACTTATCGGCTCTTCCTCATCCCACAGGATACGGATATAACTCGGAGGCTCCTGCACCTCGATGGGCTGGGGCCGTATGTGCGGTCCTGGGGGGCTCGAGGGTTGATCGGGCGTCCGCCGGTCGCCTCGCGCTTGTCCACCTTCAACTTGATCGATTGTTATACCTTGAATGCGAAGAAGACGTGCGACCTCGCGGCGCATCTCCTGTATCGCTGTTTCGTCCCGCTCACGCGTTCCTTGGTCTCGCGCCTCGTTGTTCAGTCGGGTCAGTTCGTCGGCGGACTTGAGAATGCGGACGAGCTCATCGTGAATCATTTGCCGGACGAGGCCGCGACGAGCTTCCTCTCGACTGGAGGCGAAAAGCGCACGCTTTGATTCTGGCGCCAATCGATTGCAATCAACATGTGCTACCAACCGTTGCGATAGGTACAGAAGCTGCGCTTCTGTGCGCACAATGCTGCCGGCGAGCTCGGCGTGATTCTGGCCGTTCAGCGTCAGAACGATTGGCCGGCTCGGATTTACGAATGCGGCGCTCGGCCGTTTCTTCTCTTTGGTTGGCCGTTCGAGAATCCAGTATTCGAAGCCTACCATACCGAAGTCACCTAGCGACACGTAGAACATCGGCACGTTGTGGTCGAGTGAAGGGCCTCGACGACTCTCATCGCCCTCATCGACCGCCCCGTTTAGCGCGTTTCGTGACCCCTTGATGACGCGGCGGTATTGGCGTACCTGATTATCAAGCCAAATAGGAATCACGGGGTCGAAAAGCACCTGGTTCAGAAGACCGTAGACGCTTTTCGGGCCAACCGGCTGGTCATAACCAGTCAGGTCGTAGCCGAAGTGTCTGACCAGTGTCCCGGCCGTAAATTGATTCGCTGGCAGATCGATAGAGGGAACCGCTCCTTCGAGTGTCAGGTAAACGTAATGCCCCGTCTTGTACTCCTCAGGTGGCAAGTTGAGGTACTTCACTACGGTGAATCCAACCCGCCGCTCGCTGGCCCTGCGGCTGGCGATGAACGTATAGGCACTAATCGCGAAAGTACTGGAACCACCTTGGCCATACGTCCCGGAGAGATAATGCTTCCGGATCTTGTTGCTCTCGTTCAAGCTGAGGATGGTCTGAGGCATTTCTTCCGGGGTGAGCCCAACCCCACAGTCCCGGATATCCACCAGGCGCGCCGCTTGCCCATCACCAGGCGAGAGCGTAATGGTTACTCGGCCCGCCACGCGCTGCCGTTCAGCGGTCGACATCTCGTACAGACCGCGCTCGGGAATCCCGATCCATGTCGTTGCGGCTTCCCGAGGGGATCGGCAATCGGGTATACCTCCATGCAGATCGTGCTCGGCTTCGAGAATGGCGTCGATGGCGTTCGTAACCCGTTCCACAAGAGCACGTCCCGGATCGGAAGCTACATCGATAGGTCCACGGTTGTTTTCTTTCCCTTCGATGGGAGCCCAGTCTGCACGTTCTTTATTAACCGCCTCGAAAGCATCAAGCGCGGCCGCCACGTGTCCCTTAGTGCAAGCGGACAAGAGTGTATCAAACAGCTTCTTCTGATCCATCTCTCACCCCATGATGCATTCAGCGAACCGACCTTGCGAGCCTTGGACATACTCCTCCTTCGGCTCGATCGCGATCCAGCGCCGCTTGAGGCGCTCAGCCACCGCGCCCGTCGAATTGCTACCTGCGAATGGATCCAGGACCAAGTCACGCGCATCCG
>MFGX01000024.1:24969-25316 GCA_001778455.1 Candidatus Fraserbacteria bacterium RBG_16_55_9 | reverse complement strand
CTTAATGAAGAACTCCGCGAGGCCCAATGGCATCCGTGCGGGATGTATCGAAAGGCCACGCTCTCGGCAGTAAGCTAGGTATGGGTCGTTCGAACGAGTATTCGTGAACGTCAGGACGTTGGACGGGATTGCCCCCCGGTTGTCTTTCAAAAACGAAGAGGCTCCGATGTGATGCTGCGATGGCCGTCGCCCAGCGTTATATTTGCGTGTCCGGAGCAGCTTCAACATTGATGCGGAATAGGCCTTTGGCACTCGCCGATTATCTGCTTTGGGGTTCGTCGTTGGTGCCATCCACCATACGTGCGTGTATGAGTCCTTCACTCGTATTCGTTCGACGTTTACCCACT
>MFGX01000024.1:24856-24942 GCA_001778455.1 Candidatus Fraserbacteria bacterium RBG_16_55_9 | reverse complement strand
TGTAGCAGACGAACTGTTGACAGAGCCTAAGTTTTGCGCTCTTCAGGAACGCAAGCAGTGCTTCGAGCGCGAGTGTGGACATGACT
>MFGX01000024.1:21432-24719 GCA_001778455.1 Candidatus Fraserbacteria bacterium RBG_16_55_9 | reverse complement strand
GCGGTTGAGGGGAAATGGCGGCGACGTCAAAATTAGCTGCACCTTCCCGAGGTACTTCTTGGCGAGCGCTGACCGGAGCACGTCCTCGGCGAAGCCGCAGTACATGATACCCCTTGTTGTCTTGTACGCGATGTTCGGCGCGGGGCGAGGTGCCATCGGACTGATCCCTCGGGGAGATGTTGGAAACGAGACCGGTTGCATAGACCTATTGTGATTGCCCACGGCCATTCTCCTCCACTGAGATAAGCGCCTACGACAATTGTCCGCTCAACTAATCATAATGCTGCTTGCCATAACATACCTAAACAGGAAGTTATCACGCAACTCCAACCCATCGCCCACTTTGACCGTTCTGAGCAGTTTATGTCAACCGCGTAGAAGTACTTGCTTTACCGACGAGGATGCGTGCGCAACTTGAACCAAGCCCAAATAAGCGCAGTCACCCCTATCGCTAGGCCGGCTGCAAACACCAATATGAGTAACAAAGTGACACTGTTCATGCTCAACCTCCTTGTTTGGGAATTAACCGTTCTTGTGTGTAGATGAGGAGCGAACCTACAACTAAGAAACCAATCCATATTCCAGCGCCCCAGAACGTCCAATCCAAGCGAAAATCCTTAGCAATGATTTGCCCAACAATTAGACCACCAAAGCCCAGATTTCCCGCGTCCATCATCTTCTCACCTAAAGTTCTTAGCCATTGATGCTCCATAAGGAAATTGTAGCACAGTGATAGAACCGTTCAAGCCTGTCGACTGCCACACTACCGCTCTTGTTCAACACGCGCCTCACATGCTACCATGAGCCCACATTGAAAAGAGGGAGGCATGCTCATGCAAGTTCGCGATATTCAGAAGCCGATGGAACCGTTCAATCTGGTGGGGTGGATCGAGAGGAATAAGCACCGCCTCATCCCACCCGTGAGCAACGAGACGATCTACAAAGGCAACGACAATTTCATCGTGATGGTCTCCGGGGGTCCCAACACGCGCAAGGACTACCACTACAACGAAAGCGAAGAACTCTTCTACCAGGTCAAGGGCGACATCAAGATTAAACTCTTCATCGACGGCCAGCATAAGACGATCGATCTGCGCGAAGGGGAGATGGTCTTGATCCCGCCGAAAGTGCCACATTCACCGTGGCGTTTCGCGAACACGGCTGGATTGATCATTGAAAAGCATCGTGTGAAGGGAGAGAAAGACGGCTTCCTCTACTTCTGCGAGAAATGTGGAAACCTCCTCTACGAAGAGTACTTCTTCTTGGAAGACATCGTGAAGCAGTTTCCGATGGTGATGAGAAACTTCTATGGTTCCCTGGAGCGCCGCACCTGCAAGAAGTGCGGAACGGTCATGGAGCTTCCGCTCAATTGGGACGAGAATATCGCCGTGCGCGCCCAAGAGAACGAGTATGCCAAAGACCCGTTGGCTCCCGTGCGCGGTCGATCTTGGTGAAGATCCAGCGAAAGCCCTAATTGCTCAGTTCCTATGTTCAAAATTGATATTCACACCCACATCATTCCAGAGCATCTGCCCGATCTTACGAAGAAATACGGATACGGCGGCTTTGTGAGTTTGGAGCACCATGCACCGTGTGGTGCACGCATGATGATCGACGGCAAATTATTTCGAGAGATTGAAGCCAACTGCTGGGATGCGGACGTGCGCCTTAGCGAGTGCGACCGCCACGGTGTGCACGTCCAGGTGCTCTCGACGATTCCCGTGATGTTTAGCTACTGGGCTAAGCCGTTGGATGCGCTGGATCTATCGAAGCGGCTCAACGATCATATTGCCAGCCTTGTCGAGCGTTTTCCGAAGCGATTCATCGGCTTGGGCACGGTCCCCATGCAACGGCCTGATCTGGCAATTCAAGAGCTAGAGCGATGCGTGAGCGAATTGGACTTTGCAGGTGTCCAAATCGGCACGCACATTAACGAATGGGAGCTGAGCGATAAGAATCTATTTCCGCTCTTTGAGGCGGCGGAGGAACTGGGAGCCGCGGTCTTCGTGCACCCGTGGGATATGGTGGGGAAAGAGCGGATGCAGAAATACTGCCTCTCGTGGCTTGTTGGGATGCCGACCGAGACGGCGCTTGCGATCTGTTCAATGATCTTTGGCGGTGTTTTCGAGAGATTCCCCAGGCTGCGCGTGGCGTTTGCGCACGGCGGCGGGGCTCTTCCTGGCACAATCGGGAGGGTCGAGCATGGATTTCACGCGCGCCCGGATCTATGCGCTGTCGATAACGCTCAGCCTCCCAAGTCGTATCTTGGGAAATTTTACGTAGACTCGCTCGTACATGACCCGGAGATCTTGCGCTATCTCATCCAGCTTCTCGGCGCCAATCGCATCGCACTCGGCACGGACTATCCCTTTCCCCTAGGCGAAACTGAGGCGGGGAAACTCATCGAATCGATGGGCGATCTGGATGTAACGGCAAAAGAAAGATTGCTGAGCGGAACGGCGCTCGAATGGCTTGGCAAGGAGAGCGCATGAAGTCGCTCCAGGCAGAGTTCCAGACGGATCAGTCATTCGCAGCGGAGTTGGACGCCAAGGACCCGTTGGCCCAATATCGTGAGAAATTCCACATCCCGAAGGCCAAAGATGGCTCCGATTGTGTCTATCTCTGCGGCCAGTCGCTGGGACTGCAGCCCAAGACCGTTCGAGCCTACGTCGAGCAAGAGCTGAAGGATTGGGAAGTCCTCGGCGTCGAAGGCCATTTCCGCGCCAAACACCCCTGGCTGCCGTATCACGAGTTTCTCACCGAGCAGACGGCGAGCCTCGTGGGGGCCAAGCCCATGGAAGTCATCGCGATGAACTCGCTCACTGTCAATCTGCACCTCATGATGGTCTCGTTCTATCGGCCAACACTCAAGCGCCACAAGATCGTAATCGAAGCCAACGCATTCCCATCCGATCAGTACGCCGTCAAATCGCAGATCCAATTCCACGGCTTCGACCCCAAGACGTCGCTCCTGGAGCTAACGCCTAGACCCGGGGAGAATACGCTTCACACGGAGGACATTGAGGCGTTTCTCAAACGGGAAGGCGATTCGATCGCACTGGTGATGCTGCCAGGTGTGAATTACTTGACGGGCCAGTTCTTTCCGGTCGAACGAATCACCCAGGCAGGTCATTCCCAAGGCTGTGTGGTGGGCTTCGACCTTGCGCATGCAGCGGGGAACGTCCCCCTGAAGCTGCATGAATGGGGTGTCGATTTCGCAGTCTGGTGCACGTATAAGTATCTGAACGCAAGCCCGGGTTGCACGGCAGGTTGTTTTGTGCATGAAC
>MFGX01000024.1:21254-21405 GCA_001778455.1 Candidatus Fraserbacteria bacterium RBG_16_55_9 | reverse complement strand
GGGTCACGACAAGGAAACGCGATTCTTGATGGGGCCCAATTTCCAGCCGATCCCCGGCGCTGAAGGTTGGCAACTCAGTAATCCACCGATTCTGCCCATGGCCGCGTTACGGGCCTCCATGGACATCTTCCATAAAGTGGGCATGGAGAGG
>MFGX01000024.1:18714-21201 GCA_001778455.1 Candidatus Fraserbacteria bacterium RBG_16_55_9 | reverse complement strand
GAATCAAGCTGGGAATTATTCGATCATCACGCCACGAGATCCAGAGCAGCGCGGAGCGCAGCTCTCGATTCGGCTCCAAAAGCATGGCCAATCCATCCTAGATATACTCATGGCTCAAGGCATCGTCTGCGATTGGCGCGAGCCGGACGTCCTTCGCGTCGCGCCGGTACCTCTATACAATAGGTATCGGGATGTCTTTCGATTCGTGGAGATTTTTGCTTCGGAGCTGAAATGACGCAGCGCCGGAGGACCGAAGGTCACCTTGACGATCTCACAAGATATCAAGTCGATCCGGTGCGAGGCTTTCTGCCAACGCAAGATCCCTTGGAAAAGCTACCCAGATTCTACGAAGTATGGGATTCGCTGGGAGCAGATCTTGCGGCGCTCCTCATGACGGGCCGATTGCGCAGAGCGCTGGAACGTCTGCCTCTCCTTTCCATTGAGAAGCTACGAAATGGAGGGCAGCGCGAGCGAGCGATATTGATTTTGTCTGTGCTGGCCAACGCCTACGTCTGGGCCGATGCGAAACCGGCCACTCGCATCCCCAAGAGCATCGCCGTGCCACTCTGCCAACTGGCTGGACTCGTGGGTCGACCGCCGATCACCACATATGCTTCGATCGTGCTTAACAACTGGCGTCGATTGGACGAAGCCGAATCGATTGAATTGAGCAACCTCGCTTGTCGACAACTCTTTGTTGGCGGCCTCGATGAGCAATGGTTCTACTTGATTTCTGTGGAGATTGAGGCCAAGGGAGCGCCCGCGCTCTCTGCTCTTGTGGCAACCCAGCAAGCGATCAGCGCTGGGCGAGCCGATGACGTATGGAGCCATCTGAAGACCGTCGCGTCCGTGATAGGATCGATCAGAGATACGCTGATGCGCATGTACGAGAACTGCGATCCGCATATCTTTTACTACCGTATTCGCCCCTACCTGACAGGCTGGAATGCGCCGGGAGTGGTCTACGAAGGCGTGACCGATAAACCCTTGAAATTCTATGGCGGTAGCGCAGCCCAGAGCCCGCTCATCCAAGCGCTTGACGCGGCCTTGGGGGTAAGACACACCGATCAGGACACAAATCCGTATCTCCTCGAAATGCGTCGTTATATGTCTCCACGGCATCGCCAATTCATCGAAGCCGTAGAGCGCGGGCCATCGATTCGGCAATTCGTGCTCGACCGCCAGGGCACACACGAAGAGCTTTGTGCAGTGTACAACGGATGCGTTCGCTTCCTCGAAGAGTTTCGACGCAAGCACATGGAGATGGCCGTGCGTTACATCACGCACCCTGCACCCAAGGGGGGCGAAGCCCAGGGAACAGGTGGCACCAAGTTTTCAGTCTTCCTCGGAAAAGCCGTCAAAGAAACGAGAGATCAGTTGATCGAGTAAACGGCGGCAAAACCTATGGCTAGGAAGAAGATTCTTCTCATCGGAGCAGGGCCAGCGGGCTCCCTATTGTCGATTTATTTGGGAAGGCGCGGCTTTCCGGTTGAGATCTACGAGCGCCGACCTGATATGCGCAAGGTCAAGATCAGCGCAGGCCGTTCGATCAACTTGGCCATCTCCGTCCGAGGCATTCACGCACTCCGCGAAGTCGATCTGTGGGAGCCCCTGTTAAAGATCGCAGTCCCGATGAAGGGACGCATGATACACGCTGCCTCTGGCGAGCTAGCGTTCCAACCCTACGGCAAAGATGCATCGGAAGTATTGTATGCGATCTCTCGGGCGGAGCTGAACAAAGCGCTCATGACCGAAGCCGAAAAGCAGCCGGGGGTTCGAATTCACTTCAACGAGCGCTGTACTGAAGTGGACTGGAAGACCGGTGAAGTGAAGTTGCGCCATGAGGCCACGGCTCAAGAGACAGCCGCCCAAGGAGAGACCGTCATCGCTACCGATGGCTCCGCTTCTGCAATCCGAATGGAGATGCAAAAGATTGGGAGATTCAACTTGTCTCAACAGTACCTGGAGTATGGATACAAAGAATTGACCATTCCGCCAGGGCCGGGTGGTGAATACTCCCTGGGAAAGAACGCGCTGCACATCTGGCCGCGCAAGACGTATATGTTGATTGCGCTTCCCAATTTCGACGGCAGCTTTGGGTGCATCTTCTTCTTCTCGTTTGGGGGGAAAGAGAGCTTTGCAAGCCTGGATACCGAAGCGAAGATCGATCATTTCTTCAGAGCACAATTCCCGGATGCAGCTCCGTTGATGCCCAGTTTGGCCGAAACTTTTCTTCGGAATCCCACGGGCACGATGGTCACGATCAAGTGCCACCCTTGGCACGTACAAGACAAGGCACTCTTGCTGGGGGACGCGGCTCATGCGATCGTTCCTTTCTTCGGTCAAGGGGTGAATTGCGCGTTTGAAGATTGCACCGAGTTGGCTCGGTGCATCGACCGGTATGGTTCTAACTGGCAGCAGGTTCTTGAAGAGTTTGAACTGATGCGGAAGACCAATACCGATGCCATCGCGGACATGGCGCTTGAA
>MFGX01000024.1:12394-18687 GCA_001778455.1 Candidatus Fraserbacteria bacterium RBG_16_55_9 | reverse complement strand
GCCGATCCGCGATTCCTCTTCCGCAAGAGGGTAGAGCAAGCGCTCGAGAAGAAGTATCCGAACGTTTTCGTGCCGAGGTACTCGATGGTGACCTTCCACCGATTGCCCTATTCGGTTGCGCTTTCCCGAGGGCTCATTCAAGATCGGATACTCGGGGAGTTATGCCATGGAATCGAGCGCATCGAAGACTTGGACTGGGCGAAAGCCGGGCGACTGATCCAGCAAGAGCTCACACCGCTGTGAAGTTGGGCGTCCCCAACGGGATTCGAACCCGTGTTGCCGGATTGAAAGCCCGGCGTCCTAGGCCCCTAGACGATGGGGACAGTCGTTTTGCATTATAGGTCACACAAATCCCCCATTCAAGGGCTTATGGGATAGACGGCAATCTTGCGCTACACCTCTGGGAGTAAAGAAAGAGGAGCACCTGGCCGGTCAATAGCCTCATCCCCTGAGCAAAAACTCGCGGGAACAGAAACAGGAGGTAGGCCCACGAGAAAACTCTGGAAGGCTGAAGCCTGGCCTGCATAGCACTGAGCAACAGGCCAAGTGCTCCTACTTTCTTGGAGGTGATTGAAACAATGACGGGCTCTAAAACTCGTAATCATCCTCACCTTCGGCAACCCGGCTACCATAGGCATTCCCTCGCCTGTAGGCCCGTGGCTTTGCGTCCCCAGCTTTCGCTGGGTTTGCCTTTATCGGGCGCGAATTTCAACTCATTATCTATAACATATCAGAGCGTGCAGAGTCAAGAGTTTACGTTACATTCTAGGTGCCCATCGGGGCAACCTCAGTGCTGCTCTTGCTTTGACGGTGTAAGACCCGCTGCCTCGCGCAACAACTTGGCTTTGTCCGAACGCTCCCAAGGGAGTTTGAGCTCAGGACGCCCGAAATGGCCGTACGCCGAGACCGGTTTGTAAATGGGCCTTCTCAAGTTCAGCTGCTCGATGATCGCCGCCGGGCGAAAGTCAAAGTGCGTTTCAACAAGCCTCTGGATCTCGTCATCCGGGATCGTGCCCGTGTGAAACGTATCCACAGTGATGGCCAGGGGTCTCGCTCGCCCAATGGCGTAGGCTACTTGAACTTCACACTCCTTGGCCAGCTCAGCAGCAACCACATTCACCGCCACATAGCGCGCCATGTACGAGCCTGAGCGGTCCACCTTGGTGGGATCTTTCCCAGAGAACGCCCCACCGCCGTGGCTTCCGTAGCCTCCGTACGTATCGACTTCGATCTTTCGTCCTGTCATGCCTGTATCGCCCGGAGGGCCGCCGATGACGAAACGACCGGAAGGGTTGATGAGCAACTCTGTTTTTGCGTCCAGCCGCTGGCCCAAGACCGGGCGGATCACATGCTCAATCAAATCCGCCTTTAGGCGCTCCATGGAGATGCCCGGATCGTGTTGAGCGGAAAGCACTACGGTATGCACGCGCAGCGAGTGGTGGTCCTCATACTCCACCGTGACCTGTGATTTCCCATCGGGCCTGAGGTAATCGAGTGTGCCCCCCTTGCGGACGTGAGCCAGTCTCTTCACTAAATCGTGGGCCAGGGTGATGGGAAGGGGCATAAGCTCTGGAGTCTCAGCGCAAGCATAGCCGTACATGATCCCCTGATCCCCGGCTCCCAGACTCTCATACGGGTCCTGTGCCGAACCCTTCACCACAGCCTGGGCGATGTCGGAGGATTGCTCGTGCAAGGCGACCAGGACAGAGCATTGATCGTAGGAGAAGCCATACTCGGGACGGTCGTACCCGATCTCCTGGATGGCTCTGCGAGCGATGGAGGCGTAGTCTAGGCGGCAGCGGGTGCTGATCTCGCCTCCAATAATCACTAGTCCCGTGGTGACGAACGTCTCGCAGGCCACCCGCGCCTGCGGATCTTCCGTGAAGATCGCATCCAAGATGGAATCGGAAATGCGATCCGCCATCTTGTCTGGATGGCCCTCCGTCACGGATTCAGATGTGAAAAGCCTTCTGCTTACCATGGGATCCTTTGACCGCGATTGTAGTGGATTTCCCCTCAGAGGACAAGAATGCTTCGACTGACCTGCAAGGGGGCGGCTCACTTGCAGGTATGAATACCTTAGAGGCACTGCCACTGCCGCGTGCAAGCTGTCAAAGCGCGATTCGGGCACGCGACCCGTCCACGTACGATAATCATCTACAGCCATTGGTTGGCCGGTCTGCCAAACCTTTCCAGCTAACCCCACGCCGCATTTCACCCGATATCCAATGTCCTTGCTAAATGCCCCTGTGCCCACGTGTACTTCCATCTCCACTGCGCCTGGATCGACCAAGTAGATGTAGCCATGTGTGGTGCCTACGAGAGCACCGGCGCGGGAGACAATGGCTTCGAGAAGCTCTGTCAGCTCCAGCCCGTCTCTTCTTTAAGGCGGAACAGCTCTTTTTCTAGGCCAGGTTTCGGGGTCATTGTAAGTGCAATCTGCAACTGCAATGATAGCGCAAAAACTCTACCTCATCAAAAGACTACTGCTAGTTGTTCTCGAGGCGAAAGTTCGATTAGACTGTAATCCCTACTATGCACGAGGGGAAGCTCTATCAACTAGCCGGGTGGCTTGAGCAAGCTCGCTATGCCGTAGCGCTCACAGGAGCCGGCGTCTCGACGGAATCGGGTATCCCGGATTTTCGTAGCCCCGAGTGCGGCCTGTGGGCCATGGTCGATCCCATCAAAGTGGCTTCCATCGAGGGTTTTCTCGGAGACCCCGTGGGTTTCTACGAGTTCTGGAAGTGGCGTTTTTCTAAGCTAAACGAAGCCAAACCTAACATCACACACAGCGTACTGGCTCAACTCGAAGCTCGAGGGAGATTGAAAACCGTCATCACTCAAAATATTGATAATCTCCATCGAAAAGCAGGCTCCCAGCAGGTGTTCGAAGTCCATGGCAACTACACCCAGGGTCTGTGCATCAAGTGTCGCAAGCCCTACGAGACCGAAGAGCTCTTGCGGAAAGTCGAGGAACGCAGCGTGCCGCATTGCGATGAGTGCCACGGCCTGCTCAAACCCAATGTAGTTCTCTTCGGAGAACTCCTGCCCCCTGCCTTTGCAGAGAGCGAATTAGAGATCTACCAAGCAGATCTACTCTTGGTCTTGGGCTCCTCTCTCGAAGTCTACCCTGTAGCGGGGCTCGTCCCGCAAGCGAAATACGGCAAGGCGAAAGTGGCCCTCATCAATCGTGAGGAGACACCCTTCGATGGCTTGGCAGATCTCGTCATTCACAGTGACTTAGGCTCGGCCATGTGCCGATTGAGCGAGCTTTTGGGACTCCGCATGCAAGCGGTTTAGCGATTGTCCAGCGCCTCGATCAGCCCTTTTGAATTCATCAACTCCAATAGCTTCAAATAATCGGATTCTGTCGAGAGCACCAGTGTGCTGTTCTGAGCCAGCGATGTCTTATAGGATTCGAGCGTGCGCCAGAAGAGGAAGAAGTTGGGGTCGCGGTTGTACGCCTCCGCATAGATCTGAAGGGCGCTAGCATCGCCCTCTCCCTTGAGTTCTTCGGAGCGCTTGTGCGCTTCGGCCAGAGTGATCTGCACTTGACGGTCGGCCTCAGATCGGATGCCAAGCGCTTGCTGCTCCCCTTCGGCACGGTACCTTTGCGCAATCTGTCTCCTCTCCTTGATCATGCGTTGATAGACCGCCTGCTCGTTGGCCGTAGGGAGATCCGCCCGCTTGATGCGCACGTCAATGATCTCAATGCCAAAGTCCTTGACTTGTGTCTGGGCTCTCTGCTTGACCTCGGTAAGAAACTCACGCTTGAGGATGTCTTCGAAACTCTTCTGTGCCAGCGAGTCCCTAAGCAGCGAGTAGATGATATCATCGAGCCGCTGCTCTGCGTTGTTACGCAGTCCACGCATCGTCTCCATAAACCGACGCGGATCTTGGATGCGCCAGAGCGTATAGCTGTCTACCGTCAGGCGCTGTTTATCCACCGTGATGACCGGAGCCGATCGGATGTCGTAGCTAAGGAGCCGATCTTCTAGGTAGACCACATTCTCCAGCAGGGGTGTCTTGAAGTGTAGCCCGGGCGATTCCACGATTCGCACGATCTCCCCGAACTGAAGCACGACAGCCTTCTGGGTCTCGTCCACCGTAAAGGCGAAGAGAAAGTAGCCGATCAAGGCCAAAAAGACAACGACAATAAAGACGACCAAGCTCTTCATTACTTCTCACCTCCGGTGCTGCTCCCCAGGAGCCTCTCCAGATCGAGTAGGTTGAGCACGCCACCGGACTCTTTCGAGAGAATGATCTTATTGAGGTTGGGGAGGATCTCTTCCATCGTTTCGATGTAGAGCCGCGCTTCGGTGACGGTCTTTCCCAGGCGGTAGCGATCCAATATGGACAAGAACCGAGCGACATCTCCCTCGGATCGTAGGATGCGACTCTGCTTGTACCCTTCGGCCACGTTGAGGATCTGCTGGGCTTGGCCATCGGCTCGAGGGAGCTGCTCGTTGGAGTAACCCTGAGCCTCAAAGATGAGCCGCTCTTTGTCTTGGACAGCGCTGTTGACGTCATCGAAGGCTGCGGCGACTTCTTGCGTCGGCGGGGTAACCTCTTGCAAGCGCACGTTGATGATGCGCATCCCCGTGCCGTAATTATTCAGAAGCCCTTGCAGTTCGCGTTGGATCTCACTGGCGATCTCCTCACGCTTATCTGTGAGGGCTTCATCCACGCCACGGGTTGCCACCTTCTCACGGATAACAGCCTGCGCTGCTTCTCGGATGACCCTGCGATAGTCCTCCACTTGGAAAGCAAAGATTTCTGAGTTTGTCACGTCGTACTGAACTACTGTCTCCACACTGATGATGTTGAAGTCGCCCGTGAGAGTAAGCGCCTCTTCTTCCTTTGTGGGGAACTGTGTGCTCGGGACGCCCGCTTTGCTCTGAAAGCCGATCTCCTCGGTGCGCACAGATTGGCTATCGACGACCACGACGCTCTCTATAGGCCAGGGAAGTCTATAATGAAACCCGGGGCCCTCGGCCTGCGTGAATTTCCCGAATCGCTTGACCAGAGCCACTTCCGATGGGGCTACGGTATAAATGCCGCTCAAGAACCAGATCGCCACAATGAGTACGACGATCAGCCAGCCAGCTCCGCTGCCTAGCCGTCCCACTCTCCGACTCCAGTCCTGCCAGCGCTCTTCAAATTCTCTTCCAGACTCTATGGGTCCTTGCATGAACATGTCCCTCCTCACTCATATGGAATGGATGAAAAATTCTGAATGGATTGATTCTAGGCCCTTACATCCAAGAGGTCAAATAATTTGCAATTCCCCCCTTCGCGGATTACCCTTTGAATGAGTAATGGGAGGAGGCACGGTGTGATCGAAGAACGAGTCCTCGTTCTCGATTTCGGCTCGCAATATACACGGCTCATCGCCAAGGCAATCCGCGAACTGGAGGTCTACTCGGAGGTCGCCTCATCCGCCATCACAGCGGAAGAGATTGAGCGACACCGCCCGCGAGCCCTCGTGCTTTCTGGAGGGCCGCGTAGCGTCTATGAGTCGGACGCCCCACAGCTCGACCCCAGAATCTATCAACTGGGAATTCCCATCTTGGCGATCTGCTACGGCATGCAGCTTCTTGCCCATCAACTCGAGGGCCAGGTGAACCGTGCCCAGGCCGAGTACGGCACAAGCACCATCGAGATTCTGGAGCCAGATGCACTCTTCGATGGACTCTCGCGCGAAGAGAGAGTCTGGATGAGCCACGGAGATGTCATCACTCAGATCCCCCGAGGGTTCCGAGTGCTAGCCTACTCGACTGAAAAGTTCATCGCTGCCGTGAAGAACGAACAGGCCTCCATGTACGGGATTCAGTTCCATCCAGAAGTCCATCACACCCCTCATGGGAAAATGCTCTTGGAGAATTGGCTTCGCAAGGTCTGTGGTATTCGCGGGCGGTGGCAGCCTGGAAACCTCGTCGAAGAGAAGATCGCTGCTCTGAAGGAAGAGTTATCTGGCAAGCGCTGCCTCATCGGCGTCTCTGGGGGAGTTGACTCCAGTACCGCGGCCGTGCTGGCCCATCGAGCCATTGGAGACAGGCTCCTCCCCATCTTTGTGGACACAGGACTCCTACGCAAAGGCGAATCGGAACGAGTGAAACGCGTCTTTACCCAGCTGGGCTTGAGGCTCGATTGCGTGGATGCTCGCGAGGAGTTTTATAAGCGCCTGCGAGGCGTCATCGATCCGGAGGAGAAGCGCAAGATCATTGGCGAAACGTTTATTCGCGTCTTCGAGGCCGAAGCGCATCGCTTGGCCAAGATCGATGTGCTCATCC
>MFGX01000024.1:4265-12347 GCA_001778455.1 Candidatus Fraserbacteria bacterium RBG_16_55_9 | reverse complement strand
CCAGCATGCAGATCGCATCAAGAGCCATCACAACGTCGGGGGGCTTCCGGCGGCTTTGGGGTTTCAGATCGTTGAGCCGCTGCGCGAGTTTTTCAAAGACGAAGTACGGGTGATCGCGCGGGCTCTGGGATTGCCGGATGAGATCATCGAAGAGCAACCTTTCCCCGGGCCGGGGATGGCTGTGAGGATCTTGGCCGATGTGACTCCAGAGCGTGTTGCGCTGCTTCAAGAGGCCGACGCGATCTACCGCGAGGAGATTGCAGGGGCGGGACTTGCGCATCAGATCTGGCAGTATTTCCCCGTTCTCTTGCCTGTTCGTAGCGTGGCTGTCCGTGGGGACGGTCGTGGGTATGGCACCGTCGTGGCGCTGCGAGCGGTCCACTCCAAAGACGGCATGACGGCCGATTGGTTTAAGCTACCGTATGATCTGTTGGAACGCATCTCGACTCGCATCACCAACGAAATTCCCGAGATCACCCGCGTGGTATACGACATCACATCCAAGCCGCCGGGGACGATCGAGTGGGAGTAAGCACCTATCACAAGGGGGTAGGAATGAGGGTCTGCCTCTATTTGGAAGCCGAGAATGCCGTAGCCCGTTCCGGGTTTAAGCGAGCGTTTGATTCTCACAAACAAGCGCTTCAGCTCGCCGGAGTGAACGTGACCACGGAGCCCAGTGAAGAGGGCTATCAGCTGCTGCACTTGCACGCCTTCGGCCCCAAGTCGTTCTACTATCTGAACAAGGCCAAGCGAGAAGGGGTCAAGGCAGTCGTGCACGCGCACAGCGTCGGCGCCCATGACTTTCGCGACAGCTACACCATGTCGAACCTGATTGCTCCTCTCTACGAGAAATACCTAACGTTCTTCTACGAGCAGAGCGATGTCCTGTTCACTCCCTCTGAGTTCGCACGCACACTTCTGCGCCAAGTGGGTCTAGCCAAGCGCATCGAGGTGGTGAGCAACGGAGTCAACCAGGAGCGATTCCGCTTCTCGCCTGTAAAACGCCAGCTCTACCGAAAGCGCTACGGTCTCAAGCGCTTTACCGTCTTCTCCGCGGGGAACATCATCCCCCGCAAGGGCATCGTGGACTTCATCCGGGTGGCCGATCGACTTCCTCAGTTTGACTTCATCTGGTATGGCCACCGTTGGTCCAAGGCCATCGTCTTCCATCCGGAGATGGATAAATATGTCGACGAACGACCGTTCAATATGATCATGCCCGGCTATGTTGCGGATAACCCGGGAGCATTCTCTGCCGGGGATGTGCTCTTCTTCTCTTCGCATACAGAGACGCAAGGCATGGTGATCCTCGAAGCGGCCTCTTTGGGCAGGCCCTTGATCGTGAGAGATCTTCCCGAGTATGAAGATTGGCTCATCGATGGAGTGAACTGCCTCAAGGGGAGAACGGAGAGCGACTTTGTTGAATATCTACGGCGCTTGGAGAGTGATGAGGTGCTCTATCGGCAGCTCTCCAAAGGAGCACTGGAATTGGCGAAAGAGCACAGTCTCGACGTCGTAGGCCAACGGCTCAAAGCCCTGTATCGCTCGGTGTTGGAACAGCCTTCCCGGCCGTCTCGTAGCCTGCGAGAGGCCGAGCCCTCCCTGAAATCCCAGTCTCTGGTAACCCGTTACGATGATTTCCGTCGTCATTCCGTTCTATAACGAAGCGGATGAGATTCTCTCTTGCCTGGAGGCGTTCACGCGTCAGACCTATAGGGGCAACTTTGAGCTGATCCTCGTGGATAACGGCTCCACGGACGATTCCGCAACTCACGTGAAGTCGTTCTCTTCCACTCTGCCTGTGAGGTTGATCCACGAAGCCAAACGCGGTGTTGCGGCTGCCTCTCAAGCTGGGTTTGAAGCGGCGCGGTATGCCATCATCGCGCGCACCGACGCGGATACGGTCGTCGATGCCGACTGGCTGAAGGCCATTGGATATCGCTTTCAGGAGGAAGGTGTAGCGGCGCTCTGTGGTCATGTGGGATTTCGAGAGACCACTTTACTGCAACGATGGCTCTTTTTGGAACCGCTCATTGAGTTCCACCAGCGGCTTCACATTCGCATCCGAAAGCCGCACTTTTGGGGATTCAACTTCGCTGTACGCAAAGAGATCTTCTTTAGAGCGAGAGGTTTTAATACACGGCTCCGCTTAGCTGAAGACCTGGACCTAGGACTGCGTATTCAACAAGCGCTTAGGCCGGAAGAGCGCATTGTATATGCACCAGAAATGAAGGTCTACTCTTCCAGTCGCCGCTACGGCTTGAAGCGAAGCTGGCTGCGTTATACCATTGATGGCTACCGAGCCTACTTCCAGCGAGTTTGGCTGGGGCGCATCCCTCCCTGGATGTGCACTCAAGATTATTAGGGGTTCATCGCACTCATCTGGCATCCGATCTGGTAATGCGAGGGGGTTTTCAGTAGTGAACAGATGCAAGATCGCCATTATCGCTTTAGATGGTGCCTCACCCGATCTCGTCGAGCGTTGGGCTCGCGAGGGATATCTACCCAATCTGGCAAAGCTTCTAGAGCAGGGGGCCTTCGGACCTCTTCTTAGCGTCGTTCCTCCCGTGACGGGAGCGGCCTGGGGTTCCTTCCTAACGGGCGTCGCCCCGGGTCGGCATGGGGTCTTCGAGTGGCTGAGCAGGCGCGAGGGATCGTATCAGATGGGCTTGATCGATTCCTCCTTCTTGCGGTATCCCACGCTCTTCGAGTGGCTGAGCACCCATGGGGTACGCGTCGGGGCGGTAGGAGTGCCACTGACGTACCCCGTGCGGCCCATTCGCGGATTCATCTTGAGCGATCTCTTGACACCTCCCGGTCAAAACTACGCGTATCCACCCCACTTGAAAGAGGAACTGGAACATCACCTCGGGGGGCCGTATCCGGTGGCACCTCCTCCTTGGCTGGGCAGACAGCGAGCCGAGCGCTGGTTGATCGCACTGAAGGCCTCACTCGCCGCTCGAGCGAAGGCCGCTCAATACTTGGCGACTCATCACCCTTGGGATTTCTTCATGGTTCACGTCATGGAGACGGATTCCGTTCAGCATCAGATGTGGCACACGCTCGATGGAATTGCAAGGCGGCGCTATCGGGTGAGGATGGAGGGGAATCCCATTCTTGAGGTCTATCAATTGGCTGACGATCTGGTAGGTCAACTCCTAAAGAGCTTCGATGAAGACACGATGGTATTCGTCATCTCGGATCACGGTTTTGGGCCACTCCACTACAATTTACACCTGAACACCTGGCTGCTTCGACAGGGCTTCTTGAAGCTCAAGCAGAACTTCTCCACACATCTCAAGCGTCTGATGTTCGAAGGCGGGATCGTCCCCGAGAACTTGTATCCCTGGGAGGAACGGTTCCGATTGCTTGGCTGGGCACGGGGTGAGCAGGCCTATCGTTGGCTCGGGCGCTTCTCTCTCTCCATGCAGAACATCGATTGGGGGAAGACCGTTGCGTACTCCTATGGAAACGTTGGCCAGATCTATCTCAACCGTCGGGGGCGAGAACCCGAAGGAATCGTAACGGAAGCCGATGCCAAGAGAATTCTAGGTGAACTCGAGCACGCGTTGCTCTCCTGGGTCAACCCTCACAGCGGCGAGCGAGTGGTGAAGCGCGTCTATGGCAAAGAAGAAGTATATTCTCACCGAGCGCTCGAACGCGCGCCTGATCTCGTCTTCCTTCCGGAGGACGGCTATTCACCCATGGGGCTCTCTGAGTTCTTGTCGAACGAAATCATCTCACAGCCCGTCGCTCATTCGGGCTGGCATCGGATGGAGGGACTTTTCGTAGGAGTAGGCGAGCCATTGCAGCGGGGATTCGCAAAGAACCTCAGGCTGATCGATCTCTACCCCACGATCTGCAAGTTGTTCGGAGTCCCCATTCCCCCTGACATGGATGGACAAGTTTCGGAGGAGCTGCTTCGCAGCGAGGCCAAGCCGCACCAGACCTGGGAGACGAGCTCAGAACGTGGAACAGGCACGCCCGATCGACCTACGGAAGGCGCGATCGTCGGCTCTCACTCTACCGCCACATCCGCGGAAGAAGAGTTGATTCGTGAGCGGCTGAAGGGGCTCGGGTACTTCTGAATCGTTAGCCACCCCAGACATCCCCCCACACCTGCGAAGGCGAGTCCTACGAGGAAGCCATGGACCCCGAGTTGATCGATGACTGTGGATTCCCACAGTTCGGGGAACAGTCGAAAAGAAGAGATCATAAGAGCCCTAAGACCGTCGAAGAGGAACCCCACGAGAAGCGCTCCGGTTAGTCCGTAGAGGGCTCCCAAGAGAATGAAAGGGACTCGTAGTGTTTGAGGAGGCACTCCCGAGAGCTCGAGAAGCTCAAGCTCTCCGGCAAAGCTCCGCCGAGCCATGATCAGCCCTCCATAGATCGCAAAGAGAGCTATCGCTAACCATGACGCCAGGATGGCCAACGCGATCCATCGTTTCTCCGGCTTGTTGAGCCAGTCCCTCCACGCTTCCAGGGAATCCGGCCCCGGAGGTCCTACCTGTTGGAATTCGCCCCATCCTCTAAGACGCTCGGCGACGGCAAAGAGTTCTGAGTCTGAGCGTAAGGAGATCTCAAAGCGGCTGGGGGCCCCTTTTCGCTCGCTAGCCGTGTTGCTGGCCACAGTGGGTGCGAAGACGTAGCGCACTTGGAGGATCTCTGGATCGCGCAGGAGTCGCTCATGGAGCTCGGCGAGATCTGCTTGGGAGAGATCTTCGCGGGGAACGGCGATCAGCTGCACACCCGCTCCGGAAGCGGCGGGTTGGAGCAGGAGTGAGAAGAAGGCCAGAGTACCCAAGAAGACCGCCACAGCCAGCACAATCGCAAACGAGAGAGCCCAAGTCTTGGCGTGCAGCGAACGGAGCAACTCCTTAAACATGAAGAACTCTTTTATCATGATGTCTCAATCCCACTGTCGCTGTCCGTGATCGCAGCGGGGTGAAGTGCTCGAAGACTGCCACCTTCCAAGACATATACGTTCACATGGAACCGATCTGCCCAAGGTGCTTCTCTCGTCGTCATGAGAATGCTCATCCGCCTACGCATTTGCACCTGTTCGAGAACCGTGACAAAGCGTTCTACTCCGGCAGGAGGAAGGCCTTGAAGAGGGTCATCGATGAGCAAGAGGACAGGGTCATGGCTGATGGCCAATCCCAATCGGAACAGTTGTTGATCGGCTTCACTTATCTCGTGAGTATGACACCCCACTTGATTTCCCAGCCCGACGAGCTCTAGGACATCGAGGGCTTTGATTCGGGCTTCCTCATGGAGTAGATCGAGCGCACGCAGCTTGAAGTTCATATATCCTTCGAGAGTACGGCGCTCGAGTGGCGCCATGCCACCCGAGACCACGCCCATTCGTCGGCGTAGTTGCCTCAACTTCTCAGGGTGGATGCGCATGACGTTGCGATCGTCCACGAGGATCTGACCTCTCTTTGGGCGCTGCTCTCCGTAGATGAAGCTCAGCAGCAGGGTCTTGCCTGACCCCGGCGGGCCGGTGATGCAGGCCCACTCTCCTCGATGGAGCCGGAAATGGAGATCGGAAAAGACCTTCTGGCCTTCGGGGTCCCATGCGCCCAGCTCCGAGATCTGAATGATGATGGGCATGACACCTTCCTAGGGATCGCCACGGCGTATCGCATACACGATTCGATCGCGCCCCGCTAAATCCTGATGCACTTCGATGCGCGAAAAGGCGGGCGTCTCATGGAGAAGCTTACATACGTCCTCAGCTTGCGGGGAGCCAATCTCCAGATAGAGCCGTCCGCCAGGTAGTAGGAAGCCGGAAGCTTCCCGAACGATCCGCTCGATCTCTCGAAGGCCGCGCGGGCCGCCATCCAGCGCCTTCCGAGGCTCATGGGCAGACACTTCCTGGGGCAGAGCCCCAAGATCTTCCGACGGAATATACGGAGGATTTGAGACGATGAGATGGTACTGTCCCTGGGCAGCCGAGAACCAATCTGAGCAAGCGAACGCCACTCGCTCCGCTACACCGTTTTGCTGCGCGTTCTCGCGGGCAAGAGTCAGCGCTTCGTTCGAGATATCCACAGCCAGAGCACGAGCCTCTGGCCATTCCTTGGCCAGCGCAATGGCAATGGCACCCGATCCTGTGCCCAAATCCAGAAATCGAAAGTCTTTCGGTAGCGGAGATGGAACATCCCGCAGAATTCGTTCCACCATCTCTTCTGTCTCCACTCGTGGGATGAGCGTGGAACAGTTCACTTTGAGCGTCACGTTCATGAACTCTACTGTGCCCAGTAGATAGGCCAGAGGAGTCCCGGCGTGGCGCTGGCGCACCAGCTCTCGAAAGCGGGCGCGCTCGGGTGGTCTTAGGAGGCGCTCCGGATGGAGATAGAGCTCCAAGCGCTCTACTCTCAAGGCATGAGAGAGAAGCACCTCCGCTTCGAACCGAGCCGCATCCACCTTCCCGCGGCGCAGATACCCCGTCGTCCAATCCAGGACACGCCGGATGGTCCACTCAGAAGACTCGGTCTGCGTGACAGCCGGTGAGTTCAAGCTCCTCCTTGGGGATTCCCTCACTACCTCTCAAACCTCCCTTGTGTAAGTTAGCAAAGTCTTTGTCAAAGAGTCAAGAATCAGATAAGATAAAAAGCTGGAGAACGTGAGAAATCTTGCTGCGTAATGTCTTTTGGAAAATTCTCTTCTATCTAGGGATGACCAGTCTGGGGGCCCTCGTTACTGCCGGTCAGGGGGTCGTGAGCTGGCGTCTGGATGGCCAGTGGGTTCACCCTCTCTGGCTAAACCTCTTGGTGGGAGCCCTGGGAGGAGCCCTCTCGGCCGGGCTCATGCACGGGATCTCCTCCTTTATCGTCCAAAAGGTAGCGGCGGGAGAAGAGGTGGCGCTCCTCAACGGTAGCCTAGTCGGCTTGGTCGGGGCGCTCTTTGGGCTTCTCGGGTATGCCATCTTGGAACTGCTCTTTAATCCCGGCGTGTGGCTCCAGCTCACGCAAGCGGGGCTCGTCTTCTTCTTAACGTTTCTGGGGTTCCGAGTTGGCTATAGTAAAGAGAATCTATTCTTAACTCTGATCAGCGGGGAGCAGCCTTCCGGGCTACGCGAATCCCCAAAACTCATTGATACAAGCGTGATCATCGATGGCCGCATTGGCGATCTGGTGAAGACAGGCTTCATTGAGGACGGAATTCTCATTCCGCAGTTCGTGTTGGATGAGCTGCACGGCATTGCGGATTCTTCAGATAGCCTGAGACGTCGGAAGGGTCGCCGCGGCCTGGATATCTTAGGGGAGCTACGTCAACATCCAGGCATTCATGCCGAGATCTTCAATCGGGACTATCCGGAGATTCACGGTGTGGATCGAAAGCTCATCCAGCTTGCCAAAGAACTCGGCGCTAAGATCATCACCACGGATTTTAACCTCAACAAAGTAGCCAAGGTCGAGGGCATACAAGTGCTGAACATCAACGAACTTGCCAATGCGATCAAGCCGCGCTTCATCCCCGGCGAGGAGCTTGAGGTTGAGGTGATCGACCGCGGGGAAGAGATTGGGCAGGGTGTGGGCTACCTGGACGACGGCACCATGGTTGTCGTAGAGAACGGTCGCCGCTTCATCGGCAAGAAGATCCGCGCGGTCGTTTCAAGTTCTTTGCAGACGGATGCAGGCAAGATGCTCTTTGTCCGCCCCAAGAGCGAGGCCGATGGTCGCGGGGAAGAATAACCCTACACAAGTCAGCTGTCCCCTCTACGAGTAGCCGAAGCGCCCCATGCCGTGTGCAGGGCTCACCCTCGAAGTCAATCTGTGCGATTACCCTCTACATTAAGGAGCGTGCCTCGAATCATCTCTATGCTCCTGAGAGGATGAAGAGATATGACGCTCGGTCGGCGACGTTGGATTCCTTGGGTCGTGGGACTGGAGCTGCTGACTGTTGTCGCAGGTTTTCTCGTGCTCGTGCTCTAGTTGTCTTCTAGGCCCTAGCTCGATACAACAGGGCGTATGAAACTAGAGACACTCGGAGTCGTTGTGCTGGCAGCCGGCAGGGGAGAGCGCATGGGGAAGCCCATCCCCAAGACGTACCTGTCACTGAACGGTAAACCCATCC
>MFGX01000024.1:2511-4250 GCA_001778455.1 Candidatus Fraserbacteria bacterium RBG_16_55_9 | reverse complement strand
ATTCATCTCAGAGATAGTTGTGGTTATCCATCCGGAAGATCGCTCCCTTCTTCAGTCAAAAATCTTGGATGCTTTTTCATTTGACAAAAAGATCCAAGTGGCGCTCGGAGGAAAGCACCGTCAAGACTCCGCGCGATCTGGCGTGCGAGCGATTCGCTCGAAATGGGTCGCGGTTCATGATGGTGTGCGACCCTTTTTCTCACTGAAGCTGCTCACAGCCGTCTTTGAAGCGACCCGCGCCCATCGTGCCGCTATTCCCGCGCTCCCCGTTCAAGAGACGATCAAGTCTGTAAATGAAGAGAGCTTTGCTCATAGAGAAGTCGACCGCGAGGCGATCTATCTTGCTCAGACGCCGCAGTGCTTTGAGCGCGAACTACTTGTGCATTCACTAGAGAAAGCTCACCAGGAGCAACGCTATTTCACGGACGAGGCGGGAGCGGTGTTGGCAATGAGCGGAGTGGGCGCCAAGATCGTTCTGGGTGAGAAACAAAACATCAAGATTACAACGCCCTGGGATCTCAAGCTGGCCGAGGCGTTGCTGGAGAAAGGTTTGGCTACTTGACCAAATCCCCGTTTGACATCGATGTGGCGATGCGTCGAATCGAGGAGGCTGTCAAGCCGTACCCGAAGGCTGCGTTGTTTGAGTTGGCCGAAGAAGGATTCAGCTCGCCCTTCGAGATTCTCGTCGCTTGTATCATTTCTATTCGAACTTTCGACGAAGTGATGCTGCCGACGGCGCGTCGGCTCTTTGCCTACGCTCGCACCCCAGCTGCTATCGCCTCGCTTACCCACGATGCCATTGATGAACTCATTCGTGAGTGCACCTTCCATGATCGCAAGGCGCATCAGATTCTCGCGATAGCCAAGCTTGTGATCGAGAAGCATGGAGGCAATCTGCTCTGCGACCGTGATGTCTTGCTGTCGTTCGCCGGTGTGGGTCCGAAGTGCGCGAATCTGGTTTTGAGCATCGCTTGCAATGAACCGTGCATTGGCGTGGATATTCACGTGCATCGAATCACAAACCGCTGGGGCTACGTGCAGGCATCGACACCGGAGCGCACGCTCGCCGCTCTAGAAGAGAGACTGCCGCGCCGCTATTGGGTGGAGATCAACCGTTTGTCAGTTCCTTTTGGCAAGCACATCTGCACTGGGCAGTTACCTCGTTGCACCACCTGCCCTGTTCTTGATATATGTCAACAGGTGGGAATCACCGCTCATCGTTGATCAGGGCACCAGGACCACTTTGCCCATGTTCCTTCTCTCTTCGATGTAGCGATGGGCTTCGGCCGCCTGCTCAAACGGAAAAGTCTTATCAACATGCGGGCGAACCCAACCTTCACTGACCCCCTTGAGGATATCATTCATCCACTCTTTCACTTTCCCGCCTTCTCCCCACAAGTGACCCATATTGACACCGAAAACTCCTCGGTTGCGACTGATCAAGCCCAGGGGATGAAACCAAGGAGTTCCAAGAACGATCTTCAGTAAACCAAGACTCCCTCCCCAGCGTGATTCTGCTGCCGAGGAGATCCCGAACATGCCTAAGCGTCCTGTGGCCCTCAGCATCTTGTAACTCTTCTTCCAGTGAGCCCCACCGATGGGATCTATGATCAAATCTACTCCCTTGCCATCTGTCAATTGCTTGAGTTCTGCTGTCCAGTCTTGGGTTCGATAATCGATGGGATGATCGAGCCCTCTTTCCTTGAGGAATTCATGCTTGCCAGGGCTGGCTGTGCCAT
>MFGX01000024.1:1046-2474 GCA_001778455.1 Candidatus Fraserbacteria bacterium RBG_16_55_9 | reverse complement strand
TGCTAAGCCGACGCCACCTCCCGCATTGTGAATGAGCATGGATTCGCCCTTTTTGAGCGACCCCATCACGACGAGTAGTTGATAAGCCGTCAGATAATTGACCGGAATGGCGGCAGCTTGTTCAAAGCTCAGAGATTCCGGTTTCTCGAAGAGTTGCGAGGCGGGCAGGGTGACTAGATCCGAATAGCCACCGAAGCGGGTGATGGAGACAACAGGTTTTCCAATGAGCGACGGGCTAACTCCTTGACCCACGGCTCCGACGACTCCGGAGACTTCATAGCCGACGACACAGGGCAGCTTGGGAGCATCCGGGTACAAACCCTTTCGAGCGAGAATATCTGCGAAGTTGATCCCTGCAGCTTTCACGCGAACGAGGACTTGCCCCTCTTCCGGTTTGGGGTCTTCGCGCTCTTGGAGCTTGAGCACTTCAGGGCTGCCGTGTCTGGTAATTACGATTTGGCGCATGGTTATGTATTGTATCCAGCGGGCTGCGCGCCGCTAGTCTTCGTAGGTTGAGGTCCATCTCTCTATGATATAATGCAAGTACGATGCCTCAGTGCGACGACTCATCTGTGATTAGACGATCCACAGTAAGATTGCTATAATGCAGTCGTGATAACCGTTACAATAGACGAAATCCGATGCGATATGATGGGCTATCTCCAGCGGGTCAAGGCAGGAGAGACGCTTGTGATTCTGGAGGGAGATGAGCCGGTGGCAGAGATCAAGCCCGTCGCACCCAAGGAGACACACCTGCGGCCATACGCTCTCTGCACCGGAGAGTTTCGAGTGCCAGAAGACTTCGATGCGCCATTGCCCGATGAGATCATCGAGCAGTTTGAAAGATAATGAAGCTGCTCCTCGACACGCATATCTTCCTCTGGTACATCACGGGGGATTCGCGCCTGCCAGCTGTCGTCTTACCGTTGATCCGCGACCCAGCGAATGAGGTCTATCTCAGCGTTGTCTCGATCTGGGAGGCCATCGTGAAGTACCAGCTTGGCAAACTGCTTTTGCCACAATCACCAGATGCCTACATTCCTCAACAGCGCCAACGCCATAAGATTGAGAGCCTCCCGCTGGATGAGGGCAGTGTGACGAACCTCGCCAAACTGCCTGCGCTGCATAAAGACCCATTTGACCGGATGCTTCTTTGCCAAGCAATCCAACATGCCTTAACGATCGCTTCTGTAGACGATGCAGTGCGCACTTATTCCGCCCACGTCTCGATCCTTCCGTAGAATCTCGAGTTGCTGCACCCGACCGTGCTCCGTGCGGCGGTTTGACGCTAAGAGATCTTCTCGAAGTTACGTAAGCTGCCGCAATATGCTGGGCTGTGATACGCATGCGCTGTCGGGCCAGAGGCCGCTTGGCGTGGAAGCGGATGAAATCTATAATGTAGTGTAAATACGCTGCTTCAGTACGACG
>MFGX01000024.1:0-995 GCA_001778455.1 Candidatus Fraserbacteria bacterium RBG_16_55_9 | reverse complement strand
GGAATTATACCGCACTTGCGGGCTAATTACTTAAACCGACGGATCAGGATTGACCGCACTCAAGCTGCACCCGCTCGACGATTGGGTACTGCATCTCGGCAAGCTTCTTAGTGCGTTCCAGAGCTTGGAGTTTGTTCTGCGCGGATTTCTGTACGAGCGAACGGCAGAGCCGGAACAGAGGCCCCCTCACGGCGAAGACTTGTATGCGCACCAAGTCGGGTCCCTCGTTCTGCTCAACCCAATGACTGACTATCGGTCTTTGAAACAACTCATCGTAGCGTACAACTCGTCCTTGCCCCCCGACCGGAACGATTGGGCTGTTGAGCCGGGCGTCGCGGATACGCGCGATGCAATTGCGCACGGCCGCGTTACAGCCCCCGAGGTCGGTGAGAAAATGCGTCTTATCAAGTTCAGCCCGCCGATCGCCAAACAGCCAACGCATGTGAGGGTAACGGTGAACCTAACTGTTGATCTGGCGTGGCTGAAGAGCCAAATCGACTACGTCCAGACCCAAACGCTCAAAGTTGTGGATGCACATCGCACTCTACATTCATCGCCCGCGGTCTAACCGCGCGTTGATGCTAGCGAGCGCGGGATTTCGGAAGCGGCTCCCGCACTGGGTGCGCGTGCCGTATTCTTTGTACTGCGCTCGCAGGATAACGCGGATTCGTTAGACTTGACGTCATGACGTTGCGACGCTATGATGCCTACTTGAGCTTACCCAAACGAGCTACTGTCTATTTCGAACCAGAGATCCACCGAGCCCTCCGACTCAAGGCGGCCGCCACGGATCGTTCTATTTCCGACATGGTCAATGAAGCCGTCAAATTGGCTTTGGCCGAGGATGCAGAAGACTTGGCTGCCTTTGAAGATCGCGCACATGAACGCAGCGTCGGTTTCGAAGCCGTGGTGAAATAGTTGAGGCGGCGTGGTAAGATATAAGGCCGTAATCAAGCCGTCTGCAAGAAAAGAGATCGAGGCCGTCGGAGAGAAAA
>MFGX01000023.1:35332-36028 GCA_001778455.1 Candidatus Fraserbacteria bacterium RBG_16_55_9 | reverse complement strand
GAGTACAAGAGATAAGCCCCCTTCAGTATTCTTGCACCTTTAGCAAACTATGCTTTACAATCAAGGGAAAGGTGATCGGCTCATGGCGGAAGCACGGGTTAAAGCGATGCATCCCTATATCACGAGACGCAAGAACTACTGCGGGGGGCAACCCATCATTAAAGGCACAAAGTTCCCTGTCCGCTCGGTCATCACTTATGTGTTGCAGCAGGGAATGACCCCCGAGGAGCTGGTTGCCACCTACCCTCATCTGACTCTGGCGCAGGTCTACGACGCCCTTTCTTACTACTACGATCACAAAGCCGAGATAGACCGCGACTTGACTGCCAATACGGAAGAATACTGGAAGGCCAAGGTCAAGCCCTCGCTGAGCATATGCAGAAGATCCAAATTAAGAGTGCTGAAGGCGCATGACCACTTCTTCCAGCGTTAATAACTCCTCATTCCCTGATTTCATGTCCCTAAGCTTCACTTTGTTTTGCTGAAGCTCCGCTTTGCCCACCAAGAGCGCATACGGAATCCCATATGCGTTTGCATATCGCAAGTTATCACTGATCCCCTTGCCCGCCAAATCTAGATCGGTCTTGATACCCGCTTGACGCAGCTTCTGCGTGATATCAAGCCCCTCTTTCTTCAGGCCGATGGGAATGACATAGACTTGTGTAACTGTCTTCTTCAGATTCCCCTCTCGACGCG
>MFGX01000023.1:34979-35284 GCA_001778455.1 Candidatus Fraserbacteria bacterium RBG_16_55_9 | reverse complement strand
CATTCCCCAAGAACTGCCCGATCATGTTATCGTAGCGACCGCCAGCTGCAAGAGAACCTGTAATCTGTGAATCAGGTGCGTAGATTTCGTAAATTGTGCCCGTGTAATAGGAAAGCCCGCGGGCGAGGGAAGGCGTGAAAAACACTCGAGAATTATCAAGATATTCCAAGACTTGCTGAATTTGGCTTAAGCCAGTGCTGACAAACCCGAGGCCCTGAAGCTTTTCTTGGTAAGCTGCTACCTTCCTTTCCTCAGAGAGTCTCACGCCTGCGCCTCGTACAGAATCCTCGAATAAGTGCTGAGCA
>MFGX01000023.1:34594-34908 GCA_001778455.1 Candidatus Fraserbacteria bacterium RBG_16_55_9 | reverse complement strand
TCTCTAGGTTGTCCAATGACAGAATTGCCGAATCCGCCAACGAATCGGGGATCGTTGCTTTCTCTGTCAACTCTCGAAGGAATTGGCGATTATTGATTTTGGCAACTACATCAATGTTGAGATGTTCAAAATAATCAAGGGCCAACTGTATGCATTCTGCATCAGCTAGCAGAGAGCTAGAACCCACTGTATCCACATCGCACTGATAAAACTCTCGGGTGCGTCCTTGCTTGATTGGCCCATCGCGATAGACCTGCCCAATCGCATACCGCTTGAAGGGGCGCTTGATCGTCGGATTCATCCCCACGAAGCGG
>MFGX01000023.1:33892-34580 GCA_001778455.1 Candidatus Fraserbacteria bacterium RBG_16_55_9 | reverse complement strand
ATCGTAGCCCCAGTTCGCGCTCTCCTTGATCACGCAAATGAAACGTCTCTTTGAGGATCTCTTCACCACCGGCATACTTGGCAGCCAAGACTTCCCAGCGCTCAACGATGGGAGTCTCCAGCGGACTGAAACCGTACCGCTCGAAGACCTCTTTGAGAAGCGCAATCACTTCTTCTCGTAGGATTTTCTCTTCGGGAGGGAAGTCCCGCATCCCCCGCGGCAGTTGAAGTTCCATACGTTTTCTAGCTTAGAAAGTATTGAGTACCTCTGCAAGCCCCTTGACAAGAGCACTTCCTCTCCCTAGCATAAGCACGGAAACAGAAACGATAAACTTTGGAGGAAACGATGCGCTCGATTCAGTGGGTAAAACTCTCCAGCCTGCTCACCTTGCTTCTTATCGTCAGTGATGCGCTCTCCATCGGAAGTTCGGCACCTCTCCTCGGCCCTCCCGACTACGTGAAGGAGTGGGGTGGCCGCGGCCAGGGGCAAGGTCAGCTCTCCATGCCTTGGGGAATTGCTATAGGCCCTGGGGACCGCATTTATGTCTCCGATTACGGCAACAACCGCATCCAGGTCTTCTCCACGGAAGGAGAGTACATTACGGGGTGGGGAGGACTCGGCTCGGCACTGGGGCAATTCAAAGCACCTGTCGGAATTGTCGTGGGTTCTGACGGCTCTGTATATGTGT
>MFGX01000023.1:33134-33834 GCA_001778455.1 Candidatus Fraserbacteria bacterium RBG_16_55_9 | reverse complement strand
CTGGCGCATCCCCTCCGCAGGCGGGACTCCCTTCACCCCCTGGGGAATTGCTGTCGATGCTCAGGATCAAGCCTACGTCACGGACCTCAATGCCAACACCGTCTACAAGTTCTCCGCGGAAGGCCGTCTGCTCTTAAGTTGGGGAGGGCTGGGCACTCGCGATGGGCAGTTCACTGGCCCCACCGGGATCAACGTTTCCTCGGACGGCAAGGTCTATGTGGTAGACTCACTGGGCTACCGTGTGCAGGTCTTCAACCCCGATGGGACATTCCTCCGCAAATGGGGCACCTTCTGCGATCTCTACATCCACCCCGGACAAGGGTGTGCCGATCCGGACGGAATTGGGCCACTGGAGAGCGGAGATGGTCAGCTCTCCTCCTCTTGGGGAATTGCCTTTGATTCGGTGGGGCGGGTATACATTGCCGATTCCGCCAATCAACGAATCCAAGTCTTCACGCCAGAAGGAGAATACTTGCTCAAATGGGGTCGCAAGGGCGATGGTCCTGCAGAGTTCGAAAACGTCGTCGGGGTCTCGCTTGACAGCCGTGGCAATGTCTACGTAGCCGACCTCAACAACAATCGCATTCAGAAGTTCTCGTTCCCGCAAGGTGCTTCAGCCGCCGACTCGGCTCCCGCCGTGTTGGCTGTGGAGTTGCCTCAACGAATCGCTTCCAATGGTCTCTCTATTCCAGGAGCGGTC
>MFGX01000023.1:31537-33114 GCA_001778455.1 Candidatus Fraserbacteria bacterium RBG_16_55_9 | reverse complement strand
AGACTTGAAGGAAGCCCGCTTCCGCGTCATCGATGGGAAATTCGACCCCTTTACCGTTGGGTTGAGCGAGCAGCGAGGCCGGACAGAAGGAAGTTTTGCTTTCTCCGTCTCATGCACGATCTCTCAACAAGTCACTCTCAAGCTCATATTGATCGACCAAGCGGGCCATCGGAGCGACCCCAAAGCACTCTCCTTTACCTGTGGCGAGCCTCCCCACGGTGACTACGACGAGGAGTTGGCACGGGCACGTCCCACGCAGTACAGCGTAGGGGTGAATCTTTTCATCTTGGACGACGGGGCCACGGCGCTCGCAGAAGAAGCGCTGTTCTCTCCAGATGGGGCCGCATTAGGCCAACCTCGCCTAGCCGTGCAAAAGGCCATTGAACAGCAGATCATACCCGCAGTCACGGGCATCTGGGATCAGTGTGGCGTGGCCTTCACGTTGCGCAATGTTGCCGTCGTTCGACCTGAGAAGATCCAATTGAGCGCGGGAAACCTCGATAAGCTGCTCTTCGTAAGAGAACGCGATCTTCCGGAGATTGCGCTCTCTGACCTGAGTCGCAGGCGTCCCATCGACCTACTCACCGAGGCGCTTGGACCGTTGGCTCTGGCGCTACAAGATCAAGGGAACCGCCTGGACCCACAGGAACTGAGTGTCTTCATCACCGGCGCGCGCATCGTGCTTCAACCCGGAGACGAAAGGAATTTCGGCGGAGTGACGACCATCGGGGGCAAAGTCTCACTCGTCCGCTGGGATGATATTCTTGTGATCAATGACCAGAGCGGCGAGATTCTCCCTCCCAAGCGACCCATTACGGCGATCGCCCATGAAATCGGGCACGATTTCGGACTGCAGCATACGGATCAACAGGGTATTACCGAAGTGGCTCAGGATGGGATGAATCTGATGATCTCGAATTCACAGCAACCGACTGCCGTACCCCCCCAACCCACGGTCCATATCCTGCCCGCCCAGTGCCGAATTGCGGAGCCGATCGTCGCTCGACTCAACCTGGAGAGCAGATAGGGAAGTATCAGCCGGCCGCTTGGCCTTCCTTCTCCTCGACCTTGTGTTTGACGTAGTCCATCGCTTCGCCCACGGTGACGAGTTTTTCTGCGTCCTCATCCGGGATCTCAATGCCGAACTCGTCCTCGATCTCCATGATCATTTCGACCGTGTCGAGCGAGTCCGCGCCCAGAGAATCCACAAACGAGGCCTCCTTGGTGATCTCATCCTCCTCTACCATGAGTTGCTCCGCGATGATTTTCTTCAATCTCTCCTCGATATCGGCCATCTAAGACACCTCCTTCTTCCCGCGTTGAGTCGTGGCATGCTCTGGGCTGCTCTTCTAGCTAGCCCATTGCAAGGCCTCCGTCCACATTGAAGATCTGCCCCGTTATATACGAAGCCCGATCCGAAAGCAAGAAGCAGACCAAATGGGCCACTTCGTCCGCTCGTCCAAAGCGTCCGAGTGGGACCTGCTGCAAATAGCTCTGCTTGACTGTCTCATCCAGGCCCACGGTCATGCCGGCATCGATGAAGCCGGGAGCCACGGCATTCACCCGAATCCCACGAG
>MFGX01000023.1:25060-31522 GCA_001778455.1 Candidatus Fraserbacteria bacterium RBG_16_55_9 | reverse complement strand
CCCGTGCAATGCTCCGTGTAAACCCAGCCAGCCCTGCCTTGGCCGTAGAGTAGTTCGCTTGGCCTGGCACTCCCAGTTGACCTGAAACGGAGGTCACATTCACGACGGTCCCCGCACGCGCCTTGAGCATATAGCGCGCCGCTGTCTTTGTGCAGTAAAACGCTCCCTTTAGGTTCGTCTCGATCACAACATCCCATTCTTCCTCTTTCATACGTACAAGCAGGTTGTCACGCATTGCACCGGCGTTGTTGACGAGATAATCGATCCGGCCTCGTTCGTCGTATATTTCTTTGAAGAGCCTCTCGATCTCGAGGCCCTGCGTGACATCCATGGCATAGAACCGGGCGCTCTCTTTCAGCTCGCGTTCTACCCTTCGCCCTTTCTCTTCATTACGCGCGACCAGCACCACCCAGGCACCTCCGGCGATGAGCTCCCGGGCGATCGCTTGGCCGATGGCACCTGTACCGCCGGTCACTATCGCGACTCGGTTAAAAAACTCTCCCTCGTTCATGTCGGGTACCTTTGTAGCAGGTCTAGAGGTGAAAGGCAATCGCTACGCGAAGGCCGCTGTAAATGCTGTCGATTCCAGCGCTATGTCGATCCGGCGGTTGAGGCGAGTGAGTACTTCTCCCGGTCCGACTTCGATGAGTCGTTTGACTCCCAGAGATTTCATGGTTTTTATGTAGTCTACCCAGCGGACTTGGCTCGTGATCTGCTTCATCAAAAGCGCCTGAATGCGCTTTGGATCTGTCTCGGGTTGGCCACTGACTGTCGAGATCACGGGGAAAGCGGGTTTTTCAAATCTCACACGCTCAATGTCTAGCTTCAGGCGTGCCTCGGCAGGTGCCATGAGTGAGGAGTGAAAGGGAGCCGAGACCTCCAGTTCGATGCCTCGGCCTCCCGCCTCTTCTGCCAGTTTCTTAGATTGCAGCACTCGTTCGCGTTCTCCGGAGATCACGATCTGTCCCGGCGCATTGAAGTTGGCGATCTCTGCCCCGGTTGCTATGCAAATCTCTTCGACTCTTTCGGCTTCGAGCTTGAGGATCGCTACCATAGCGCCTTGACCCACGGGCACCGCTTCCTGCATGTACTTCCCGCGGTTATGAACGAGTTGGAGCGCATCTTCCAACGATAAAACACCCGCGCAGGCCAGAGCGGAATACTCACCCAAGCTGTGCCCCGCTCCCACATCCGGCTTTAAGCGCCCTTTGAGGAGTTCGTGTTTGATGACGCTGTCTAGAAGAATCGCTGGTTGAGCGTTTTGCGTGAGCGTGAGTCTTTCATCGGGTCCCTCGAAGATCAGTTGTTTGAGATCAAAGCCCAAGGCTTGGTGGGCGCGCTGATAGAAGGGCTCGATCTGTTGCGGGAAGCGCTCATAGAACTCTTTGCCCATGCCTACGGATTGAGAACCTTGGCCGGGGAAGACCAAGGCGGTTTTCATATGGTGTCGGATCACATCTTAGCGTCGAAGGCTGCAAATATCCACTTCGTAAAGGATACCAGGCTATGATAGGGCGGAAGGAGCGAGCGCTCTTGGATCAGTCTGTCACCACTTCTTCACCAATTGGAATAAGATTTCCTGAAGTTGCGTTAGCGCTTCTGGCATTGAGGCTGCGCCGGGGAAGCTTTGATATGTGACCGTCTTCTTTACGTCGCCGAGCTGGACAGAGAAGAGATAAGTATAGTATCTCTGGTTGGCGTCCGCTCCACCATACGTGTCTTTCAGCTCCATGAAATGGGTTTGCTCTATTAGATCCTTCAGCGATTGCAGTTCATCTGTCGTAAGCATGGCTTGGCTTGTTTTCAAGTCATTCGGGGTCCAACAGGGCGCTTGTGGAATCCAAGTTTCACATTTGCGCTCCGTATCTTCAAAGCGTGTGTAGGTAAGTGTTGACTGATGAATGTCAATATCCTGATAATACGTCTCTGCGGAAAAGTGATACTGTAGAGCAAAATCAGCTTGTGAACTTGTCCGCTGAAGAGTATGTCCAGAAAGGAAAAGCAGGCTAACGATTGCAATAGCACCAATTAGGATGACCAGCAGCAGTACAGTTCTCAGCATCTTCTTCTACCACCGCAGCACGACGGCACCATAGGTGACGCCTGCGCCGAAAGCATTCAAGACCACAATATGGCCAGGACGAATGCGCTTATCGGCTACAGCCTCGCTCAGCGCAATCGGGATGGAAGCTGTCGAGGTGTTGCCGTAGCGATCTACATTGACGATGACCTTCTCCATCGGGATCTCATAGCGGTCAGCAAATGCTCGAAGAATCCTTAGATTGGCTTGATGCGGAACCACCCAGTCCACATCTTCCTTGGTGAGACCGGCATCTTCGAGCGCCTTCTGCGTGGTCCTCTCCATCATGGTGACGGCGCTCTTAAAGACTCCTCCACCCTCCATGCGGAGGTAGTGCATCCGACGCTCGAGTGTCTTGGGGCTCGCTGGATATTTGATCCCTCCGCCCTCCATATACAAAAGATTCCATTTTGAACTGTCGGCGGATAGACACGAAGCGAGAATGCCCCGGTCGTCGGGCATGGAGCGCACGACAGCTGCACCCGCTCCATCCCCGAAGAGCACACAGGTCAAGCGGTCCTCCCAATCTGTAAATCGCGAGAGAGCTTCTAGGCCCACAACAAGAATGTTCTCGTATTTCTCCGATCGAACAAGATCCCCAGCCACCGTCAGTGCATAGACGAAACCGGTGCAGCCCGCAATGAGGTCGAAGAAAGGGACATCCTTGCCGATCTTTAGGCCTTCGCAGATGAAAGGGGATGATCCAGGAACGGGCAGCTCGGGAAGATTGGTCGCGGTGATCACGAAATCTAAGTCCTGAGGTGAGAGCCCAGCTTGATCGAGCGCCCTCTGGGCCGCCTGCACTCCGAGATCAGCGGGATCCTCGCTCTCCTTCAAGATGTGCCGCTCTTTGATGCCCGTGCGCGATGTAATCCACTCATCGGACGTCTCCACCATCTTTTCCAGATCAGCGTTGGTAAGCACCAGATCAGGAACAGCTGCTCCAATGCCTGCGATCCCCGGCCGCCTTGTATGGTTCACGTGGTTACTTCCTTGGCGGCGGAACGGGGTAGGTGCTCTGCCAAGCCCCGCTCAATTTTTCCGACGAGATCGTGTCGCACAGATTCAACAGCCACACGGATCGCATTCTTGATGGCTTCCGCATCGGAGTTGCCGTGAGCGATGATCACAACCCCCTTGACGCCCAAGAGCGGCGCGCCTCCGTAGCGGGCCGCGCTGATGCTGCGCTTAAAATTTCTAAGAGCAGGCAGCAGAATGAACGCACCCAGCCGGGCAAAGAAGTCCTTTGCGATGGCTTTTTGCAGGAATTCGACTGTGGCAGCCGCTCCTCCTTCATACGATTTGAGCAGCACATTCCCCGCAAAACCATCGCAGACCACCACGTCGACTTGGCCCTCGAGAACCTGATGGCCTTCGACGTTGCCTGAAAAATTTCCCAGATGCTCCAGCAAGAAGAAGGTCTTCAGAGCCAGCTCGTTCCCCTTGCGCCGCTCGCTGCCGATATTGAGCAATCCAACTTTGGGTTCTTCGATGCCCAAGATCTCCTGAGCGTAGACGGTGCCCATGATGGCAAATTCCTTCAAGTTTTCCGCATCACAATCGACGTTGGCCCCCACGTCAATGATGAGTACGTTGCGACCGCGAACGGTAGGGATGACGGCAGCAATGCCCGGTCGATCGATCCCGCGAATGCGCCCCAGATTGAGAAGCGAAGCCGCCATGACCGCACCCGTGTTGGCTGGACTCACAAACGCATTGGCCAGACCTTGGCGGATGTATTCAATCCCCTTGATTAAGGAGCTTTCTTTCTTGCGGCGCACGGCCTCGGTAGGGATATCCTCCATGGTGACAATCTCCGGGGCATGGAGGATGGTGAAACGCCGTTTGGCACGGCGGCTCATCTCACCTTCAATGGTGCTCTGGTCCCCTGCCAGGATTACTTCTGCATCGAAGGCGTCGGCCGCTTTGATGCCCCCGACAATGATCTCCGCCGGGCCACGATCGCCCCCTTGCGTATCTAGGATCACTCTGGGCCGATCCATCCCAGGCCTCCCTCGGGTGCCGAGGGGGGGACTCGAACCCCCACGGGTTACCCCACACGCCCCTCAAACGTGCGCGTCTGCCAATTCCGCCACCTCGGCCAGCTACCCGGAACAACGAAAACGTATCGAGGCGATCATAACGCGTTCCGCAAGGGTTGTCAAGGTTGGCGCTCGTCCTCTTTCTGCGCTGTGGAGGCAGGTTGCGGTGGATAGGGAGTGGTAGTATGATTTTTGTGAAAGGGAATCGAATGAAACTCCTTCAACAACGTCTCGCAACAGAGCTGAAGTCCATGAGTTTCCAAAAGGCTTGTGAGCTCGTGGCCCGAACGCTCCATCGCTCTGTACCTCACTACAATTGGGTTGGAATCTATCTAGTTCAAGGTCAAGAACTGATCTTAACCGCTTGGGATGGCCCCGAAGCAACTGGGCATGTGCGCATTCCGATTGGCCAAGGGATCTGCGGCCTGGCGGCGCGCGAACGGCGAACCGTCATCGTCGACGACGTCAACAAGGATCCACGCTATCTGGCGTGTTTCCCTTACACCCGATCCGAGATCGTCGTACCGATCGTGAAAGCGGGCCGTGTGCTCGGCGAGATCGATATCGACAGCGATACGCTCTCCGCCTTCTCTGCGGTCGATGAAACATTCTTGGCTGAGGTGGCCGAATTGCTTGCGGAAAGACATGCATGAGTACGCGTAAAGAGAGTGTAAACTCCCCTAAGGCCACGAGCCAGACCGATCTCTATGTGCTCGACACGAGCGTGATCGTGGATGGGCGAATCACCGAAGAAGTCCGCCAAGGCCGTTTTCAAGCCGCCACTTTCATTGTGCCGGAGATCGCCTTGGCTGAACTGGAAGCCCAGGCAGAAAATGGCCAAGAGACGGGCTTTGCTGGTCTCAACGAATTGAAACAGCTGCAGGCCCTCAGCTGGGAAGGCAGCGTTCAGCTTCAATATAAGGGCGAACGCCCGCGCGGCGATGTGCTGCGGCTCCACGAGTCCGGCGAATTGGATTCGCTCATTCGCCGACTTGCGGAAGAAGAGAACGCGACACTGCTCACGAGCGACCGGGTGCAGGCACTGGTCTGTGAGGCGCGCGGCCTACCCGTACTCTACTTTGAAAACCCTGCCACCCATCGACTGGAGTCCTTAAAGATCATGCCGTACTTCGACGAGACCACCATGTCCGTACACCTACGAGCGCGCATGCGCCCCAAAGCGAAAAAGGGCTCTCCCGGAGAGATGAAAATCGTCTCCTTAAGCGATCAGCCGTTGACCGAAAAAGAGATCGAGGTGATGGCGCGCGAGATCGTCGAGGCCGCGGAGCAGCATCCAGAGGGTTTCATTGAGATGGATTCGGGCGGTTCGACCGTCGTGCAACTGAAAAACTTGCGTATTGCCATAGCGCGCCCGCCCTTTTCGGACGCCCTGGAGATCACAGTCGTCCGCCCCGTGACCCGTACTCATCTCAGTGATTACGCGTATGAAGATCTCTTGAAAGAACGGCTCAATCAGCGCTATCGCGGCGTGTTGGTCTCGGGGGCGCCGGGAGCGGGCAAATCTACATTTGTGCAGGCCATTGCGGACTACTTGGAAGAGGCCGGCTGGGTCATCAAGACGATGGAGAAGCCCAGGGATCTTGAGGTGAGCGATGAGATCACGCAATACACCGCTCTGGAAGGCGACATTGCCAACACGGCCGATGTGCTCTTGCTCGTGCGCCCCGATTACACCATCTTCGACGAAATGCGTCGCACGGAAGATTTTCAAGTGTTTGCAGACTTGAGGCTGGCAGGCGTGGGGATGGTGGGTGTCTTGCACGCCACGCGCGGCATCGATTCGCTGCAGCGCCTCATCGGGCGCGTCGAGCTAGGAATGATTCCACAAGTGGTCGATACCGTCGTATTCATCGAGGCGGGAGACGTGCGACAGATCTACGAAGTCGAATTTACTGTTAAAGCCCCTACGGGCATGGGAGACGAAGATCTGGCGCGCCCGGTCATCGAAGTGCGAGATTTCGAGTCCAAGCAGTTGGCCTTTGAGATCTACAGCTTCGGTGAGCAAGTGGTCGTGATGCCCGTCGGAGAGATCGTAGCCGAAAAGAAGATCTGGAAGCTGGCCGAGCGCACCTTGGAATATGAGCTCAGCCGCCTGATCAAAGGAAGCGTCTCCGTCGAAGTGAAATCTGACAATCGCGCGGTGCTCTACATCGACGAGGATCGCATCGCCTCTGTGGTCGGCAAGGGAGGCAGTCACATCCGTGAGATCGAGGAGAAACTCGGAATCGGCCTCGATGTGCGCTCCTTCGATGAGATGGATCTCACAGCCGGAAAAGACCTCAATGTCACCATCAACGATCAGTTTGTCTTCCTGGATCT
>MFGX01000023.1:20858-25005 GCA_001778455.1 Candidatus Fraserbacteria bacterium RBG_16_55_9 | reverse complement strand
CATCGGATCCGTGTCGAGATCCGGCAGTGTCAAGTTACGCCGAGGGAGCGAGCCGGCAGAGCGCGTCTGCGAGGCACATGAGCAAGGGCACCCCATCCGCGCTCGGCGCGCTGGTTAGCCGATTTGCCTTGGGGCAGACGAATCTGCTAAAGAAGCGATTAGCTCGACAAGGAGGCTGATTCTCTTGTTGGCTAGGATTTTTGGGGATGGGTGGGAGTGGGGACTCCTCATTGTGCGCATCGTTCTGGGTGTGGTCTTCATCGCGCACGGATATCAGAAGTTGTTCAGTCTGGGGGTGGATGGAGTCGCAGAGAGACTTCTTAGCCCCAATGGATTCCCGGCGCCTCAATTCCTCGCGTGGGTGCTATCGCTCACAGAGTTTGTGGGGGGAATCGCTATACTGCTCGGGCTCTTCACGCGCTATGCCGCCGTGGGGCTTTCCATCATCATGCTTGTCGTCATCTTGGTGCTCAAGAGGAGCAATGGCTTAACTGGCCCTGGCAGCTATGAGCTGGAGTTGTCCCTCTTGGCGCTTGCGCTTTCGCTCCTTCTAGGAGGACCCGGCAAACTCTCGTTGGAAAAGCTTCTCCTCCAGCGCGAGATCTGAACTTGCCCCTAGAAAAATATCGCAAGAAACGCGACTTCCAGAAGACGAGTGAGCCGCCCGGTGAGGCGACTCATGAGCCCGCTGGCAGACTCGCGTATGTCATCCAGAAGCACCAGGCGACGCGCCTCCACTGGGATCTGCGCTTGGAGCGAGATGGCGTCTTAAAGAGCTGGGCGGTGCCGAAAGAACCACCTACGAAAGCCGGTGAGCGCCGCTTAGCTGTCGAAGTGGAGGATCATCCTCTCGAATACGGATCGTTCGCGGGAGAGATCCCCGCAGGTGGCTACGGTGCCGGAACCGTAGAGATCTGGGATCGCGGACACTTCGTGCCCATGGAGTGGGAGGAGAACGCGATTGTGATCGAGATTCACGGCGAGAAGCTGGAAGGGACCTATTGCCTGATTCGATTCCAACCCGATAAAGACCCAAAGAACTGGCTCTTCTTCAAGAAGAAAAGTTAAGAAGAGAACTGTGTCAAACGCGAAGATCATTACGATCTCTCTCCCGAATCCCTACTTCGAGAAGGATAACAATGCCTATCTGATCGACGCGGGAGAGCTTGCGCTCCTTGACACCGGCATCGACACCCCTCAAGCTCTTTCGGCACTGCAGCAAGCACTCTCGAAACAGGGCTACAGAGCTGAAGAGATCAAGAAGATTCTCCTCACCCACAAGCATATCGATCACTTTGGGCTTGCCCGCCGCCTCCAAGAGCTTTCAGGCGCACAGGTCTACGTTCACGGCGATGACCACGACGATGTCACGCATTTTGACGAACGTTATGATTACATCAACCGCTTGTATCTAGAAAAAATGCTCCTCTGGGGCATTCCTCAACAGCTGATTAACCTCATTGCCATCAGGTCGAAGATGGCAAAGCTAGGGCGCTCTGTTCCCGCTGAGACACTCACTGATGACCAAAGTGTCCCCATTGGCAAGGCAGAATTACGCGTGGTTCACACGCCGGGTCACACTCAGGGCTCCGCTTGTTTTGTGCTCGAAGACGCGCTCTTTACGGGCGACCATCTTCTACCAGACTACACGCCCAACATCGGCGCCACGGAAGTCAGGGTCGATGGTATGCTTCCCAAGTACCTCAACTCGCTTGAGAAGATCCGAGCTTTCTCGGGCCTAAGAACTCTGCCCGGCCATGGGCGTGAGATCGCAAGCCTCACAGAGCGCATTGATACGATCCTCTCTCATCACAAAGAACGCGAGAAGCGCATACTGGCGATCTTGGCCGATGGAAAATCCAGAACCGTCTATGAGATCGCGTTGGCGCTCTTTGGAAAGATGAAAGAGCATCACGCGCTATTGGGGGCTGGAGAGGCTCAAGCCCATCTTGAGTTGTTAGAACAGCAAGGGCGAGTCGAGAAGCGGGAGGATCATCGCTACTACAGACCGCCGCGCCCGAGCACAAGTGCAACTTGAATTAGCCCAATCAAGAAGCCCAAAAGAGCGCCGAACCATGTGATTGCTTTTAGCTGTCGACTGGTAATCGCTAGGATCAGACGCTCGACTTCGGCTATTGGCATCTCGTTCACTTTCCCACGTACGAGTTTCTGAATATCCAGAGCCTGCAGCATCCTGGGTGTCTCCCGCTTCAAGATCTCCAGCACCTGCTTCGTGGCCCAAGTTCGTCCGTGGCTCACATACTCTTCGGGAATGTGATGACGAAGTTGCCCAACGGGGTGAGTTAAGAGCTCGTCGACGGCGTCGATGAGCGAGCGATAGACTCTTGCCCTGACCTCAGCGCGTTGGAGCAGTACTCCAAGCTGTTGGCCCGCCTCGTCCACAGTCCGGTCAACCTTCTGCTTGATCTCATCCATATTGCTCATGACGAAGGTCTCTATCAATGTGGATTTCAATTGGCCGAACAATGACTCTTCGTGAAGTGTATCGGTCAGCAAGCGGTCGAGCGCTTCATACACCTCGATCTTGATAAGCTTCTTCAGCCGTTCGTCTTCCAGCACAGCGGAGAATCTTTCGAGCAGGAGCGGCATGAGCTCTTCGACTTTCTCATAGGCAAGCTCTTTGACGTGGGAGGGGATGAGGTCATGCAGAGGGCCGAGGTCTTTCGTCAGGAAATCGTCGAGATAGTTTGCGATGATCTCTTCGATTTTGGCTCGCACTTCGCAGCTCTCGAGTCGCGCCGCGACGCTCTCTTCAGTGACGAGATGCTTGGCGATAGCCACTCCCAGGCGCTCGGCGATCTCCAGGCGGCGGGCGGGGATTAGGCCCGGCGTAAACGGGATTTTCAGGCCAAACAGCCTCTTCTCAGTGTGGGGATGAAAGAGCATCCAGATCGCGACCCAATTTGTGACATACCCGACAGCCGAGGCAACGAGCGGGATCGCGATCAGCATCAACCAATCTGTGCTCATGTGCTCTTCCGGCGCGAGTACTCTAGACTGAGTAGGACGGCCTGCCCGCCGTGGTAGGCTTCATGAGTGATCACGTGATGGAGGATCCAGCGCAGCGTAAATTCCCAGGATGACCCATCTCGCCGTTGTCGAGCGCTGATCTGCTCTGGATTATTGAACTGCTTGAGAGTTTTTAGCGTGCGCTGTCGGACGCCGTTGTGCAGCTCGAAGTAGTACAAAAGAGGTCGAGCGGGCGGCTTGGGCCATTGGACGGCCTCTTGATCCGTTTCATCCGACAGAAAGAGCTTGAGCTCTTCGGGAGAGCGAGGCTTGCCAGCGGCGACGGTCTCGATCCAGTGAACTTCCACATCGGCGATATGCAAGAGGATGGCTCCAATGCTATGCCCGTTGGGAAACGGCTGCCAGACGACGGCGTCATCAGGCACTTCGCCCAGTTCCTCTCGCCATTCGCGGGTTCCGTCTTCGAGCATGGCCGTGAGCATGCCGAGCTGTGGGTCCGTTCCCTTGGCAGGCTTAACGTCGAGATGTTTTTTGGTCATGCAGCCTCCTATTGGGCATAAGTATAATGACTGTGAGTTCTCATGAGCAAGATCACTCTCTACAGTAAGCCCGATTGTTCTCTATGCGACAAAGCGGAAACGCTTCTCCGCAAGCTGCAGCGAGACTTCAAGTATGAGATCGAAATCGTTGACATCACTCGGGATCAAACACTCTTTGAGCGTTACTGTTTTGATATTCCTGTGATCTTACTCGATGGCGTGGAGCGCTTTCGCGGACGTATGAGTGAAGAAGAGCTCCAAGTGGCTTTTCGAGAGAGGATAGCAAAATCACGTTAAGGTACTCGCCTTCTGAGAACAGTTTATCTCGCCACTCGGGGAGGGTCTGGTGCAGGCCGCACGAGGACGTACGCGAGCACGGTCATCACCCAGAGAAGCAACGCGAGAATATCCACCCAAAAGAAAGGTGAGTCGGGAAGGAGAGAGACGAGGAAGATCGTCTGCATGATCAAGAGGAAGCCAAGCACACCTAAGAAGAGAACATTCGCCGTTGCGTTCTCTGGTCGACGATAGGCCGTGGCTCCGTAGCTCATTACAAAGAGGCCGATCCCCAAGGCCCACAACCCAAAGAACTTGTACAAAGGGCGCAAGTAATCGAA
>MFGX01000023.1:19481-20817 GCA_001778455.1 Candidatus Fraserbacteria bacterium RBG_16_55_9 | reverse complement strand
CCAGCAGCCTCTCGTTCGGCGCGCGGTCGAGCATCCAAGGCTCAGGCGAAAGGAGCCAGCCCAATCCAGCACCTGCGCCCATGAGCCCAATGATGATCAACGGTAGCCAAGCCAGTGCTGATAGAGGTTTCATGGGGCGGATTGTACCCTGGGCGGACCGCGCAAGACAAACCCCAATCTCTGCTTTAGAATGGAGGCGAATGCGGAGTGAAAAAGGAGTCCACGATGTGCGGTCGATTCTCTCTCACGCGCAGCGATCGCGATGACATAGAGGGCGAATTCGGCGTGCCGGTGCCGGAGGAACACCGACCTCGCTACAACATCGCCCCCACGCAAGAAGTGCTCGTGCTGCTGAGCGATGGCGGCGTCCGACGCATGGAGGCGTTTCGCTGGGGCTTGATCCCTTCTTGGGCTAAGGATCCAAGGATCGGGCATAAATTGATCAACGCTCGCGCGGAGACCCTGTTTGAAAAGCCGAGTTTTCGGTCTGCTGCCAGAGGGCGGCGCTGCCTCGTCCTTGCCGATGGATTCTACGAGTGGAGAACCACGGCGAAGGGCAAGGTCCCTGTGTACATCCGACTCAAGTCCAAGCGCCCGTTTGGGTTTGCGGGTCTCTGGGAGTCATGGACCTCTCCAGAAGGTCGGACGGTAAAGACGTGCGCCATTGTGACGACGCACGCGAATGAGCTCATGAAGCCCATTCACGAGCGCATGCCTGTGATCGTGCCGAAGGAGATGGAAGCCACCTGGCTCAGCCCAGAGATCCAAGCGGAGAAAGACCTCAAAGAGATCTTGCAGCCGTATCCTGCAGAGCAGATGGAAACGTATGAGGTCTTGCGGCTCGTCAACTCACCTGGCAACGACCTGCCCGAATGTGTGGAACCCCTTGGGATTTGAGTCCTCAGACGTCGATCTCTAGAATGAGACCATCATGCTGAGGATCGTCGATCGCTACGTGCTCAAGGAGATGGCGATCCCGTTTGTGCTGGCCACCGTGGGTTTCCTCATCTTCTTCCTGCTCTTTCTGATGGGGCGGTTCTCGCAATTGCTGGTGGATCGAATCATCCCGCCGGGAACGCTCTTGCTCATGCTCGTCTATCAGCTGCCCTACTTGCTGGTGCTGGCACTCCCGGTAGCCACTCTCTTTTCGATCTTCCTCGCTCTGGGAAGACTAGGACACGATCGAGAGATCATCGCACTGCAAGCGAGCGGGATCTCCCTTCGCCGCATCGTCACGCCTCTGGTCATCGTGGGGCTCTTCTTGAGCGGTGCTGATTTGTTGATCAGTGATCAGCTCGCCCCCTGGGGCAACCGACAATTCTTGAATCTCTATCTG
>MFGX01000023.1:6682-19471 GCA_001778455.1 Candidatus Fraserbacteria bacterium RBG_16_55_9 | reverse complement strand
ATGGGAGTAATTCTGTGCCGCAGATCCGAGATAACGCGTTTTTTAAGGGTGCGGACGATCGCTTCTTCTATGTGAAGCACTACGATTCAGCGCAAGGCATTCTGGAGGACGTGCTCATCTACGATCTCACTGGGAAGATCTATCTCGAAGATGGCGCCGCGTTCCCCAAGGTGGTCACCGCCAAGAGCGCGACATGGAAGGATGACGCGTGGGAGCTGAGTAACGGCATTATCCATGCGTTTGACGATCAGGGCAACCTGCGCTACAAAGACCAGTTTGAGACGATGACGATTCAAGTCGGTCAAGAGATCCAGAAACTGGTCTTCGAGCAGAGAAGTTCCAGTGAAATGAGCCTAAGCGAGCTCTCCGAGCGCATTGAGGCGTTTCGCCGGATTGGTCGACCTGCCGAAAGCCTCGTCGTGGATTATCACTTGAAGATAGCTATTCCCCTAGCCTGTCTTGTCTTTGCGCTCTTTGGAGCACCGCTCAGCTTGTTGATTGGACCGCGTGGTCGAGCCCTGGGTGTGATCTTAAGTGTACTTCTCGTGCTCCTCTATCAAGGCCTGCTCTTCTGGACTGCGGAGATCTTAGGCAATCGCGGCGACATCCCGCCCGCGTGGGGGGCGTGGCTGCCCAATCTCCTCTTTGGGCTCATGGGGCTTCTGCTCTACGGGCGGGCCAATCGCCTCGGGCGGATTGATCTGATTGAACGTGCTAAACGACTCATCCCCTTGGCATTGGCCGCACTCATCCCTCTTCTAATCGTCATGGTGGGGATGGCTCAAGAAGAGCCTGTCCCCATCGAGGTCTCCGCTGATTCTGTGACCGTCTCTGAATCGTGGCAGGCCATCACAGCCGAAGGCCATGTGCGAGCCCAGTATCCAGATGGCACCATCGAGGCCAGTGAATTGAAACTGCTTCGCACAGGGGGAGATCGCTGGGAAATCGAAGCCAGCAATGCCCATTTCTCCCACCAAGAGATCTCTGGAGGCGCTCTAGAGCTTCAAGCGATCTTCGTGCAGGAGGGCGAGAAGATCATCCCTCAAGAGATCACCCTGGTGCAGTCTGCTTCGGTGAAATTCACGGGAGGACGGCTTTCTGCCAAGAGCCTCTCGCTCAAGAACTCACCGGAGGACGCGTGGGAGGTCGAAGCCCAAGGAAACGTCGTTCTCGAACAAGAAGAACAGAAACAAGTGACGCAGGCCGATACCCTTCGACTGCAACTCGCCCAAGATCCCGAAGCCCCGAATCAATGGCGTGCTCAGGGTGCTATCCTAGAGCGCTTCGTGGGGGCGACCGACTTCGTCAACTCTCGCGGTGAGACCCATCGACTTCGCTATCAGGGCGAACAAGCTCATCTTGCCTTCAGCGAAGGAAACAAAGTGAGCTTGTTTGATGTCGCCAATGGAGAATTCACGACGTGCACGTGTGAGGAGACGATCCCCCAAGCCTCCTACTCCATCCGTGCTGGACGGCTGCTCATCCGGCCGGATGAAGTTCTCGTTGCGTTTAACATCACGCTCCGCGCCTTCGGGCAGCCCGTCTTCTGGGCTCCGGCGTACTTGGCGCCCTTAGCCGATGTCCAACAGAAATACCCCTTCATTCCGGAGGTCGGCAACGATGCCCAGCGCGGCTGGTTTGCGAAGTGGCGCGTCCCCGTATTCATGGATGAAGACAATTTTGGTTTCCTGTTGCTCGACTACTACACGCGCTACAGCGAAGTGGGCAGCGGCCTAGACTTGGCTTATCGCGCTCTTCCTGGATCGACCGGCGGACATCTTTCGTTCTATCGGCTGGTGGCCCAAGAAGAATCGCTCTCCGTTGATTGGTCTGATCGCGTAGAGCTGAGGGATGCACTGAATCTTACTCTATCGGCAGGGTTGCGTACAGGGCTCTTAGCCCGCGAAGCGTCGCGACTCCTTTCGCAAGCCATGTTCTCCGGCGAAGCAGGCGATTGGACTTGGCAAGTCGGATTCAGCCGGGATCAGAATCTCTTGGGGCCAGAGCCGGATCCAGAGATGTTGGAAGAGTTGAGCTACCTACTGTTGGAACGGTGGCCTGAGCTTTCGCTACAGAAGAAACCGGTGCGCTTGGGGGAGCTCCCGCTTCGTTATTCAGGAGGAGCCGACTGGGGCCGCTACCATGAAGAGGCTGTGGATGGAAGCGATCGGCAGAGCTCTCGTTTCGACGGACGTATTCAAGTGGGGCTTGAGCCCATCACGTTCGCACCGGGCGCTCAACTGACGGCCGGTTCCAGCTATCGCCTCTCGCTCTACGAACTCAATCGTCGTGATTCTTGGGATCTTACGGCTCAACTGAACCTCACGCCTCTGAGCGGGCTGAACTTCTCGCTCGACTACTTGTATCGCGCCGTGAGCGGCCAGAGCCCGTTTCGGTTCGATCAACTGACGCTTTCGAATCGTGCAACGTTCCGTGGGAACTGGAGCTTCCTCACTCAAGGGAATCTCAAGCTCAGCGCAAGCTACGACTGGACAAGGCGGAGCTTCGACCCGATGAATCTCAACATTGCCTACCGGTTGGGCATCGCTCAAGCATCTTTGGGGCTGGAATACGATCTTAACGTAGAGCGCATGAGGCGCGTGACGGTGCAGGGGAGCGTAAGCATTCTGGGTGCACAAGTGAACGTAAGTACGGGTTACAATTTTATGGTCTCCCGTTACGATGACATCATCGCAAAGATGGATTTAGGCCAGCCCTTGCGTGCGGGACTTCGCTTTGATGTGAATCGACTGGAACTGCGGAGGATGAGCCTAGAGTCCAACTGGGCGCTGGGAGACTGGGAACTGGCGTTGAGCGGCGAATATGACCTGAGGCTGGGTCGTCTTACGGCGTTTCGCTTTGGAGTGATCAAGAAGTTCTGTCATGCATGCTGGCAGGTTGGCTTCTATGGCAACCAGAATCAGCTCTGGGTGCAGGTGCGAATCAACGCCTTCCCGACAGCCGAGATTGGTTACTCACCCACAGATCAGAGCCTCTCGTTCGGCCATTGACTCTCTCAAAAGTTAAAGCTATCATTCTCAATTAGAGAAAGGGAGGGTGTGAGAAGATGAAGAAGCTTGCAGATCTGCTCACGGCTTCCAGAGCGCTCATCGCCATCTTCATCGTTGCGCTGAGCCTGGAAGGCAAGGGGGCGCTGCCCTTGGTCATTCTGCTCATCATCTTGGGTTGGACGACGGACATCCTCGACGGCCGCTTGGCACAGCGGGCTCGAAGCGGAGCCTCTTCAGATCCGAGCTCAAGTGAAAGCACGTCTTGGTTGGGCGAGCACGACTTCCTCTTGGACATGACCATGGTCTTCGCCAGCCTTGTCTATCTCACCGCCTCCGGCTTCATCGAGCTACAGCTTGCACTGGGCTATACGCTCATCGCGGCGATCTTCATCCTCTGGTCTTCCGGCTCGAAATCGGTCACCGAGCTCTTCGCGTTTCCCGTCGTGGCGCTCCCCTTGATCATCGCATATCAGGAGGCGCCTTGGGCTGCGTACGCTTATATCGTCTGGATCATCCTGGCGTTGATCTCTTGTTGGGAGCGCTTTTCAGGTGTGGTGCGCGAGTTCATCGCTGGGATGAAGCAATTGCGCAAGATCTAAAGGGAGGGAGTGGTCGGATGTGAATCAAGTTGGAGGGTATCTGAAACCGTGGATAGCGGCTCAGTATCTGGGGATTCCATTGGAAGAGGTTCAAGCGATGCTGGAGAGCGGTGAGCTTCCCGGGATTAAGATCGCAGGCCAGTGGCGGGTGCCGCTCGATCAACTCGAAGCATGGCTCGATGAGGAGGTATCTCCGCAAGAGCTCAAAAAGCTCGCTGGGCGCATGAAAGACGTAAATTCCAAGAAGGTGGACAAATTCTTTAAGGAGATGCAGCCTAAGAGCAAGAAACCCAAGGAAGTCAAGGCAAGGACCCAGAAACCAAGGTTAAAGAAGAAGAAAGGTGCGAAATCTACAGATCGATGAAACGAGTCTACGTCGCCGAAAGCCCACAGGAAGCTCACCTCGTCAAGGAGTTTTTGGAAGCCAATGGCATTTCTGCTGTTGTCGAAGGGCAGCACCTGCAAGCCGTTATGGGAGGCATTCCCATTCCGGATACGTACCCTTGGGTCTCTGTGTCGGAAGAAGACTATGATGAGGCAAAAGCGCTCATTGCCCAAGCAAGTGCCGCCGATCAGCCTTCATCGGATTCCTCATCCAATAACGTGAGCGGCTGAGCAGGCGGCTTGAATCCCAGGTGGCGATAGGCCTGTTCGGTTGCCACCCGGCCCTGCGGAGTACGCTGGATAAACCCCTTCTTGAGCAGGTACGGCTCGTAGACTTCCGAAACGGTGTCTTTCTCCTCACTGAGCGCGGCAGACAATGTCTCCAAGCCCGCTGGCCCGCCGGAGAATTTTTCGATGAGGGTGTGTAGAATCTTCAGATCGAGCTCATCGAGTCCCTCTTCATCTACTCCCAGCATCCGGAGCGCCTCACGAGCAATCTCGCGCGTGATCTTCGTGTTCTCTACTTGAGGGCCCTTCACTTGGGCATAATCTCGGACGCGCTTCAGCAAGCGATGGGCTACGCGAGGAGTGCCCCGAGCTCGCCGGGCAATCTCAAGGGCTCCGTCCTCCGTAATTTCCACGTTGAGGATGCCAGCCCCCCGTCGCACGATTTCTTGCAGCTCAGTCTCGCTGTAGAAGTCAAGATGGAAGATCACCTCGAAACGATCGCGCAGCGGAGAAGTGAGGAGCCCCGTGCGAGTGGTCGCCCCGACGAGCGTAAAACAGGGGACATCGATTCGCAGAGATTGAGCGCTCGGGCCCTCTCCAATCATGATATCCAGTTTAAAGTCCTCCATAGCGGGATAGAGTAGTTCCTCGACATTGCGCCTCATGCGGTGGATCTCATCGATAAAGAGCACGTCGCCCTCGGAGAGGTTGGTGATGATCGCTGCCAGATCTCCGGGGCGCTCGATCACCGGCCCAGATGTGAGCTTGATGTTTACGCGCAGTTCGGCGGCTACGATCTGTGCTAGCGAGGTTTTCCCTAAGCCCGGAGGGCCATGTAGGAGGATGTGATCCAGCACCTCGCTCCGCCGCGCGGCCGCCTCCATGTAGAGCTGGAGCTGATCTTTGATCCGCCCTTGGCCGATGAAGTCCGCGAGTTTTCTGGGGCGAAGCGACTGGATGACTCGGTCCTCTTCACGCTCCTCACCTCGTGTGATCGCTTCACGGGCCATAGAACTCATTCTAGTCCACGGGCTCGCGCTCCAGCAACCCATGAGGTATACTACGTAGCGAAATGGTCGAACAGATCCTCACTGTGATTCGAGAATACGAGCGGTTTGCCGTGACCTCTCATTTGAGCCCCGAGGCGGATGCCATCGGGAGCCAACTGGCTGTGAAGCACATCCTCGAAGCTTTGGGAAAAGAAGCTCGGCTGGTGCTGCGTGACCCTGTACCCGAAACTCTTCGGTTCCTTCCGGGTGCCGACTCCATTCAGTCCGTGGGGCACTTCTCCCGGGAGCCGGTGGACGCATGGTTCGTCGTCGATTGCGGCCAGGTCAACCGCGTCGGCGAGGGAATTTTGCAACTGCTGCAGGATCATCCCCTCATTGTCAACATCGATCACCATGTGGACAATCCGCTCTTTGGGCACATCAACTGGGTGAAGGTAACGGCCTCGACTACGATGGTCCTCTACGAGCTAACGCAGCATCTGGGCGTGAAGATCACACCCGAGCTGGCGACCTGTCTCTACTCGGGTATTGTTGCAGACACAGATTCGTTCCGAAACGCCAATGTGAGCGCGGATGTCCTGAGCGTTGCTACCGAACTCGTACGGTGTGGGGCACCCGCTCGCGAAATCGCCGTCCAGATCTACGAGCGGCGCACATTGCCCGAAATCAGACTCTTGGGTCATACGTTGCTCAATGCCCAGGTGATGGATGGGGTCATCTGGAGTTCGATCCCCCAGGAACTCTTCCGCCGGACGGACACGAGTGTCAACGATACCGAGCGGTTGGTAGAGGAACTCCGAGCCACGGATGGCATTCGTGTGGCGTTGCTTTTTAAGGAGATGGGAACGGGCAAGATCAAGGTGAGCCTCCGTGCGAAGAAAGAGGGGCTGGACATGAGTCGGATCGCGCGGCTCTTCGGTGGAGGTGGCCACAAGCAAGCCGCCGGATGCCTCGTCCCCGGCACGCTGGAAGACGTAGAGGCGCGTGTAATCCAAGAAGTGAAGGGTGCTCTGAAGACCGAACTCCATGGCTGACACGCGGCCCCATTCTGCCATCACCATTGGGACTTTCGATGGAATACACCTGGGACATCGGGCATTACTTCAGCGTACGAGAGAGATTGCGAAGGGACACGAACTTAAGAGTCTCGCCGTCACGTTTCCTCGCCCACCTCAGAATTATCTAGGGCGCCCCAAGCAGCTCTTGATGCCATCTGAGAAGAGAATCGCCCTTCTGGCACAGTATGTAGATCAAGTAGTCGTCATCGAGTTTCCAGAGATTCAATGGTTATCGCCCCGAGAGTTTGTCACAGGGATTTTGTGTGAGCGACTGCGGGCAGCTGCCGTAGTCGTAGGGAGGAATTTTCGTTTTGGACGGAGTCGAAAGGGCAATGTCTCCACTCTGGTCGAATTGGGCAGTGAGTTGGGGCTGGACGTTCAGATCGTCGATCCCGTCTTGGTGAACGGGGAACAGGTGAGCAGCACTGCCATTCGCAAGGCAATCCAATTGGGGGATATCGAGCAGGCCACACGACTTTTGGGAGATCCCCCCCAGCTCTGGGGAAAGGTGATCCGGGGTGAAGGGCAGGGGCGAGCCCTCGGATTTCCAACCGCCAATCTCTCCGTTGATCCAGAACTTCTCATGCCCGGTGAGGGGATTTACGCAGCGCGGGTCTTCTACAGAAACGAGAGCAGAGCAGGTTCGCTCTACATCGGACGGCGTCCGACATTTAATGGAACACGGACCTCTGTGGAAGTGCACATTCTCGAGGCCGATTCAGATAAGGAGCTCTACGGTGAGGAGCTGGCGGTCCAGCTGTTCACTCGCTTGCGAGGGGAGAAGCGCTTTGCTTCGGCCGAAGAACTTCAAGCCCAGATTCGGACAGACGTAGAAGCCACCCGAGAATTCTTCTCCAGAAAATCGTTCTGAGGGCTTATGCTGCCTGTTGATTAGCAAGCCTTGCTCATTCGTAATGGAGGGTAGGGCGGAAGGAATCTAATCCCTGCTCGTTATGGAAGCGAGCCGAGATCTGTGATTATGGCTTCTGCTTGATCCAGAGAGGTGTCCGTGAGGGCATCGAGGCGGGATACTGCGGGATCGTAATCTGCCTTATTCCGGTTATCATACAATCGAGGGAGAGTAAGCCCAATTCGCCGGTAAGTCTCTTGCATGGTCTGATTCTTATATCGGTATCTTTTGAAACTACGAAAAACAATGCCGTGGTCGGGTCCGTGGCCGGTTAACCTGGCACCGAGTCTCGCCTTGGCAAAGTCGCGAGCTTGGCAAAAAGCAGCGTAATACGCTCGGCTGATTGCAGCTCGCTTTTTGGTTTCTTCTGACACCGGAGTAGTACTACCTTGAGCGAGATTCCTAGCGAGAGTCAAATACTCGTTCCAGTCGAAGCTCATATCAAATATACTTTAGGTTGAAGTTGAGCTTCCCGTCTATACGATCCAACTGATCCAAGAGCCACTCTTGATCAAAACGATCTAGCTTCTCCAACGCTTCATCAGGGGGGAGATCGGTATGAATATACGCAAAGAGTGCTGCTTCATCTGGAGCTTCCGGATCATATCTGACTTCTAATGAGAGGTTGATGGCGAACCCGAATGCTTCTCTTATTTCAGCTGCTGCTTCGGCTAGAATACGCTCTAGAAATTTGTATCTTTGCAGGTATGCGTCAACTTCAGGTTTTTTTACAAACTCATATAGATTGTTTAAGTCAGAACGCGCTGCAGAGAGTAGCCGTTCAAGAAGGTAATCATAATTCCATGTCACATTTGATCCCAATGTTGAGGGTATCATTTTGGGAAACGGCAGTGTGTTGCTATAAACAGCAGACCCTGTAAGAGGAGAAACCATGGCGTTGGTAGGCTGCTTAATTTCGAAGGCAATTACTTGCGAGCTTAGGTGAAGAACCATATCAGAATGGTAGCGAGAAAAGGGGATATCAGTTCCATAAAGCAATCCGAGATCCTCAAGCTCGCTCGGTGTAAATGCTTGGGTATCAGGATCCTTCCTTCTTGCCCGTAGATCTGTTAAAGCAACCTGAGTTGTATCCATAATTAATCTTTAAATAGTTTCCCTAGTAATTGTAGTAGATATTTAAATTGGCCTTCAAGCTGTTTCTTAAGCTCGGTTGATGATGGTACTTCTCGCTTAGGGTAGTGGGCATTAAAGTGGACGTGTATACCAGATATGACATGAGGCTCAGCAACCCCCTTGCCCAGTGGAAGTTTATCTGCTTTTAGATCAAGGTTATACTCAAGATCTTTCTCCGTAAGTTTGAATTGTAGTGCAATCTCTTCGATGTTTGCGCTGAGTTGCTGGGTTAATTCTTTTCTATTTGCAAGAAAACGTGCTTTCAAGAATTCCTTTGGCTTCTTCTGATCCGGTAACGTGATAAAAGCATCGAAGTTGAAGCCGTATGCTACAATTCGGATTCCCTTCGTCAACTTTTGAGCTTCTTTAATAAGCTTAGGGAGGCGGGATTCCGAGAGTGAGACAGGTTTGTTGTCATTGATTTGCATGCGTCTGTGAGCAAAAACGAACTGAATAGCTTCTGTTGGATAATCCACTATGAGTACATCGCCGCCATCGACTAACCTTGCTGAGTTGCCTCCAATAAGCCTCCGGGCGGCATCACGCGATAGAGCTGCAACATCAAGCGCTTCATAGACTATTACGATATTGGTAGCTGTGAGAAGCTCTAGCTTAAATGGCATGGTAAAAGAAACGTATCATATAGAGTCCAGTAAGTCAACGAAGCACGCATTGTACTGCCCCCTCTGGGGGGCAGAGGGGGCAATGGAAGTGCGTTTGCCTTAGGGCATGTTCTTCAAATACTGCTGGCAGAAAGGCCCGACGAACCTAGTCGATCCCCAATGCGGAAGCGAGGCGGCGCTTATCAAAGCCGATGATGATCTCATTGTCGATCTCTATCACGGGCACGCCGGTCTGACCGGATTTATCAACCATGTGCTGCGCTTTTTCTATATCGCGTGAGACGTCATATTCAACGTATTCCACGTGGTTGGCTTCAAAGAATTGCTTCACCGTCTTGCAGTAGGTGCATGTAGGCGTTGTGTACAGGTTAACCTGAGCCATTGTAAGTCCCTTCCTTTGTTCACTCGATTTGGGGTTGAACTATAGCACGAAGTGCCTCTTTCGTCAAGCGAAGCTTGCATAGAACTGATCAGTTCCCTACAATACGAAGGGTATGCTCATCGTGGGCTGGGATACGGGCGGCGAGCGTGGAAGCGTTGGACTTCTGGGGGACGATCGTCCCTTAAGTGAAATCGACTTCTCTGCGGCGCTGAAACAAGGTGAAAAACTTCTGCCGGCCCTCGATATGGCCTTAAGGCTGGCGGAGGCCCCGCGATGCGACATCGGGCTCATCTCCGTCTCCATCGGGCCTGGGTCCTTTACCGGGCTGCGCATTGGAATCGCGACGGCCAAGGGCCTCGCCCGCTCTTTGGGGATCCCCATGGTGGGCGTTCCGGCGGTCGATTCTTACGCGCGGGCGGCGAACTTCTGGGACGGTCCGGTATGGGTCTTGCTTTCGGATCGCCGTGACTGGATCTACGCGGCCAGTTATCGCAAGAGTAAATCGCTCGCTCCGGTGCAAGCGATCGCGCTCGAAGCCTTCTGTAAGATCCAAGAAGGCTCAGAGAGAACTCTCTTTGTCGGGCCTGGAGCAGAGCAGCATCGTACGAAACTCACGGGGAAAATCGAAGGCAGCGTCGTCGCATCGGCAGGGCTCAATCGACCTTCTGGACTTCAGATTGCCTCGTTGGGTTGGGAGAAGTACTGCCGCTCTGGTTGTGATGAACTTTACGAGCTGGAGCCGGTTTACCTCCAAGCGCCGCTGGCAGAGGCCATGGCTCAAGAATAGAAAAGAGAAGATTGGGTGAGGACAATGAATGTACTGGTCTGTATCAAGCGCGTGCCGGACACGGGAGCTCGGTTTGAGCTTACCGCAGACGCGCAGGAGATCGATACGCGCAACATGGAGTACGCGATCAGTCCGCATGAGGAGTGTGCAGTAGAAGAAGCGATCCGTCTTGTGGAGAAGCACGGCGGCAGTGCCACGGTACTCACCTTGGGCTCGGAAGCCGCATCAGAACAGATCCGCGAGGCTTTGGCCAAGGGAGTTGAGCGCGGCGTTCTCTTGGAGACGGACGGGAAGGAATGGGACGCGGGAGCCACAGCTCAAGCCATCGTCGAGGCTATCCGTGCGACTCCGTTTGATGTGATCTTATTCGGGAACGAGTGTGCCGATGCGGGCAACTATCAGGTGGGTGTCCGTGTGGCCCAGCAGTTGGGGCTCCCTTGTGTGACAGGCATCAAGGCTCTTGAAATCAATGGGGGAATGGCCCAAGCCAAGTGTGAGGTCGCGGGCGGGTGGGAAGTCTATGAAGTTCCGATGCCGGCGGTCTTTACGGTGAAAGAGGGGATCAACACGCCTCGGCATCCCTCTTTGCGCGGCATCATGGCGGCCAAGAAGAAGGAGATCGGGCGGGTCAAGCCCACCCAGCCCAACGTGCAACTCCTGAAGAAGAGACTGAAAAAGCCGCCGGAGCGGAGCGGCAAAGTGGAGATCTTGGGTCAGGGTAAGGAAGCCGCTTCGGCCATCGTGGCCAAGCTCAAGGAGCTGGGGGTGATCCAGTAATGATTCTCGCAGTGATGGAGCACGATCGCGGGAAGATCGTTGATGCATCGCTGGAGCTACTCACTTTGCTGCGTAGCTTGGCTCAGCCGATGAACGCTACGGTAAATGCTGCGCTCATGGGCAAGGACGCAGAGACTATTGCCCCGCTCCTCATGGAACACGGGGTCACGAAAGTGTATCTCGTTCAGAACGAGCGCTTTGTCGATTATGCGCCCGAGGCTTGGGCCAAAGGTCTCGTGCATCTAATCGGTGCGGTGCGGCCAAAGGCCGTTGCGGCAGCAGGAACGGATCGGGGCAACGAGCTCATGGCACGCGTGGGTGCGAATTTGGGCCTCGCGATGGCAGCGAACTGTACGGAGCTTCGACCCGGAGAGAGGCTGGGGGTAACCCGGCTCCGCTGGGGAGGGAGTCTCCTCGAAGAGGCAGAACTCATAGGCGAGCCAAAGCTATTCACCGTGGCTCCGCACGTGGTGGCATGGGAGGCATCTCCCGCGCGCGAGTTTTCTATAAAAGAATTTCACCCCTCGCTCGAAGAGAAAGATTTTCGCGTGAGAGTCGTTAAACGAATTGAGTCGGAGAAAGCAGGGGTCTCGTTGCCCGATGCCAAGGTGGTCGTGGGAGGAGGACGGGGCGTAGGTAGTGCCGAGGGTTTTCAGCGTCTGGAAGAACTGGCACGACTACTGGGCGGGGCCGTGGGTGGGTCCCGTGCGGCCACCAACAACAACTGGCGCCCTCACTCCGACCAGATTGGGCAGACGGGCGTACAGATTGCTCCCGATCTCTACATCGCCTGTGGGATCAGCGGTGCCATTCAGCACATGGTTGGCTGCAAAGGTACTAAACGGATTCTGGCCATCAACAAAGATCCCGAGGCGCCGATCTTCTCCCGAGCGGACTACGGCGTGATTGGGGATCTACATGAGATCGTTCCTGCGCTCATTGATGAGATTAAGAAAGCCAAAGCGAGGTGAGTCGATATGGCCATCTGCCAGGTCTGCGGCAAAGGGACACGTTTCGGTCGTAAGATCAGTCACGCGGGCAATCGGGTCAATCGAGCCCGTAAGCCCAATCTGCAGAGAGTGCGAGCGGTTCATGGCGGTCGTCGAGTGATGATGACCGTCTGCACAAGCTGTCTTAAGGCCGGCAAGGTCGTCAAGGCCGGATGAAGGGCTTTGCGTAGAGAGAAACTTGTCAGGGGATCAGGTCGGTGTGCTATAACTAAACAAAGCGAATAGATTCCGCTGGAGGAGGATTCGGACATCATGATGAAGCGGCGTGGTTGGGAAATGAAGCTTGTGTTGTTCTTATTGGCGCTTGCGGGCGTGATGGTTGTGCTCGCCGGATGCGGCGGGCCGAAGCAGACAACTCAGGTGAAGCAGCCCCCGGCCCAAGAACAACCGAAGGCACCGGAGACGGCGAAGACCACACCCCCGGCCCCTGTGGAGGAGACCAAACCCCCACAGACAGAAGAACCGCAGCGCGGGACAGGCACGCCCACAACTCCTACGACGACTCCCACAGCAAGTCCGCCTCAAGTCGTCAAGGTCGAGAGCTTTCCAGAGAATGGGTATGTGGTGGCGGGAGGTTCAGCGGCTTTCCACGCACAGATCAAGAGCACGTCTGCTGTTTCGGGATTTGCTGTCGAGCTCAAATTGGATGGCAACGTGGTGAGTTCACAGAGCGTCTCGCTCACGGCTCAAGAACAGAAGACTCTTCGCTTCCAAGTGGAGAAACTCGATGCCGCGGGCAAGCATACGGTAGAAATCCTCAACTGGAAGAGCGCGATCTCTGTGATCGAGCCGGCCTCTTCACCGCTTCGCCCCGGCACGATCCCTATCGATGCCCAGGTCATTACCAAAGACGAAGGGATTACCGATACGGGCATC
>MFGX01000023.1:2908-6561 GCA_001778455.1 Candidatus Fraserbacteria bacterium RBG_16_55_9 | reverse complement strand
TGACACTAACCCGATGAACGCCGAGTTGATCCCCGGCTTGGCCAAGAGCTGGGTGGTCTCGCCCGATGGCTTCAGCGTCACCCTCCACTTACGGCATGGGATCAAGTGGTCGGATGGAGAGCCCTTTACGGCCGATGATGTCGTCTTCACCTACATGGACGTCGTGGGCAACGATGACATCGCCAATAACCTGCGTGATGGCTGCACGGTAGGGGACAAGTTCGTCCAGGTGGAGAAGGTCGATGATTATGCGGTCAAGGCCAGCGTGACAGAGCCGTATCGGCCCTTGCTGCGCGATTGCATTCAAGGGGTTTCGCTCCTGCCGAAGCACAAGCTGGCAAAATACGTTGCCAAGCTTAACCCGGGTGCAGGTGGAAACCGCGATGCCGTTCAGAGCGTCGTGAACAACTACCGCGATGATTTACAGAAGGCCGATGCTCAGGCACTGGTCGCGCTCGATGCCGCGATCAAGCAGCTCGCCCAAGCCATTGAGGCCAAGAACGCAGATCAGGTCAAGGCAGCCGTGGATCCACTCCAGCAATCGCTGGATCAACTCATCCAGGCTCTTGCCCCCGGCGATGCGAGAGATGACCTTGAGAAAGCAAAGTCCTATGCGGATCGTGCTCTGCAGTCTGCCCAAGCCAATCAATTCGCCGGCGTATCTCCCGACACGTTCAATAACACATGGAACACGAATACCCCGCCGGAGGAGTTCGCGGGCTTAGGGCCCTATACGCTGGTCAGCTATCAGACCGGGCAGCAGGTGCTTCTCAAGCGGAACCCGTATTACTGGCGCGTGGACGCGGACGGCGTGCAGTTACCCTATTTCGATGAGCTCGCCGTCGTGATTGTCCAGAACATTGATACGCAGTTCCTCTACTTTAAGAGCGGCCAAGCGGATATGTACCCTGCTCGCCCGGAAGACTGGGCAGAGGTTTTGGGCGCTGCTCAAGAGGAGAGTTGGCGGACGATCAAAGATGGCCCTCCCTACGGCAACACGTTCTTGGTGCTCAATCAGGACATCGCCAAGGTGAAGCCGGGCGATCCCACCTACCAGGCACTGCAGTACGTGATGCGAGCCAAAGAATTTCGACAAGCACTGGCCTATTCGATCAATAAGCAAGCCATGAGCGATAACATCTATCGCGGCCTGGGTACGCCTCAGTGGGCTTGGATCTCGATTCCCTCGCCCTTCTACGACGCGGAATCTGCCAACCAATACCCCTATGATGTGTCCAAGGCAAAGCAGATGTTGGACGATCTGGGCCTGACGGATACAAATGCGAACGGTGTGCGCAATATCACAGATAAATTCCTCATAGCCCAGAAGGCCTGTAATGACAGCGTCGACTGCGCTCAAAAGTTCGGCCCACAAGATCAACGTGAGGTGAGCTTCCCGCTCGCGACCAACACGGGTAACACCATCCGTGAGGCCATGTCGCAGCAGATTGAGCACGATTTCAAAGACATTGGAATCCAAGCTTCCTATCTACCCCAGGACTTCAATGCGCTGGTCACCGGCTTGACGGGAGGCCAGTATGGCGGAGTGGTCATTGGCTTCACCGGCGGAGTGGATCCCACAGGCTTTAACGTCTGGAAAGTGGATGGTTTCTACCACTTCTGGCGGTACTCGTCCAAAGATAACCCGCCGGAGTGGGAACTTAGAGCTCAACAATTGCAGGTCGATGGCTCGAAGGTCTTCGACGTGCAAGAGGCTATGGATAAGTACTACAAGGAGTTCATCCAGCTCGATTCCGAGTACTTGCCGGTGATCTACCTCATCAATCAGATCTTCCTCTACGCGGTCGATCAGTGTCTGGAGAACAGCCAAAACTTCCGACCCCAGTCGGGCAACCTTCCGCAATGGGTTGCCTTTGGCGAGCGGACCTGGTGGCAGCGCACGGACGACTGCAAAGCCAAATTGGAACAGAAGGGGAGGCTGGGCGCAGGTCCGAAGTAGCTTCTAAGCGAGCCAGAGAAGGAGGAGAGAGAGCGTGCTGAGTTACATCATACGAAGAGTCTTATTGATCATACCCACTCTCTTTTTGGTTTCGCTGATCAGCTTCGTCATCATCGCCCTTCAGGAGCACTACAACGGCGACTTCGTCACTCAACTCAAGGGCAATCCCCGGGTCACGCCCGAGACGATTGAGCGCTACCAGAAGAGCCTAGGGCTGGATCAGCCTTGGTATATGCGCTATGCGAAGTGGTTGGAGGGGATCATCACTCGGTGGGACTTCGGCTACTCGTTTGAGAAACGGCAACCTGTCGGAGACTTGATCATGCAGTACTTGCCCTTCACCCTGCTCATCACGATTCCCACGGCGCTCTTCGTCTGGCTCTTGGCCATTCCCATCGGGATCTACTCGGCCACTCACCAGTACTCTCTGGGAGATCACAGCTTGACGCTCCTTGGTTTCATCGGGCTATCTCTCCCGACGTTCTTCAGCGCCCTGGTTCTCCTCTTCCTGCTAACGGACCTAAATTACCCTGCGATCAGCGGTATATTCTCTCAGCAGTATATTGCCGGATCGCCTTGGCCGTGGAACTGGAGCTGGGGCAAGTTCGTCGACTTCCTCGCGCATCTTTGGCCGGCCGTGTTGGTGATCGGGGGTGCATCCATTGCCGGTCTCATGCGTGTCATGCGGGGAACTCTGCTCGACGTCTTTGGTTCTCAGTACGTTCAGACGGCCCGAGCCAAAGGTCTGGCAGAGCGTATCGTCATCTACAAGCATGCCGTGCGAAACGCGATCAACCCCATGATCTCGATCTTCGGCCAGTTCTTGCCCGTTCTGGTCAGCGGCTCGCTGATCGCTGCCCAAGTGCTCAACATGCCCAACCTAGAGATCTTCTACTTTCAATCGCTGCAGCCCCCGGATGAATACGTCGTCGTCACCGTATTGCTCTTCTTCGCGCTCTTCTTGCTGGTCGGAAACCTCATTGCCGATATCTTACTGGCCTGGGTTGACCCCCGAGTGCGCTATGATTGAAATTCTATGGCCCTTGCCGATTTGAAAGATAAGCCAGCGCAAGGCGAACCATCGGAGCTCATCAGTGAACAACCGTTGCTATCTCCCGGCCAACTGATCTGGCGTCGCTTCAAACGCCATCGGTTGGGTGTGTTGGGGAGCATCCTCATCGTGCTCATGACCGTGATCACGGTCTTCGCCGATTTCATCGGCCCATATGCCGGGGACACGTTTCACCAGCAACTGGGCTTTGCCCCTCCTACCCCGATCCACTTCTTCCATGAGGGGCGTCTGGTCGGCCCCTTTGTGTATGGCATTACGAGGACCTTTGACCCGGAGAGCGGTGCAGCGATCTTCCAAGAGGACGAGAGCCAGATGTACCCAATTCGCTTCTTTGTGCCTGGGGATTCACATGCATTGCTCGGGCTCTTTAAGACGGAGATCCATCTCTTCGGCACGGGCGAGCCGACCGATGCCTCCGGGCAGATCTTCCTCTTTGGGGCCGATCGATTTGGGCGAGATCTGTTCACCCGCACCTTGATGGGAGGCCGCGTCTCGCTGGCCGTCGGTCCCCTCTCTCTCATCCTGATCTTGTTCTTGGGGATCCTCTTCGGCGGGCTTTCGGGCTATTACGGAGGCTGGATCGACCTCGTGATCCAGAGGATCATCGAAGTACTCCAGTCG
>MFGX01000023.1:310-2859 GCA_001778455.1 Candidatus Fraserbacteria bacterium RBG_16_55_9 | reverse complement strand
ATATCTCGGAAGAAGTGCGCTTCTTGTTTATCATCCTCATCCTGTCCATCACCGGCTGGACGGGAATTGCTCGCGTGCTGCGTGGACAGATCCTGGCGTTGCGAGAGCAAGAGTATGTCCTGGCCGCTTGTGCGATGGGTGCGGGAAACGGGCGGGTCATCTTCCGCCATCTTCTGCCCAACACGATGAGCTATCTGATCGTGGCCTCTACGCTGGCGATCCCCGGCCTCATCCTCACCGAAGCCGCGCTCAGCTTCCTGGGCTTGGGTGTTCATGAACCGGCAACCAGCTGGGGGCTGCTTCTGAGCTCGGCCAACAACATCTTCACCCTGGCCAAACACTGGTGGTTGCTCATCCCGGGCTTCTTCATCATCGTCTCTGTGTTGGCCTTTAACTTCATGGGCGACGCGCTCCGAGACGCCGTCGATCCCTACACCTCCACCCGAGGCTCCGGCGACGGAACTTAAGGAAGGGTGAACAACATGCTGTGGAATCTCCGATGGAAACTGATCTTGCTGGCCCTGATGGTCGTTGTCTTTGGCCTGTTAGCGGGTGTGACACTCGCGGAACCGGAATGTGGCCAGACCCAGCTGGACAACGACTTGGGGAAGAAGGACCTCGAGACATATTGCGCAGATCCCACGATGGATGCAGGCACGATTCGGACGATAGACGATGATCGCGATGGCGATTTCGATCAGATCTTCATTGGTACGAAGGGCGGCGGGACCCTCTTCGGTGTGGAAGAACTCGACGGTCGACCGGAGATGGAACTGGCAGTTTCAGATCCAACGTTTCCCTCGGCGCGCGTGAGAACTGCCGATGCAGATTCAGATGGAGATGTTGAGGTGATCTGGGTGGGGGCACAAGGGCTGGACCTGGACAAAGATGGAGATTTTGAAATCGACGAAGCGGGGTTGATTGCCGGTTTTGCGGACATGGACGGCAATGGCGACCCCGAGATCGTAATCGCAGATAAGGCGCGTTCTCTGGGGGATTACTATGTAGGGGGCTTTGGGATTGATAAAGAGAATGCCGATCGATTCGAGGTCCTTTGGATCGGTATCCTCAATGACGTTCAACGAGCGGCTGTGGGATCGATTGTGAGTATGAGCGATGCGGACAGCGACGGCGACGATGAAGCCCTCGTTTTGGACCTCAGCCGGTCTCCCCAAGAGAATTATCTGGATGTGGATTTGGATGGAGATGCGGACATCATCATTGGGGTAGAGTTGTGAAGTTTGTGCTACAGGGAGCAGCTCACTTGACCGGCTTCCGGCCCCTTGGTGATGAACGCATCGATGAAGTCCCTTATCTGGTGGGGGTCAAACCCCGCCAGTCGGTCTATTCGGCCCCAAGCCGTGAGGACGATCTTCTGATCCAATCGCTCGTATGGCGCTAGAACGACCTGGCAGTACTTCTGGTCTTTGCGCAACTCCGCAACAAACGCGCGGAGTTGTTGAAGCTCTTCTGCTGGTAGATTCGACTGGTACTGGACGAGCACCCCGCCGCCTGCCAGATTGCGCAACTGGACTTCATCGGGAATGGGGCCATCGTGGATACCCCAGCGGGCCGGTATGGCGTAATGCCATCCGGATGTGGGCGGAGTCGAATTATACGGCGGATGGGCCTCGCCCGGGGAGATGATCCGGTGCCCTTGATCTGTCACGGGATGTCCTGGGAGAGCATCACCGAGGGCGCCCGTCAGTTGCTGAACCAAGCGGGCTACGTCATTCGGGCGGTAGGTGGGGTACGCTTTACTCAATTCTTGTAGAATGTTGCGACTCTTATCGAGTTCCCCTGAGCTTAAATATACCGCAGCGAGCTGGAGGAGCGCGTTCTGCCCGGCTTCGCCCACTCTTCGCCCGGGGCCCGCAACGCCTCGTTCAACCTGCAGGATCAATTGATAGATCGCCACTTGCTCTTCGATCGATGGCCTTTGTTTTAGGGCTGTCTCCAGATCGCGTAAGGCTTCGTCGTATTCGAGCCTGCTGAGCGAGGCTTTCCCTAGACCCGTGTACGCGGCGACGGAGTTGGGCTGAAGCTTGAGGACAATCTGGTATTCGTCTTTCGCCCCTTGGAAGACGCCTTGCTCCCAATAAAAATCTGCCAACATCAAGTGCATCTCCGGGTCGTTTGTCTCAATCTGGATCGCATCCAAGGCAATTTGGCGTCGTTCTGCATACGTGAGCGGCTCACTCTGTTGGAAAGCCAGTTTGTATTCGCGCATGGCGTCGCTTCGCTTGTTCTCAGCCAGATAGCTTTCCGCTAAACCCAGATGTGCCGTAGCCCAAGCGGGGTCTTGCTGGAGCACAGCTTGGAAGGTCTGCTGCGCTTCGATCAGTTGCTTATTGAGAAGGTAGGCGCGTCCGAGCTTGACTTGCACGGCCTTATCTTTCGCGTACGCCAGCGATTTCTGATAGCGCTCTTGAGCTATAAGATACCTTCCATTCAAGGATTCCACGTCGCCGGCATCTGCCCACACTTTCGGGTACTCGGGATCTCGCTCGTTTGTAGATTGGATGAGTTCAGCTAGGAGTCCACTCGCT
>MFGX01000023.1:0-208 GCA_001778455.1 Candidatus Fraserbacteria bacterium RBG_16_55_9 | reverse complement strand
ATTCTTGGCTAAAGGCAGAGCTTGCGCGTAGGCCTCAACCGCTTCAGCGAAATGCTCGCGGAACACGTTCAGGTCCCCCAAGAGCACATACGCATCCACGTATTTGGGATCTAGCTCCAAGGCTTTCCCGAGGGGAGCGAACGCTCGTCTCACGTCTTCGCGTTGCGTCAGCAGGAACCGTGCATACAGATAGTAATAGAAGGGGTTG
>MFGX01000022.1:4970-5271 GCA_001778455.1 Candidatus Fraserbacteria bacterium RBG_16_55_9 | reverse complement strand
GACATTCTTCAAATCGGGGCACGCAATATGCAGAACTACTCCTTGCTCAAGGCTGTGGGACAAAGTGAAAAGCCCGTGCTTCTCAAGCGAGGACTGGCAGCCACCTTGGAAGAATTCCTTATGGCAGCGGAGTACATCATGTCCGAGGGGAACCACCGCGTCGTGCTCTGTGAGCGCGGCATCCGGACCTTCGCGGATCACATGCGTTTCACTCTAGACGTAGGCGTGATCCCTGTCGTAAAAGAAGTCGCACATCTGCCGATCATCGTGGACCCAAGTCACGCGGCTGGCATACGCCACC
>MFGX01000022.1:4131-4945 GCA_001778455.1 Candidatus Fraserbacteria bacterium RBG_16_55_9 | reverse complement strand
GATTGCGGCTGGAGCCGATGGGTTGATCGTCGAAGTCCATCATCAGCCGGAGATGGCCTTGAGCGATGGGACTCAGGCTCTTACGCCGGAGCAGTTCACTCAGATGGTGCGAGAGATTGCCGTGATTGCCCAGGCCGTCGGGCGCGGCTTCTCCAATCAGAAGCCTCTCTCGGTGTCGAAAAACTGAAGCCAAATGCAACGAACCATTCACGCCGCGCGGCCAGTCCAGGGAGAGATCGTCGTCCCCGGGGACAAGTCGATCTCCCACCGCTCGCTCATGCTCTCGGCCATTGCCCAAGGAACAAGCTTCATCCAGGGGCTGTCTCCCGGCGAGGATGTGAAGAGCACAGCGCGCTGCTTGAGTGCGCTTGGCGCTCAGATCCAGAGGCTAGAGACAGAAAACGGTGGGAGTGCCGCCATACGGGTTCAAGGCGGTGGACTTCGGGGGCTCCAGGAGCCGAAAGAGATGCTGGATGCAGGAAACTCTGGCACGACCCTGCGCTTGCTCTCAGGCATTCTTTCTAGTCAGAACTTTCGAAGCATGATCACAGGGGATGCATCCCTCCAAAGGCGTCCGATGCGGCGCGTCATTGAGCCCCTAGAACGCATGGGGGCAAGAATCGAGAGCCGCGACGGCCATGCGCCTCTCACCATTCTGGCATGCCAGCTTTCGGGCATTCGGTATGAGCTTCCCATGGCAAGTGCCCAAGTCAAGTCCTGCGTGTTGCTCGCTGGGCTTTATGCAGAGGGTTCAACAACCGTGGTTGAGCCTGAGCCAAGCCGCGATCACACCGAACGTATGCTCACATTCATG
>MFGX01000022.1:3821-4110 GCA_001778455.1 Candidatus Fraserbacteria bacterium RBG_16_55_9 | reverse complement strand
GGGGAGGCTCTTACGGTGCGTGGCGGACGCGAACTTAAGGGTTGTGAAGTCACTGTTCCTGGAGATCTTTCGTCCGCGGCCTTTTTCATTGCCGCAGCCACCTTGGTTCCGAAGAGCGAGCTTATCATCAAAAATGTCGGCGTCAACGCCACGCGCACGGGTTTTCTAAAATGCGTTCACGCTATGGGGGGACGTATAGAATATCGAAACGAGCGCGAGGAGAGCGGAGAACCGGTGGCAGATCTTCTCATTCAATCTCCCCCCACTCTGAAGGCTGTCGAAGTAACTG
>MFGX01000022.1:3623-3804 GCA_001778455.1 Candidatus Fraserbacteria bacterium RBG_16_55_9 | reverse complement strand
GATGAGATCCCTTTGCTGGCGGTGCTGGCGACGCAAGCGGAAGGGGAGACCATCATTCGGGGTGCCGGTGGGCTGCGCGTGAAAGAAACAGATCGTCTTCGAGCTGTGGTTGACAATTTGAGGCGTATGGGAGCCCGAGTCGAAGAAGAACCCGATGGGCTGACTGTCACTGGCTCTCAGC
>MFGX01000022.1:3428-3615 GCA_001778455.1 Candidatus Fraserbacteria bacterium RBG_16_55_9 | reverse complement strand
GGCGCTCGGATCGAAAGCTATGGAGATCATCGCATCGCCATGGCTTTTTCGGTGGCGGGCTTGGTTGCGGGTGGAACTACAACGATTGGCGGAGCCGAGTGGGTGGACATCTCATTTCCTGGTTTCTTCGAGCTTCTAGAGCAAGTAACGCATGCGTGAGAGATTGTTGGGCATCATTGGAGATCCG
>MFGX01000022.1:3089-3378 GCA_001778455.1 Candidatus Fraserbacteria bacterium RBG_16_55_9 | reverse complement strand
GGAGCTGCCCCATCTCTATCGAGCATTTCACGTAAGGGCACATGAGCTGAGTGATTTTCTCGAGCGGGTGGATGCTGAGGGCATCCTGGGTCTAAACGTCACGATTCCGCACAAAGAACATGTGATTTCGCTGCTCGATGCCGTTGACCCTCATGCAGAGAAGTTAGGTGCCGTGAACACGATCTCGAATGAGCGAGGTCAACTGATTGGCTACAACACGGACGTACTGGGGTTCACACGATCTCTTGTAGAGCGAGGGATCAATCTGACAGGCTGGCGAGTTGTAGTC
>MFGX01000022.1:486-3057 GCA_001778455.1 Candidatus Fraserbacteria bacterium RBG_16_55_9 | reverse complement strand
GATCTATGCTCTGATTGAGCTTGGAGTGCATGAGTTGGTTCTGGTCAATCGAACGCTCTCACGGGCAGAGCAGCTGGTGAAGCAAGCCGCTTCGAAGACAGGATTTCGAGGCTTCCGCTGTCTCGAATTGTGCGATCTACAGGTCTCGGAAGCGATCAGCCAAGCGATGCTCTTAGTGAACGCCACACCCGTGGGAATGCACCCCCAGCTTGATGCGTGCCCTTTGAGCGATACTTCTTGCCTGCGCTCCCATTTGATCGTGTACGATCTCATCTACAATCCGCGATATACGCAACTGCTCAGAGAGGCAAAAAACCGTGGCGCTCAAGTCATTTCCGGGCTGGACATGCTGATCTATCAAGCGTTGGAGTCGCTCCGCATCTGGGTCAAGGAAGAGGTACAATTCTCAGAGGAATTGTTTCAAAAGGCCCGTGCGCATTTAGAGATGCATTTGCTGAGCACATCGTAAAAGGGAGTGATTCGAATAGCCATACTCAGTCGAATTTTGCGATATGGATCACTGATCCTGCTAATGGCACTCGGAGCAAGCCCGGGAATAGACTCCGTACCCGCACAGGCTCAAAGCTGCAGTGTGATAGTCTCCGCGGGTCAGTCGATTCAAAGCGCGATCGATCAGGCATCAGAAGAGGCGACAATCTGTTTGGAAGTCGGCAATTATGAAGAGAATCTTTCGATCAAAAAGAGCCTCACGCTGAAGGGCAGAGGGAAAGACCCCAAAGAAGTGCGGATCACGGGTCACGAGCCAGATCGTTCCGTAATCCGCATCGAGAGCCAGACGGAGATTGCGGTAGCCCTTGAGAATCTGACTGTGGCAGAAGTCAAGTTCACTGCCTGCCTAGTGAAGACATCGGAAGTGATCTGCCCCAGCGGAATTGAAGTTACAGGCAGAGCCAAGACGACTTTGAGCACCGTTCAAATCCTGGGCAACGGCTTAGGTCTCCACGTAAAGAATTCTGCTCAGGCGAATCTTAGCGATTCTCTCCTCTCCGACAACCAGTTCGGCTTGCTATTGCAAGACTCAGCCCAAGCTAGCCTCAACAAGACGACTCTCTTCGGAAATGCCTTCGGCGTGTTCACAGAAGATTCGACGAAGATCAGCCTTGTGGATTCCACCGTCTCCATGAGCGAGTTCGATGGCCTCCTGATACAAGGCTCTTCGACGGTAGAGATCAGCTCCAGTACTGTGAGAAGCAATGGTGTCACGGGTTGTGAAGAATCATTCCAAATCTGCAATGGCCTCACCCTGGGCGACCAGGTGAAGGTGACGATCACCGATTCCAAGATTGAGGAGCACCCCGATTGGGGTGTGAGCGCCCTACTTACGGTCTGCGGATACAGCGGAGATCGCTTCACAGGCCAGGTGACCTTCAAGGGCAAGAACGCGATCCAAGGAAACAACAGATCACGCAACCAGAATGGCAAGGGGAATCCAGGGACTCACCCCTTTGCGGATCTGCCGGATGGACAAGTCTGCCTGCCGTGAAAGGCTCATGAGAAGTGGAGCGATCGGTTTGATCTACGCTTGAAGGTCTGCTAAAATGGCGTCAATCCCGCCGGCGTAGCTCAGCTGGTAGAGCAGCCGCTTCGTAAGCGGCAGGTCGTCGGTTCGATCCCGACCGCCGGCTCCACTCGACCAGAAAATCTCGTCTGAATAGCAAAACATCTACCGAGTGCGTAGCAACTCCCCAACTGTGAATCTGGCGCAAAATGGCCCTAAGAGGCTGCACTACACGGATTCTCTCTCAGCTCAGATCGTGTCTTGATCACAAACACTAGAGTTTTTACTTGAACGATAGCATCACTTGCGATTGACTCTCGAGGCATCGTATTTGACAGCTCTCCGGGGTCGCAGCACAATTAGAACGTGCGCTTTATCTACCTTGATGAATCCCGTGATGAGAAACTGTTGGTCCTCTCTGCACTTGCAGTATCGACCGATGGTGACTTATGGAACCTTACACTCGATGAAGTCATCAAATTCCGAAGAGAATTAAAGAAGAACGAAGGCATATATTTGAGTGTTGAACTCCATGCCTGGAAGTTTGTTTCTGGCCGTGGCAGGATAGCTGACCGTGTGATTCCTAAAGGCCGACGCTGTGCGATTTTTGGTAAGACCCTAGAGTTTATGACCACTTTGCCCGAAGCCAAGCTCTTTAACGTTGCGCTTCCGATAGAGCAAAGTGAGTGGGCTTTTGAACGGTTGATCAACCGCATCAATACGGCGTTGAAGAAGTGGAATACCTATGGAATTTTGATTTGTGATGAAGGAAACGAGGGCGCATACACCAAGACTATACGCAGATTACGGAAACATAACCCTGCGACAAAGAATATCCCAGTGCACCGCATCTTAGAAGATCCATTCTTCAAGAAGTCACAGCAATCTTACTTTCTGCAGCTCGTAGACTTTGCTGCTTATGCGCTATTGCGTAGAGAGCGGCCCCTGGCTTCCAAAAGTAAATACGGCTTAGATAAAGCGTTTAACCGTTTGAAGCCTATTCTAGCCCTAGAAGCAAACTTGAAAGACCCCGATGGTGTGATCAGGTGAGG
>MFGX01000022.1:374-473 GCA_001778455.1 Candidatus Fraserbacteria bacterium RBG_16_55_9 | reverse complement strand
AAGCAGATCCTACCCCCACCCTTCGGTGGTCTCGGACCCGCGAATGCATGTTAACACGCCTCAGAGCGGAAGTCAAGTATTGTTAATCACCACGCTGGG
>MFGX01000022.1:0-270 GCA_001778455.1 Candidatus Fraserbacteria bacterium RBG_16_55_9 | reverse complement strand
AGTGGTCACTTGCCAACCGGCTTTTCATGGGTGGAATCTGAAGTTAAACTCTCTATGGAGAAGATCCGATCCCTGCTGTGAAAAAAGGTCTCTCCACACTAGCTTCGGAAATCCGCTAGGAATCGCCACCCGTTTGCCCACCTAAGTCCGCCAGAGAAAGGCCCCTTTGTTTGACATCCTCCGCTCTCTTGTGCTAGATTCAAAGAGAAAAGGAGGGCAACCCATGAAAGGGAAGATCACTCTCGCCTTAATCGGACTGGTCTTTACCTT
>MFGX01000021.1:3858-10639 GCA_001778455.1 Candidatus Fraserbacteria bacterium RBG_16_55_9 | reverse complement strand
AGCCGAATATTTCTCAAGTGGCGTCGAGGGAACGCTCATCCTTGCCGCAGCCGTTGGGATCTCTTACCAAGCCTGGATGCGCCTCTTTAACCCGATTCCGTTGGAACAACTCCCCTTGGGCCTAGCGATCGCTGTGGCAGCAGCCCTCATGAATTTCGCCGTAGCTCGCGTGCTACTCTCCGCATCCAGGCAGCATGAGTCCATCACTCTCGAAGCCCATGGCAAACACATCTTGACCGACGTCTGGACGACCGTGGGCGTGGTGGGCGGACTGGCAATAGGGATGCTCGTTCACTGGTCCTGGCTGGACTCACTCATCGCGTTTGCGGTGGCCTTGAGCATCGTCCTCTCCGGGATCGGACTCCTCGGGAGATCCCTCCAAGGCCTCATGGACTACGCACTTCCACCCGACGAGATGCAGCTCATTCAAGAGATCTTGAATCGGCATGGGAATCGAGGAATGATGTACCACCAATTGCGCACACGCCGGGCTGGCGCCAAGCGTTTCGTGGATTTTCACCTGCTCGTTCCGGGGAATCATACCGTTCAAGAAATCCACGATCTCTGCGAGGTGATCGAGGCAGAGATGAAGAACGCTCTACGAGAAGCCAGCATCACGATTCATATTGAACCACTGGAGGACCCCGCTTCTTGGGAAGGGCCCCCCGCTTGAGGCCGCAGTTGGCTCATAGAGAGATTTCCGCAATAATGGAAGGCACGGGCAATCAGGAAGCGGCCATGAAAGCCATCTCCGTTGAAGGACTCATTAAGAACTATTCCAGCGTGCGCGCGGTCGACCGCATCGACTTCGACGTTGGAGCGGGAGAGATCTTCGGGATGCTCGGCCCCAACGGTGCGGGGAAGACCACCACCATCGAGTGCATCGAGGGTTTAAGAAATCCCGATGGCGGTACGATTCGTGTCCTGGGGCTCGACCCTCAGCGAGAGGGCTATGAGCTCCGTGAACGGATCGGCGTGCAGCTTCAAGCCACGGCGCTCTATGAACGCATTCGGGTGCGCGAAGCTTTGAAACTTTTCGCCAGCTTCTATCGGGCACGCAGCCCTTGGGCGGACGACTGGGAGAAGCTCATCGAGCCTCTGGGCCTGGCAGACAAGATGAGCAGCTACTATCACACCCTCTCGGGGGGCCAGAAGCAAAGGCTCCACATCGCGCTTGCCCTGGTCCACGATCCGGAGATCCTCTTCCTCGACGAGCTGACGACGGGACTAGATCCGCAAGCTCGGCGTGCCATGTGGCAACTCATCAAAGAGATCCGAGACCGGGGCAAGACGGTCTTCCTCACCACCCACTACATGGAGGAAGCAGAGCAACTCTGTGATCGGGTAGCCATCCTCGATCATGGCCGCATTCTCGCTCTGGACAGCCCAGCCGATTTGATCGCCAGCCTGGGCGGCGAGAATCGCATTCTTTTCACGCTAGAAGATCCCTACGACGTCGATTGCTTCCAAGAGATCCCTCACGTCAGCCGAGTGGAGCGCATCGACAGCCAAGTGGCTCTCTACAGCTCTCAGAGTAGCAAAGTGCTTCTCGAACTCATCAAGAGAGCGGACGTAAGCGGCTGGTCTCTTCATGATCTGCACGTGCAACGGGCAACGCTGGAAGATGTCTTCCTGACGCTCACCGGGAGGGCGCTACGCGAATGAGGGGCTTTCTTCAATTGACATGGGCAGAGACCAAACTCTTCATCCGGGAGTGGCAGGCCGTCTTCTTCACCTTCATCTTCTTGCCCATGTTGCTCATTCTCTTCCAAGCCATCTTTCGCAATGACCCCTCGGTGGTCTTCGGAAACGTGGCCACCGTGGACGAAATGGTCCCCGGCTTCATCGCGATTGGGATTGCATCCAACGCCATCTACATCATCGGCGGAGTGCTGTCGAGCTACCGCGAGCGCGGCATCTTAAGACGCTTTCGGGTGACGCCCCTTCGGCCCGGTGCCGTCTTGGCCTCCCAAGTGCTTGTGGTCTATGCGATGACGATGATCAGCGCCTTACTACTCATGCTCATCGCTCGTCCCTTCGGGCTCAAGATTGCCGGAGATCCGTACTCTATGGTGGGGGCGTTCACCCTGGGAGCGCTCAGCTTCTTCTCGTTTGGATTTCTTATCGGCAGCCTCTTCAAGACGGCTCGAATTACCTATTCCGTAAACACCACCGTCTTCTTCTCCATGATCTTCCTCAGCGGAGCTGCCATCCCCCTGGATCTTCTGACTCCCTTTATGCGACATATTGCGCAGTTCATCCCTCTGACCTACGTAGTCAACCTCCTCAGGGATGCCTGGTTGGGGAGAGGTTTGGGAGCGAGCTGGCCGAACATCCTCGTTCTGACGGTATTCTTCGCGATCTGCGCCTTCGTCTCCTCAAAGGCGTTCCGATGGGAGTAAGCCGATTTGCAAACGGCGCTCGATTTCGGCTATCATCCGCTTCAGAATTCAAAAAGAGGAGGCCAAACATGCGTAACACCTTCAAGGTCCTTGCGGTTGTGTCTCTTGTGGCGTTCCTGATGCCCTTGATGAGCATCGGACAAGGCGGAGGTACCCTTGACGTGGTCAAGGGCCGTGGCAAGCTGATCTGCGGTGTCAACAACGCAGTTCCCGGATTCGGATTTGTGGATCAACAAGGCAATTTCAGCGGCTTTGACATTGACTACTGCCGTGCGGTGGCTGCGGCAGTCCTCGGCGATCCGAACGCCGTCGAATTCCGGCCTCTTTCGGCGGCAGCTCGGTTCACCGCGCTCTCCACAGGCGAGATCGACGTCTTGAGCCGCAACACGACCTGGACCTTCCTTCGAGATGTAGATCTCAAGACGAACTTCGCCCCGACGACCTTCTATGACGGTCAAGGCTTCATGGTCCGCGCGAGTTCCAGCATCAACACCCTAACAGACCTGAACGGAGCCACAGTCTGCGTCCTGCAAGGTACAACCACCGAGCAGAACTTAGCCGACTTGGCCCGCCGACTCAACATCACGATCAACCCACTCGTCTTCCCGGACAGCACGACTCGAGATCAAGCGTATGATCAAGGTCGCTGCGATGCGCTGACGACGGACGCCTCTCAGCTGGCCGCCGTCCGGACGACTCTCTCAAATCCCGCAGATCACAAGATTTTGGCGGACCTCATCTCCAAAGAGCCCCTTGGGCCCGTCGTTCGCCACGGTGACGACCAATGGCTTGATATCGTGACCTGGACGGTCTTCTGCACCATCGCTGCCGAAGAGCTGGGAGTCACCTCCGGCAACGTGGGCGACCAGATCAGCAGCAGCTCTCCTGAAGTGCGCCGCCTCCTGGGCGTGGAAGGCGACTTCGGCACAAAGTTCGGCTTGGCCAACGCCTGGTGTGTCAACGTTTTAAAGAGCACGGGCAACTACGGTGAGATCTACGCCCGAAACCTGACACCCCTGCAGTTGCCGCGTGACGGGAGTCTAAACGCCCTGTATACCAACGGTGGCTTGCTCTACTCGCCTCCGTTCCGCTAAACCAAACCGAAACGAATCCAAGAGGGGGTGCAGTTCGACAAGCGGGACTGCGCCCCCTCTTCATCTCAAATGCCTGCTCCACAAACGGTTATTCCGCTTTGGCGTGACGTTCGCGTCCTTCGAATTCTCGCCCAAGTGATCTTCGTCATCACGCTCGTTCTTGTCGCCAACTGGTTCTACACGAACTTGAGCCGCAACCTGGGGCGCACGGGCATCCACGTTGGATTTGATTTCCTTCATCTCACTGCAGGCTTCAGAATCTCTGAAGGCATCTCGTTTGAGTCCACAGACAGCTACGGCTACGCCTTTTGGGTGGGCATCGTGAATACCTTACGAGTCATCGGGATCGGCATTCTGCTTGCCACGATCTTGGGTCTAGTTGCCGGTGTGGCGCGGCTATCGACCAACTGGCTCGTCTGCAAGATGGCTAGCGTCTACATCGAGACGATCCGAAACACACCCCTCGTGGTCCAACTCTTCTTCTGGTACACAGCGACGTTTCTAAAGCTCCCGAACGTGCATGATAGCCTTGAGCTTCCGGGGCCGATCTACCTGAGTCAGCGAGGGTTGGCACTGCCTGTACCACACCTGACAGAGCATTTTTCATCGTGGAGCTATTTTCTGGTGGCCGGCCTGGTCCTCGCTTGTGCTGTGTATGTCGGCAGACGGAGGTACCTGCAGCGGGTGCAGCGGCCCGGCTTCCCCTCCGCCTGGGCGTTGATCACGTTTCTAGGAACTTCGGCACTGGGTTGGTTCCTCTTGCCTAGGTCACCCATCGCCTGGGAGGTCCCTGTCTTGTCGCGATTCAACTTCGAAGGAGGTCTGCAATTCACGCCCGAGTTCGCTGCGCTCCTAACAGGGCTGGTCGTCTATACAGGAGCCTTCATAGCAGAGATCGTTCGCGGAGGGATCCTCGCGGTCTCCAAGGGTCAGAAGGAGGCTGCCCGGGCTTTGGCGCTCAATAACCTTCAAGTACTACGGCTGGTCATCTTCCCCCAAGCGCTTCGAGTCATCATCCCTCCCATCACGAGCCAGTACCTCAACCTGGCCAAGAATTCCAGCTTGGCCGTGGCCGTCGGCTACCCTGATCTCTTCAGCGTAGCCAACACCATCATTAACCAGAGTGGCCGCGCTATTGAGATGATCCTGTTCATCATGGGTAGCTATTTGATCATGAGCTTGATCACGTCTGCCTTCTCGAACTGGTACAACCGCAGGATTCGCCTGGTGGAGCACTAGCATGCAAAATAGAGAGATCCTTCCTCCGCCCATGCTGCGAATAGGTCCCTTGCGTTGGCTCAAGGATAACCTCTTTAGCACGCGGTACAACGCGCTCCTCACCTTTCTGGCCGTGGTGTTTCTATATCTTACTCTGCACCCGACGCTGGAGTGGGTCCTCTGGCATGCCCGCTGGGACGCCATCCCCGCGAACCTAAAACTCTTCCTGGTGGGGATCTACCCGATGAAGGATGTTTGGCGCGTCTGGGTCTGCGTCTACTGGATTCTCCTGCTTCTGGGCTTGAGTGGAGGTCTTTGGGGGCGACTAGCGCGTGAAGCAGCCCTCATCGTAGGCTCCGGGGCAATTCTGCTCCTACTCCTCCCTTTCAGCTGGATGGAGAGACTCTGGATCCTTGGCGCTGTGTTGGGGTTGTTCGGTGGACTGAGCATAGGGTGGTTGCTTCGAGAGCGGAAATCCTGGCGAAAAGACGTGATCATCCTCTGGGCTCTCTCTCCTCTGATCGTTGTTTTATTCCTGGGAGGCTTGCCCAATAACCCGCTCCTGTCGCCCGTAGGGACGAATCAATGGGGCGGACTCATGCTCACATTCATGCTGGCGATCGTCGGCATCGCGAGCTCGTTTCCCTTGGGGGTCTTGCTCGCTCTGGGACGACAGAGCTCTCTTCCCGTGATTCGCTGGATCTCGATCCTCTACATTGAGGTCGTTCGCGGCGTGCCGCTGATCACCGTGATTTTCATGACCAGCATTATGCTCCCACTCTTCCTGCCCGCCCAAGTTCGAGTGGATCAGGCGCTTCGGGCCATGGTCGCCTTTGCTCTCTTCACCTCAGCGTACATTGCGGAGAACGTCCGCGGCGGGCTGCAAGCCGTGCCCCGAGGCCAGATCGAGGCGGCCAAGGCCGTGGGACTGAGCGGCATGCTTACAACGTTCTTCATCGTCTTGCCCCAGGCGCTTCGGGTCGTCATCCCGGCGAATGTCGGGCAATTCATCAGTCTGTTCAAAGACACTGCGCTCGTCTTCGTGGCCAGCCTGCTGGATCTCTTCGGAATGGCCAAGAGCATTCTGGCCAATCCCGACTGGCTGGGGCGAGACCGCGAGGTACTGCTCTTCATTGCTTTCGTCTATTGGCTCTTTACATACTTTCTGTCTCGGATGAGCCGGAGACTCGAGAAGGCCCTGGGCGTTGGCGAACGCTAGACGCCCATCGGCTCCCCTTGATAGAATGGACTGCGTTGAAACCCGAATGAGCGATCCGATCATCGTTGCCGAAGACGTACACAAGTGGTTTGGGAATTTCCATGTGCTGCGGGGAGTTCATCTCACCGTGTCGCGTGGCGAGGTTCTTGTAATTTGCGGGCCTTCGGGCTCCGGCAAATCAACCTTCATCCGCATCATCAACCGCCTGGAGGAACATCAACGCGGGCGCATTGCCGTGGACGGCATAGAGCTCACCAACGATCTCCGCAACATCGAGGCCATCCGTCGCGAGATCGGAATGGTCTTCCAGCAGTTCAACCTCTTCCCGCATCTGACTGTGTTTGAGAACATCACGCTCGCGCCTATTTGGGCACGAAAGGTGAAGCGCTCAGATGCCGAGAAGCAGGCGTTGGAACTTCTCGAACGCGTCGGGATCCCCGAGCAGGCTCAAAAATATCCAGGGCAGCTCTCCGGCGGGCAGCAGCAGCGCGTGGCTATCGCGAGAGCCCTGGCCATGCAACCCAAGATCATGCTCTTCGATGAGCCGACGTCGGCGCTCGATCCCGAAATGATCAAAGAAGTTCTCGACGTTATGGGAGAGCTAGCAGCCAGTGGCATGACCATGATCGTCATCACTCATGAGATGGGCTTCGCTCGTGAAGTGGCCGATCGCATCGCATTCTTCGATGAAGGTCGCATCGTAGAAGCAGCTGCCCCGGTAGACTTCTTTACAGCGCCCGAACACGAGCGAACCAAGCTCTTCCTATCTCAGATCCTCCATCATTGACCTCCTGATTGGGGCACCTCATGCCTGACCTCTACTGGACGGTCTTCGCGAATGTAGAGAA